>DATJWE010000016.1:0-14740 GCA_035501475.1 Puia sp. | reverse complement strand
TCCTGAAGATATTCAAATAATTTTAATAAGTAGCTGCAAAAGACTTAAAAACAGCTGTTTTTAGCCTGGAAAAAGAAATAAGCTGACAACTTGTACGTTAATAGAAGACTGACTTAACAAAAATTAAAATCCAATGAAAATCACCAATCTTCTCAGGACCCTGTTAATTGTATTTTCCGCCTCAGCCATATTTTTTTCAGGCTGTAAAAAAGACAGTAATAATCCGGGTGGTTCATCCACAACCGGGAGCGACAGCGCAGCTGCAAATATGTCCAGCGCATCAGTTACAGCAGATGCTGCGTACAATGATGTATTGCAGGTAGCCCTGGAAGGCAGTTCGGATAACAATATTGCTTATATGGTTTCACAAGCTTCCCGTGGAAATGTGGAAACGAATGGAGTGCATTCAGTGACGGGTGTCAACGGTCTCCTGTTAACCTGTGCAACTTATACGCTCTCTCCTGCCGATACATCAACTTTTCCTAAAACTCTCACTGTAGATTTCGGTACCGGCTGTACCAGCTCAGATGGAATTACAAGAAAGGGAAAAGTGACCTATGTACTTTCAGGAAAAATATTAATTCCAGGCACTACGGTTTCCGCATCTTTCACCAATTATTTTGTGAATGGTTACCAACTGCAAGGCACGTATTCAATCACTAATAACTCATCACTCGCCGGAATTTCATATACAGCCAGTGTGACCGGCGGCAGCATTACATATCCTGATGCAACCCAGTACAATTATTCGGGGACGAAGATTGTAAAAATGACTTCAGGAATGTCAACTCCGACAGATCCTACAGATGACATATACAGCATTGCCGGAAATGCATCTTTCAGTTCTTCCACAGGAAATACATTGACAGATAGCGTGACCACATTGCTTTCAAAAGCTTATTCGTGCAGATATGTAGGCTCAGGAGTTATTTCGTTTACTTATAATAATTCAATCAGCGGTACATTGGATTTTGGAACCGGTTTATGCGATAATCTCGCTACTATCCAAATAGGAAACTTTACCGATTATATTACGTTGCAATAATTTTCGGTTTTACAAAAAAAGATACACGATTTTATTGGCTCGTGTATCTTTTTTTTATTTGATAAGAGTGCAGGATCAATAACCATTGATCATTCATTTCTTAAACCAGGTTTATTCCGTGAGACCGGAAGCTACATGCTGTTTCAGTTGTTCCAGTTTTTCCTTTGAGTAAGCCAGCTTCGTTATCACTACAAACAAAACAGGGACAATAAATATTGCCAGTGAAGTAGCTGCAAGCATTCCGCCCAATACTGTCCACCCGATTGTAGATCTTGCCACAGCTGCTGCACCGGTGGCCAGCGCGAGGGGCAATACTCCCAAAATGAAAGCCAACGAAGTCATGAGAATAGGACGAAGCCTGAGTTTTACCGCTGCCAGCGTCGCCTCAATGATAGGAATTCCCCGATCCACTCTTTCTTTGGCAAATTCAACAATCAGGATTGCATTTTTGGCCGACAATCCAATCAGGGTAATCATACCAATCTGAGCATACACATTATTTATCAGATTGGGCAGAAGAGTTAAGGTAAGAATCGCGCCCATTAAACCGACAGGAACTGCGAGCAACACAGAAAAAGGAACCTGCCAGCTTTCGTACAATGCAGCCAGAAAAAGAAACACAAAAGAGATCGACAATACAAAGATGATAACAGTGCTGCTTCCTGCTTTTATTTCTTCGCGGCTCAGTCCGGCAAACTCATATCCATATCCTGCAGGCAATGATTTATCAGCGACATCACGCAAGGCTTCAATAGCCTGACCGCTGCTGAAGCCGGGTTTGGCATCTCCATTTATTTCTGCTGAACGGAAAAGATTGAAGTGACTGATTAACGGGGCGCTTTCTGTCATCCTGTATGAAATCAATGTGCTCAGCGGCAGCATTGTTCCCGCACTGTTGCGCACATAAAAATTGTTCAGGTTATTAATGTCCCCGCGATAGGAAGTATCTGCCTGCGCGACAACCCTGAAATTTCTTCCATAAATAGTGAGATCATTCACATATGAACTGCCGAGATAAGTTTGAATGGTATTGTATACATCACTAAGTGACACCCCCAGTTTTTTACATTTTTCCCTGTCGACAGTCAGCTCATATCCAGGGGTGCGGGCTGTAAAAAATGTAAATGCCCTGCTGATCTCAGGTCGTTTATTGGCTTCCGCCAGAAAATTCCGAACCACTCTTTCAAAACCGGCAATATCATCCGTACTTTCCTTTTGTTGCAATTCAAAAGTGAATCCACCCGTCGAGCCCAGCCCGGGAACAGCAGGAGGAGAAATAACAATGATATTTGCTTCTTTGATAGCAGCAAACTTTTGCTGTAACGTTGCTATAATTCCTTTTAACTTGAGATCGTCAGACTTACGTTGATCCCAGGGCTGTAAAGAGGTAAAAATTGTACCTCCGTTTGCTTTTGTGGCAAATGTAATCGCATTCAATCCTCCCAATGCTGCAAAATGCCTGATGCCTTTTGTCTCGCCGATTATTTTCATCATCTTATTCAGCGTTTCCAAACTGCGTGAAGTTGATGCAGCCTCGGGTAATTCATAAGTAACATATAATCGGCCTTCATCTTCCTGCGGAAGAAAACCCGTCGGTTTATTTTTGAACAAAAAGAAAATCCCGACAACAATACATACCAGCATGACGATAACATAGGGTGTTCTTTTGATCCATGATGCTACTCCGTTCGTATATGAATGTGTAACGTTGGCAAACCATGTATTGAATCTGAAAAAAAACCAGTTGATGCCTTTCGATTTCGTATCAAGGTGCATTGGCTTTAACATTAGCGAACAGAGTGCAGGTGTCAGGGACAACGCGATAAATGCTGAGATCAGAACAGATATGGCGATAGTGATCGCGAACTGCTGGTATAATCTTCCCACAATGCCCGGAATAAAACCAACCGGAACAAAAACAGCAGCAAGGATCAATGCAATGGCAACCACAGGTCCTGAAATATCTTTCATGGCTTTTTCGGCCGCTTCTTTTGCAGACAAGTGCTCTTCATCAATATAATGCTGAACCGCTTCCACGACTATGATCGCATCATCCACAACAATTCCTATGGCCAATACGAATCCGAACAGCGTTAGCGTGTTGACAGTAAAACCCAGCGGAATAAAAAATATAAATGTTCCGATAATTGACACCGGTATAGCCAACACAGGAATTAATGTAGCCCGCCAGTTTTGAAGGAAGAGAAAAACAACTAACACCACCAGCCCCAACGCTTCGAGCAAAGTGCGTACTACTTCCTCTATGGAAACCTGAACCACAGAAACTGATTCAAAAGGAACAACATAATCGATATCTTTCGGAAAAGATTTTTTTAGTTGATCCATGGCTGTATATATTCCTCTTGCTACTTCAAGTGAATTGGTACCGGGCGCCTGGTATACGAGAAGGTAGGAAGCTCTTTTGCCATCAACAAATGAGTTAGATGCATAGCTGAATTTGCCAAGTTGCACTCTTGCCACATCTTTCAGGTATACAATAGAACCGGCATCCGGATTGCTGCGGACGATTACATTGTTGAATTGATCTTCGGTAGATAGTCGGCTGTTTGCAACTACTGTATATTCGAAAGCCTGCAAAGAATTTTGCGGAGGAGCTCCCACCGATCCTGCTGCGATTTGTACATTTTGTTCCTGCAACGCATTGGTGACATCTGTTGCGGTCAGTCCCAACTGCGCAAGCTTGTCCGGTTTCAGCCAGATTCGCATACTGAAATCATCAGCCCTTGTAAATACATCACCGACACCTTTTACACGCAGTAATACATCCCTGACAAAAATGTTTGTGTAATTATCAAGAAACGTTACTGCATGTGTTCCATTGGGCGAAAAAATAGCTACCAACAACAGGATGCTGGGATTTCTTTTTCTTGTGATCACTCCCAATCTTTTCAACTCATCCGGCAACTGGGGAGTAGCGATTCCCACGCGATTCTGTACATCAAGCATGCCTATATTAACATTGGCGCCGATATCATAAGTCACTGTAATATTACTCTGCCCGTTATTGGTACTGTTGCTTTGCATATATGCCATACCGGGAGTACCGTTTACCTGTACTTCGATGGGAGTGGTTACCGTTTGCTCAACAGTTTGGGCATCCGCTCCTGTAAAAGTGCTTGAAACATTGACTGTGGGCGGAGTGATATCCGGATATTGGCTGACAGGTAAATTGAACAATGCCAATACACCGACCACGACAATGACTATTGATATCACTATGGCTGTTACAGGTCTTTTAATAAATGTATCCGCTATCATAATTTACTGTTATTAAATTCTATTTTCTTTTTGAAGAATCCGGGGAGGCCATTGTTTTCAATGAGTCTTGTTTTTTGCCGGGAGAGGCTGGTCCTGGTTGAACCACAGAGCCATCACGAATTTTTTGCACGCCGTCTGTAACAATCCTGTCATTAACTTTTAATCCGTCCCGGACTACAACTTTGTCGAGAAGCCTTGGTCCAAGAGCAATTTTTCGCTGTGTTACTTTATTACTGTCACCAAGGACAAAAACAAAAAATTCACCCATTTGTTCCACCACACATTTATAAGGAATCAACAGTGTTTCAGCAGATGTATTATTTTGAACACGTAAATTACAGGTCATGCCTACTTTTAATACTTTCTTTGGATTAGGAAACAGGAGTCGTACCTTAATCGTTCCCGTTTGTGGGTCAACTGCACGGTCCATGAAATAAATATTTCCCGGATAAGGATACCTGGATTGATCCGCAAGAATGATAGTAAAAGTAGAATCATTCGAAAGTGTTCTTTTCTGATCCTGCAATTGAGCAAAACGGGGAATCAGTTTTTCATCAACAGCCACATCTACTGCAATCGGATCATCGGATGAAATCGTATTTAATATGGTCTGTCCGGGTAATACGGCCCCGCCTAACTTTACATTGGATATTCCGATCGTCCCGGTAAAAGGCGCATAAATAGTGGAATAGCGGAGATTGGTTTCTACTGCACTGACATTCGCATTCGCTGCATCCACCGTTTTTTTTGCTGCATCAAGATCTGCCAGGGCATGATCCAGTATCTGCCGGGCAATGGCATCCTGCTTCGCCAACTCCTCATAACGATCAGCATCCTGCTGCGCTTTAACGAGGTTGGCTTTTGCCACGGCCAGGTTAGCGACTGCCTGTTCGTATGCACCACGGTATTGCTGCTGATCAATTGAATATAATTTATCTCCTTTATTAACGTGCTGCCCTTCTTTATAAAAGATACCGGTGATATAGCCTGCAACCTGGGGACGAACATCGACCTGGTTTAACGCTGTAACAGTTGCCGGATATAGGTTATAATATACAGCGCTTCCTTCCTGAACTGTATACAAATTTACTGCCACCGGCGGGGGAGCTTTTTGAAGTGAGGGATCAGTTCTTCCACAAGATGCCAACAAAATCAAAATAGTAATATAAAAAAGGTTCTGTTTTATTGCATGGTTCATATTGAACATCTTTTCTTGGTTTTAATACTGAAGTGTACCCAGTGCACGCTGAACGTCGACTCTGGTCATCAATACCGTGTATAATGAATTCACATAATTAATCTGTGCTGTAAATAAATTGTCATTCGCAACAACCACATCCAGATACGTTTTTACACCGGCCCGGTACTGCAATTGAATCACATTATAGACATCACTCGCCAGTGCAAGATTATCTTTCTGTATAAAGAAATTAGCCAGGTTGGACTTATAGGTCGACAAACTCTGCGTGTACTGAACGTAAATTGAATCGCGCACGGCCTTAAAATCATAATCCATTCTATTTAGCTGCAACTGTGCGCTCTTTATCTGTTGCAACCTTTTTGTTCCCTGGAATATGGGTATCGATAAGGATAATCCTACATAAGAATTGGGGAAATTTTCTGCAAACAATTGATTAAACTGGCTATTATAATAATTGAGATTATATTGACCAAAGGCTGAAACACTGGGAAGAAAACCCCATTTGTAATATCGCAGATTTGCTTCCAATAATTTTTTTTCAGTATTAAGTAACTGGTATTCGATCCTGTTCTCATAATTTACCTCTTCAGCTGTGTCGATAGAAAGTGCTTCGTTTGCCATCACTGCACTATCACGCACCAAACGTAGTGGGGACATTATGGGATACCCCATCATTAGCTTTAAGGTTGCATATTTACTTTTCAATTGTTCTTCAGCAGTCTTCCTTGCTGCCTTGGAATTGTTTAGGGAAATAGTAGCCCGCTGATAATCGGTTTTATCGACAATCCCGCTTTTATACTGATTGTAAGAATCTCTCTGGGTGCGCTCCAATAGTACAATATCCTCATCGAGCAGCTCAATTTGTTTCTGCGAAAGCAATACATCATAGAATGCCTTGCTTACATTGGCTACCACATCAATCCTTGTACTTACTGCCAATTGTTTAAATTCAGTACGGACATCTTTCGCACTACTCGCCGCTAGAAGCACATCGCGGTCGAAAATAGTTTGTGTCAGGCCAAATCCGACTGTAGAGCTGTTGTAAGCTCCTATATTAACAATCTGGTTGCCGAATTTGGTTGATGGAATTTGGAAATTGTTCTGATAGTTGGCAGTCAGGTTTAATTGAGGGAGCCAGTCTGACAGGCTTGCTTTGATTTCCCTGTCAGCGATTTGTTGATCAATAAGAGATTGCTGAACTGCAGGCTGACGCTTCAATGCATAGTTGACACAATTTTCCAGACTTGCATCCTGGAGCAAAGAATCCTGGTTTTGCGCAACAGCAATAGTTGATATAGAGATTAACTGAAGAAAAAATAAAAACAAATAAAAATATCCTTTCATAAGATCGCGTAAACAGTTTAGTCAATTAGAAGATCAAACCAATCTCCAAAAAAAATTTCGTTAGCAAAAGTATATTGTAATGAGTCAGCTGAAATGCCAGAATCTGCAAAAATAATGTTTCATATGAAAACAAACTCTTATCACAGGGGTTTTCTATGAACGGTCGAGAATTTCAGACGCCGTTGGGATAATGTTGCCTGCCGTAATTCTTCAAAATCTGTCCTTACAAACAATGAATTGAACATTTCGTGGCAATCTCATTAATTTTGATTCAAATACATAATATGGCTTCTTATACCATTTTGGGATCAGGGGGAATTATTTCCAACAGCCTGGCAGCAGAGCTCATTCGCAACAATGAAACGGTAAAATTAGTATCGAGAAATCCAAAACAAATTCCGGGAGCGACAATACAGGCTGCCGATATTACTTATCTGAACCAGGCGATTCAGGCAGTTGAGCCATCATCCCTTGTTTTTTTATGCATTGGATTAAAATATGATTTTTCTGTCTGGCGTGAGCAATGGCCGAAAATCATGAACAATGTCATTGAAGCCTGCAAACAAAAAAAATCCAAACTGATTTTCTTCGATAACGTATATATGTATGGGAAAGTAGAGGGTCCTATGACAGAAGACTGTCCATACAATCCTTCAAGCAGAAAAGGAGATTTAAGGGCAAGAATTGCCACACAGCTGATGAGTGAAGTTAGAAAAGGAAATATTACTGCTACGATAGCAAGGGCTGCCGATTTTTATGGACCTGGTGCGGATAAAACAGCTGTCCTCAATCTATTAGTCTTTGCTAATTTAGCGGCTCATAAAAAAGCACAATGGATGGTGAACGATTCTGCCATTCATTCATTTACCTACACGCCCGATGCGGCTAAAGCCCTTTACCTGCTGGCCAAGACCGAAGACTCCTGGAACCAGGTCTGGCATTTGCCCACTACATCCAATCCTTTTACGGGCAGAGAATATATTAGGATGATTGCTGACACACTTTGCGCAAAACCCGATTACAGAATTTTACATAAATGGATGATCCGACTTGCCGGATTGTTTAATAGGACTGTTGCGGAATTATATGAGATGGCTTACCAGTATGAATTTGATTACCTCTTCGATTCGTCGAAATTTGAAAAAGCTTTTAATTACAAAACCGTTCCATACGCTGATGGAATAAAAGCTGTTGCGGAAACTTACAAGAAACCATAGTTGGAAAAAGTCCGGAAGCCTGATTTGGAATTTTATTTCATCTGAAATCTTTCTTCTTAACAAACTTCCGGGCCCGGTTTTACTTACTCCCTTCTGGTTTTTCTTCTTCCTCTTTCTTGCCAGTCATTTTGTGTAAAAAATCACTCGCTTTTTCTTTCAACTCATCCAATTTGTGACTTGCTTCATCGGTTAATTTGCCCGATTTCAATTCGTCCCAAACTTCTGCAGCTTTTTGCTTCATTTCATCTGTTACATGGATCGTCCCATCTTTTAATTCCTGTAATTTTTCTGCAGCCAGATTCTTTAATTCAGCGGCTTTGTCAGCCATGGATTGATTGTCAGCCATAAAATAAAGTTTATAATGAAGAATACATGAATTTACACCAAATAATAACCCTGCCGAAAAAGTTTTCCGCCATTAACAATAAGGTAATCATGTATGTGGGATAAAAATCCTGATTTTCCAAATAGCCCCAACCGAAGAAGCGCGGTTTATATTGATATTGCTGCTATCAATTGTTCAAGGAAATAGCGATCCATTTCATCAAATTGATCATGCAATTCGCTGTCTATGTCAAGAACTCCAACAACTTTTTCGTTCCGGATTATGGGAACTACAATTTCAGACTTTGAGAGACTGCTGCATGCAATATGTCCTGGGAAAGCTTCCACATCCGGAACAATAATGCTTTCAGCTTTTTCCCAACTGGTTCCACATACTCCCCTGCCTTTACGGATACGTGTACACGCAACCGGGCCCTGGAAAGGACCCAAAACAAGCTCATCCTTTTTTACAAGATAAAAACCGACCCATAGCCAACCGAATTGTTCTTTCAGCGCACTGGTTATATTCGCCAGGTTTGCAATCAAATCCTCTTCTCCTTCAATCAATGCTTTGATCTGGGGGATGACCGCTTCATATTTTTCCGTCTTTGATCCCGAAACGATTATTAGATCTTCTGCCATAATGTAAAATTAAAAATGATTGTCGATATTAAGCGCTGAATTTTGCGGCTATTACCGGGTTCCTGTAAACTCTATCCCCAATCCAGGGCCGGAAGGTATCCGGACTCTGCCATTGTCGAATCCGATACCGGTTGCTACATCTTCAGCCAGCAATAACGGGCCATCCATATCAACATAATCAAGTAATGGAAGAAAATGTGCAATAGCAGCGCTTCCCACTGTGGATTCATTCATGCTCCCCATCATTACTTTCAAACCATGCTGCCTGGCATTATTGATCATCCTGCGTGCGGGCGTGATTCCGCTGCACTTGGTCAGTTTAATATTGATCCCATGAAAACAGGAAACACATTTTTCGAGATCGGCTTCTCCCACGCAGGCCTCATCTGCGATCAATGGCAAGACTGACTGACTAAATAAAATTTTCATACCCTCCCAATCCTCTTTCTGAAGCGGCTGCTCAATGAATTCAACTCCCAGTTCTTTCAGGACAGGAATAATCTTCAGTGCTTCTTCAATATTCCATCCTGCATTGGCATCGACGCGAAAAATAGCATTTGTGTGTTCCCGTAATGATTTGACAATTCGAATATCTTCGTCTGAGCCCAGCTTGATTTTGTAAATCGGCCATGGTTTTTCTTTGATTTTGTTGACCATGATCTCAATAGTATCAATACCGATTGTGTAATCCGTCAGAGGGCCTTTTGACGGATCAAGTTTCCAAAGCTGATACAGAGGCTGCCTTTTCAGCTTGCCAAACAGATCCCATCCCGCCATATCTATTGCACAAACGAGAAATGAATTATTCGGGAAGAGATGATGCAGGTAATGCCAGTATCGTTCGGGATCTGTCAATGCAAATTGCTCAACAAATTTCTTTTTGCTTTCAAGATCCTCAATCATCTTCTCCACCGGGATATTATAATAGGAAATGGCAGGCGCTTCTCCATAACCCTTAATTCCCAAATGTTCCAGTTCAACAATAAAAGTGGGCTGATGGGTTTTGGTTCCCTTTGAAATCGTAAACGGATACCTGAACGGAAGATTAAACGAATGATAACGTATTTGCATGAATGCTGATCAGGAATAAATTATTTTAAGAAAAAGAATGAGTCGGTACAACTCTACGATATATAAAAAATAAAGAGGCATTATACATGCGATAGTGATAGCTGATAACCAGGACAGATTGTAAAATCTTCTGCTACCAAATAATAGATAAACAAAAATAATCGCTGCCGTCAGCCATAGAATAATGGAATCATAAGCAGAAGAGTAATTTATTTGGGTGAGAAGATTCAGGGGCAACGATATAAAAAGGAAAACAGCAATGAAATAAACCAGTATAAAAGACAAAAAATGAGTCGAAAATATCAAATGTTCTGTAAAGTACCGGCGTGTTCTGATCAATAGCAGCTGAAAAAAAATAGCAATCGCCGGGATCAGAATAAATAAAAAAGCTTTTGATTCGGTTCTCATCTTAGCGTCGAATATCTCTTCATATTCAGAAAAAGATACTTTTAATTTTAGGAGCTTCGAGTCAGCTTTTTGCCGGAGGTAAGACTGGTTGATCTTCAAAAAATCAACCGGATTATAATTGTAAAAATTTTTCAGGGAAGTCATAAAAGGATTTCCACCCACCATAATTGCAAAAAAGATAAGATTGCATACGATAAACAGTTGCAGAGGTTTCATATACCCAATTCTCTTCCCTTCAACAAATTCTCTGCTTAAAAATCCGGGTTTTACGATAAGCCATTTGATTGTCCTAAAGAACTTATTATCAAAATGAGTGAAACCTTCAAGTGTTTCAGAAATGAAATGCTTTAAGGAAAAATCATGCCTGTCAATTTTTTTTTCACCGCAATTGGGGCAGAACCTAAGCTCCATGCTGTGGCCACAGGATGGGCAAACCGGTGGAGCTGGTAATGGTTCTCTCATAAAAATAAATCGTGCAGGATAAAAATACGGCAAAAAAATTGAGATGTTTATCCCCTGCCACTGGCATGCACGTATTCTTTCAATTCTTCATTGAATGATTTTTCTTTCAGAAGATCTTCCAACAGAATATGCATGCGGTATTTCCAATAATGTTTTGAATTGGCGGGAATATTGATTCGCTCATCGTGTGGGTTCTCACGACGAATATTTCCATCCATTCCCAACAGATCCTGTAACTGAAAAATGCTCCACATGGCAGGGGAATAGAGGTGTTGCATAACAATTGCCTTGTTTACCCAGGCTTCGCAAAAGAATGGAGCGTCGCCCCACTGACCCAATTCATGATTGAAGAAGCGCTGGGTTCTCTCCCTGTCCTCTTCCCACCATCCGCGCAGGGTGCTCATATCATGAGTAGATGGAGTAACTACGGATAAATAAGGCGAATCGGCCGGATGAAAAAATTCCCTGTGCGGGTCTTTGGGCATTCTTTGAATTTCCAGGCTTAATATTCCCAGTTCTCTCATCACATCAGGCACACAATGAGGAACCATGCCAAGATCTTCACCACATACCAGCATATTCGTAGCCTGTTTCAAAGGCGGCAATTTTTTCATTGCTTCTTCCCGCCAGAAATGATCCTGCCTCCTGAAAAAATAATCGACGTATAAATCTTTTAACTGCTGTTGGGTATTCCATTCCAGGTACCTGAAGGAAGAAGTATTTTCCATCGCAATCCGGAAATGAAACAACTGACCATTCGATCCCGGCACGTCAAAAAGAATCACATTCGAAACAATCTTTTCCAAGCCATGCCTTACTTTGTTATTGAAATTATTCTTTTCAATTTCATGAAAGTGATCCTCTATTTTTTTCTGGGTATTGAATGATCCGTGCAATTGAAAAAATCCATTACCGATATCCTGGAGAAACTGGGACTTCACATAATCGGAATCATGATCAAAATATTCCCATAACACAGCATCGTTAATAAATGGCTGCGTATAACGGTAATGGTTAAACCAGATATTTCTTTCCCGGAATTCACTCAAACGGACAGGCAATGCCGGATCAAAATATCCCATTACCCCCTCAACCTCATGCATGGGAATACTCCAGATCCTGAAAAAACCAAGGATATGGTCAATACGAAAAGCATCAAAATAATTTACCATCTGCTCAAACCTTTGCTTCCACCAGGTAAAGCCATCCTTTTCCATTTGTTCCCAGTTATAGGTAGGAAAGCCCCAGTTTTGTCCACTTAATGCAAAATCATCAGGCGGCGCCCCGGCCTGCATATCCATATGATATAATTCCGGTTCAACCCAGGCATCGCAGCTATAGCGATAAATACCAATCGGAATATCTCCCTTCACGATGATGCCGTGTTGATGAGCATAATCCGTAGCATCGCGTAACTGCACATGCAAATGGTATTGGGTATAATATTGCAATGCAATGGCATCATAATGTTTGGCATTCGGCGAGGAGAATTTTTCTATTGTTTCCTTATTGTATTTGCTGTACCATTTCCATTTGGTAAAATCAGCACTGCCATTGTGATCCCTTAAATAACAAAATGCAGCGTAGGGAATCAGCCAGTGCTTATTCTTCTCAAAAAAATCTTTATAGTCTTCGCTTTCCAGGAATTCGTTTCGTTGTAAAGCAAATAATTCCCTGATCACTGATAATTTTAATTTCATGACCCCCTCGTAATCCAGGTCCGGCAGGGCGTTTAACTGTTTTTGTTTTTTCCTGATCTGGTTGATCACAGTTTCATTCTTTTTACCGGCAAGTTTTTCGAGATTCAAATAAATCGGGTGCAGGGCAAATGCTGAGATGGCGGCATAAGGATAAGAATCAACCCAGCTATGCGTAGCCGATGTGTCATTCACGGGTAATATTTGTATCAGCTTAATGCCCGCTTTTTTCGCCCAGTCGACCAATAATTTCAGATCTTCGAATTCACCCACTCCACATGAATTTTTGCTTCGCAGGCTGAAAACAGGAATACTCACCCCCGCACCACGCCAGGTGTTGTTTGACAAATGAACAAAACCGTCGTGAAGGATTGTTATCTTTTTAGTCAGCGCATCACCATAAATCAACCGGTTGTTTCCATTCTCAAAATGGCGGAATTTTTTATGCTTGTTATCGTAGACTCCATATTTATACGAAACAGGAAAAGACTCCTTGGGCAAAGTCACTTTGCATACCCACCAGTTTCCTTCCCTATTCATTAAAACAGCTGATTCCTCATCCCATTCTCCCAACGCGTGCGGGCTTCCGGTCAGACAAATGATATCGTCTTTTTTTAAAAGTGGAGCTTTAACCTTAAAAATATGAGTGAATGCTTTCAGGAAGCCGGACCGTCCTGATTTTTTATGATGTCTGAATAAAATCTCCTGAAAGGGAGATGTAAAAAAAGCGTTTTCGTATTCGCCGGCATGATTCCAGGTATCCACTACCTGAATCTCTTCAATCTCCGGATCGGTAATATGAATAATCCGGTCATTTCCCCATTCCCTGATTGTTTCGCCATTTTCAGTTTTGAATAAATAGGCATACTGTATTTGAATTCCTTTTTTAGCTTCTATTTCGATACTGCCCTGCCAAAATTCATCATTCATATATTGGAGAAGAAGGGGCTTACTTAAATCATCATTGCCTAAAGACTGAATATTTCCCGTGACATATAATGCCTGTCCGACCTTGGTATGGAACCGCAAGTAAAAATGAATCTTCATCTCTCTGGCTATAATTTGATCATCAATTGGCAGCGTACGTGAAAGTTGAACTCTGACCTGGAATAATTTTAATGTGTGATTTGTACACTGGATGGCGAATTTATACTAAAACAATAGTAAAAAGAAAATTTTGACTTCATGTCACACAGATAAATGATTTTATTATATTTGCGCACCAAAATTCTTCTAATGGAAAGTACAAAGAAATCCAGAGGCCTTTATTGGGTTCTTTTTTTAATATCGGTGGTTGCTTTTTGGGGGTTATACCAGGTCATTGGAGGCGTTTGTATATTGGTGCTTCCCTTCGTATGCACATTTTTTGCTAAGGCCCTCGATATAATCTAATTTTCTCAATCGAAATGATGTATGGCGCGAAAAGCCATTCATTTCGTACACTTCACTTTACAATTGTTTATTGTCTTACTGTGTTTTAATAAAACGTTTACTCAATTGTAAATCCTTCCCTCTAATTACAAGGAAATAAGTTCCCGTTGACATCCCCCCTAAGGTTAAAATAAATTGATTATACCCGATACTTGATATGTGATGGGAGAAAGTGATCCTTTGTCCATAAGCATTATACACAATCATATCCAGTTCTTCTGTCTTTTTCGCAAATAAAATGACACTGAGATTATCTTTTGCAGGATTAGGCTGCAGGTTTACCAATGTGAATGGCAGATCCGGATTTCTTGTTAAGGACAGTACTTGTGAATAAGATGTCGAGCCATCTTTGAAAATCAGCAGCAGTCGATAATATATCGTTCCATCCAATTTTTGAGGATCATTAAAACTCAAATCTTTTTCACCATAATTATTAACTGTCGCGATAATACTAAAGCTGACCTGATCGTAAGAACTTTCTATTTCATAAGAAGCAACGTTACTGACCTCATTCATTTCCCAGACAAGAGTGGCTCCGTCAGCAGTTAATTGTCCCTTGAAATATTTAAGTGCAGATACCGGCAAAACAGCACAAACAGAAGTTGTACTCATTGGAGCA
>DATJWE010000015.1:0-25001 GCA_035501475.1 Puia sp. | reverse complement strand
GCAATTCCGTGTTCCATCCCCAATACGCCTTTGTAGCCTTTGTCATAAATATGTTTGAAAATGTTTTTATAATTCATTTCGCCGGTCGTTGGCTCTTTTCTTCCGGGATTGTCGCCGATCTGGAAGTAAGCAATCTCCTCCCAGGCTCTGTCTATATTGACAATTAGATCTCCTTCATTGCGCTGCATGTGGTACATATCAAATAATATTTTGCATGAAGGGCTGTTCACCGCCTTACAAATAGCAAAAGTCTGATCCGGGTGGCGCAAAAAAAGATCCGGCGTATCACTGAGTGGCTCCAACACCATGACCAGGTTATGCGGTTCCAGGATTTCGGCTGCCCTTCGCAGTGAGTCAATCACATGAGATGTCTGATAACCCATCGGCAGGCTTCTGTCGTAATTCCCGGGCACAACAGTTATTAATTTTCCGTTGCATCGTTTGGCAACATCCACAGTCATCCGGGTGTATTGCAAAAATTTTTCCTGCCATTTCTTGTCGCCGGAACAAAGCGAAGTGCTGACGGGCCAATGATCAAATCCATGAACGAAAACGCCCATGCTCATGCCCAGTCTGGCCAGAGTATTTCCGATTTTTTCCTGCTGATCAGCGGACCTGTCCATCATTCCATTGTCTTCAATTGCCCGGAACCCGGTATCGTAAGCAAATTCGATCTGGTCAATAAAATCGTTACCTGCATTGTTCTTGAACATGCCGTCATGAATCCCGTAATTGAGATGAAATGGCTTGCCAGCATATTTTTCTGACAATTTTGGAATATCGCTTGTCAAACGCGCCGGATGAGCAGATGTCGCAGAAGCGAATAAAGCAGCGCTTCCGGCAGTCAATCCCTTTTGCAGAAAATTTCTTCTTCGCATAAAATTGAATTGAAAGATATATTGAATAATTACAGGCAATAAAGTTATTCTATCGACATGAAGATTTGTATTTTTATATTTTCCGGATCGTATGCAATCCGAAAACAAATAAATTATTAACAGGTTCGTAATATTGAAACAAACTGACTGTAATTGTGAAAGCGTTTTCATTTTTTTTCATTTTATATATATTCCCTCTTGTTCTGTCCGCCCAAAAAAAGAATGAATCCTATCATTATCATATCCGGGAAAGCAGTTCTGCAATTAAAATCGATGGTGTAGCAGACGAAAGAGGTTGGGAAGATGCCGAGAAAGCTGAAAATTTTTTCATGGTATTGCCCATGGATACCAGTCATGCAGAGATAAGGACAGAGGTCAGGATGACTTATGACAGGCAAAATATTTACATCCTTGCCATCTGCTATAATGGCTTAGTAGGGCCCTATATGGTAGAATCGTTAAAACGCGATTTTTCATTTGTGAAGAATGACAATTTTCTTTTATTCATCGATCCTTTCAATGATCAGACAAATGGCTTTTCGTTCGGAGCAAATGCGGCAGGCGCCCAATGGGATGGTACAATGTTCGAAGGAGGAAAAGTGGACTTGAATTGGGATAACAGGTGGACTTCTGCAGTGAAAAATTATAACGACAAATGGATATTTGAAGCAGCTATTCCTTTTAAAACAATACGGTACAAAAAAGGGATTACTGAATGGGGTGTCAATTTCAGCAGGAATGACCTCAAATCAAAAGAAAAATCAAGCTGGGCGCCTGTTCCAAGGCAATTCCCGACTGCTTCGCTTGCCTACACAGGCGTGCTGGTTTGGGACAAAGCCCCGCCTGATCCCGGACCGAATATTGCTGTGATACCTTATCTTCTCGGAGGGGTTTCGAAAGACTACGAGGAGAACACTCCCACTTCCTTTCGTCATGAAATTGGGATGGATGCCAAGATCGGCATATCGTCTTCTCTTAATCTTGACCTCACGATCAATCCGGATTTTTCGCAGGTCGATGTTGATCAGCAGGTCATCAACTTAAGCAGGTATGAACTTTTCTTCCCTGAGAAGAGACAGTTTTTTCTCGAAAATGGGGACCAGTTTACCAATTTCGGATATCCAACCATTCGCCCTTTTTTTTCGAGACGAATCGGACTGGATGCACCGATCTATGCAGGAGCAAGGTTAAGTGGAAAGCTGGATAAAAATTGGCGCTTAGGCGTGATGGATATGCAAACAGGATCGGTTGATTCCTCAGCGCTTCCTTCGCAAAATTTTGCCGTCGTTGCATTGCAGCGAAAAATATTCGCCCGTTCTAATTTCGGCTTCATATTCATCAATAAGGAGTCGGTGAACTATCATCCTTCTGATTCTTCCCAAACGATCTATTCACAATACAACCGGAATATTGGATTCGAATACAATCTTGCCTCTCTGAATAATATGGTTACAGGGAAAATGCTCTTATTAAAATCGTTTAGCCCGGGATTGAAAGGACAGGATTGGACGCAGGCAGGAAATATTTTATATGCAAGCCGGAAATGGAATCTGCTCTTTGAATACGAATACGTGGGCCTCAATTATAATGCTGAAGTAGGTTATGTACCGCGAAATAATTACATCAAGTTCAATCCACAGATCATTCGTTATTTTTTTCCTAAAAGAGGACCTATCCTGACTCACGGACCTCAGCTCAGCTCGACATATTATTTCGACCCGGCTTTTCACCGGACAGACAACGAATCTATTTTGGCATACCTGGTTACTTTCCGCGACCGGAGTACGATCAATGCGCTGGTCATGCATGATTACGTTCAACTGCTCCAGCCTTTTGATCCAACCAACACCGGCATCGATTCTTTGGCAGTCGGCACCAGGCATTGGTGGAATACCGTCGGCATTGATGGGTTGTCAAAACCCCAAAGTTTGTTCACCTACTCTTATTCGTTACGATACGGAGGATATTACGATAATGGTATGAAGTCGAGCATTGCAGGGACTCTCGGCTATCGTTTCCAGCCCTTCGTGAGTATACTGCTCAGCCTGACATATACCCATCTATCTTTACCAAAACCCTGGGGAGAAACGGATTTTTGGCTGATTGGGCCGAGAATCGATCTCACACTGACAAATAAACTTTTTTTCACTACCTACATTCAATATAACCAGCAGGAAAATAATATGAATATTAATGCGCGGCTGCAGTGGCGTTATAAGCCTGCATCAGATTTCTTTATTGTATATACCGACAATTATCTGCCTGCTCCTTTTTCTGTCAAGAACCGCGAGCTTGTATTAAAATTTAATTATTGGTGGAATCTTTGAGCTGTGCCAGATTGTATCATTTGTATCCTCTCAGAAAATCGGCTACTGCCATTCTTTTTTTCCCTTCAAGCTGAACTTCTTCGGCATGAATATATCCATCGGCACAGGCGAATTTTAAAATATTTTTTTCGTCTGTACGGTAAGTGCCTGGTGTATCCGAATGCGAAATATGTTCTTTTCGTGACCGGAATATTTTCAGCATCTTATTATCAAGATAGGTAAATGCGCCGGGGAAAGGGGATAGCCCCCGGATCAGGTTGTGTATTTCATCAACAGGTTTCTTCCAATCAATTTTACAGGTTTCAGTAAATATTTTGGGAGCATACTTTATCACAGGTTGATTAGTTTGATCAACAAAATCTGCCTGTGGTTTTTCCTTCAATGATCCATCCGATATTCCCTTTATCGTTTTAAACAGCAATTGTGCGCCGATTAGTTTCATCCGGTCATGCAGTTCGCCCGCTGTTTCGTTTTCTCCGATCGAAAAGCTTTCCTGCAAAAGAATATTTCCCGTATCAATCTGATGTTGTAATTTAAAAGTTGTGACTCCCGTTTCTTTTTCTCCATTAATTATTGCCCAATTAATTGGCGCTGCACCACGGTATTGAGGCAATAGTGATCCATGAAGATTGATCGTTCCCATTCTTGGCATGCCCCAGACCACTTCAGGCAGCATTCGAAATGCAACTACCACCTGAAGATCTGCTTTCAATGATTCCAGTTGCCGCAGGAATTCCGTGCTCTTCAATTTTTCCGGTTGCAGAATTTTCAAGCCTTTTTCAATTGCATATTTTTTTACCGCACTTTCGTTCATTTTCATACCCCGACCGGCCTGTTTGTCTGGCGAAGTAACAACGGCTACTATATTGCAATGATTATTCACGAGCAAATCGAGTGAAGCCAATGCAAATTCAGGAGTACCCATAAAGATTATCCGCAATGACTGGAACTGTTGATTTATGTTTTGCTCTTCAGACATTCAAAAGTCAGTGTATAGTAAATATTTTTTTCTTATTTTTTTGAAATTACCGAGGGCAGGTTCCCAGCTCTTCCTGATTTCTTGCTCTGAGATTCCCTCTTTAATCTGTTGCATCAGCATATCATTGCCGGCGAGTTTATTGAAATAACCGGAAGAAAGAAAGAAATCGTCTTTTGAAGGGAAGAGTGAATATGCCTTTATCAGCCATTTCAGCTGCAGGCGATTATTGCCTTCTTTGTCGACATTAATTTTACTCAGGTCGAATCCATAACAGGTTTGATTTAACAGGGGAGGGTTTTTTGCTCCGGGTACGCTTCTTGGCATAAAATGATAGAGCGTATTGGGGAAAGAAGGATGACCAAACTGCTGAAATGGTTTGTCTGTTCCTCTTCCCATGCTTATCCTGGTTCCTTCGAAAAAACAAATCGAAGGATACAAATAAACAGACTGCATGTTCGGCAGATTGGGAGATGGCTTCACAGGTAATTTATACCTGCTTTTATGCGTATAGTTTTTGCAGGGAATTATGATCAGCTGAAAATCGGACATGCTGAAATCTGCATATTCCCTGGTCATCTTATTGATCAAGGAATCTATTTTTTTCTCGGCATCATTGATGGCATGAATCGTATTCAGATCACCGGTAATCGAAGCATCGAGCCATTTCTCTCCAACCAGCATTTTTGCGTACTCGCCGATTGTCATTCCGTACACAACCGGTACAGGTTGCATACCGACAAAGGATTTAAAAGCAGGATTAAGGACGGGGCCATCAACATAAAAACCATTCGGGTCGGGACGATCCAGGATGATTAATGGCCTGTTGTTTTCAACCGCGGCTTCAATATATTTCTGCAGAGAAGAAATATAAGTATAAAACCGAACACCCACATCCTGTATATCAAATAACATAACATCCACATCCCGCAAATCATTCGCATCCGGCTTTAGTTTATCTCCATAAAGAGAAACAATCTGAATGCCTGTCCTGCTGTCTTTTGAAGCATTTACATCTTTTCCCGCATCTTCTGTCCCACGAAAACCATGCTCAGGGCCAAAAATCACCTTAATACTAACGCCTTTTTTTAACAAGGTATCAACCAGGTGTGTTTTGCCTACCAGCGAAGACTGGTTGGCAAATACAGCAACTGATTTGCCTTTTAGCAAGGGAAGATATATTTCCATTCTCTCTGCACCGGGAATAATTGTTATTGATTGGGCCGAGGTTTGTTTGGCTGGCGCTTTCTGACTTTGCGTAACATTCGCAAGAAACAATAGCCCGTAAATCAATAAAGATATTTTCATGAATTGCCTGCTGTTTAGAAAATAATCAGATTTTCATTACCGGACCAAATATCCTTAAAAACTTTTATTAGATGAAGCGGTCCAATCAGCCTAATTTTGAAATTCATTAGCAAAAAAACATTAAAAATTTTTTATGAACCAAGTGAAGGCAGGCGATACCATAAAAGTCCATTATCATGGGCGTCTTACCGATGGGTCTACATTTGATTCTTCTGAAGGCCGTCAACCGCTGGAGTTTACTGTAGGAAGCGGTATGGTGATCCCGGGATTTGATAATGGTGTATTAGGAATGGTTGTGGGCGATAAGAAGACTATTGAAATTCCTGTTCATGATGCATATGGTCCAAAAGATCCGCAAAAGATTATTGATTTTCCCAGGGATCGTTTTCCCGACGATATTCAGCCTCAGGTAGGAATGCAATTGAATATGCATAACGGATCAGGGCAACAATTCCCGGTTGTGATTGCTGAAATCAATAATGATATGATCATGCTTGATGCCAATCATCCGCTTGCTGGCGAAGACCTTATCTTCGACCTCGAACTTGTTGAAATTCTGATCTAGTATTGGCGAACCTGTTGTCAGGTGATTTCCGCCTGCTTTTCCCTGTATTTTTTTTCGTATATCCCATACAGTGATAAGATGGCGATAAGTGTAATGGCCATATCAATTACAGAACCTTCAAAACCAAAATCGCCACCGGTTAATAACAAATCTCCTTTTAATTCTGTTTGTAATAGTGCAGGTAAATTCAGTCCGCTTATTTTATATCCCAATATTGGTCCCTGGAAAAAATTCCATCCCAGATGAAATAAAATGGCAAACCAAAGATTTTTGGTATATATATAATTAATGCCTAACAGTATTCCGGCTAAGAAAATATTAATGATGGGTATAATATTGATCGAAGGGTTGTCAATATGAAATGCCGCGAATAAGAGGGCGGATACCAGCAATGCTACCCACTTGTTAAAAGAATCCATCAGGTTGTTGAGAATATATCCACGAAAAACCATTTCTTCATAGAGCGCAATGATAAGCATCATTCCGAATCCGATAAAAAGCTCTCTTCCGTTGAAATCGATATCCGTCCATTGAAGATGCCCTGAAAAATACAGGATGATGGTTCCTACTCCCAGTATAGCCAGGGCCAGTAAAAACCCGGCAATCGCATCGCTGATGTGATCAGCTAAATCAAAACCCAGGCTGATAAAAGTTTTTCTGTCAATAATTTTTCGGAAAAGAAAAACGGCGAGCAGGCCTGTGAAAGCAGCAATGACAATGCTTAGCCAGAAAAAATCACCGTTAATCAGCTCGGAAAGATTTACATCCTTCCCTCGCACCGACCTGATAATAAAATAGAGCGGAACACTACTCAATGCAACCAATATAAAATAGAAGATGCAGAAAAGAAGAACCCTCAGCCAACCCTGCCGGAGAAGTGGTTTTGAACTGCCGTTGCTATTCATAATTTTTATTCATAACAGATTTTTGGAAACCTCATAAAGTTTCTGAAAGTTTGTATGCCAAATCAATTTTGCTGACTTTGCCGATTTAAAATTATTCAATTATTAAACCGAAACAATCAACATGTTTCAAAATTATCATTTTACGGTTGCTGAAAGATTTGTCCGCTACGCCCGGATTGATACGCAAAGTGACCCGCAATCCAGGTCCTGCCCGTCGACTGAAAAACAGAAAGACCTGGGGCACCTGTTGGTAAAGGAGCTTAAGGAAATGGGCATATCAGATGTCATGATCGATGAATTTGGCTATGTGTATGCCACTCTCCCTTCCAATACAACAAAAAAAGTTCCTGTAATTTGTTTCTGCTCACATATGGATACCTCGCCTGATTGTTCGGGAAAAAATGTGAAACCGATCATCCATAAAAACTATAATGGCGATAATATCATATTGCCTGATGACCCTACCCAGATCATTTCGGTAAAAGATCATCCTTATCTCAAAGAAAAAATCGGGGATGACGTAATTACGGCCTCAGGAAATACATTGCTGGGCGCAGATGACAAGTCGGGAATTGCAATTATCATGGACATGGTTAATTATTTTTCAAATAATCCAGGGTTGAAACATGGTGCAATTAAAATATTGTTTACGCCTGATGAGGAGATTGGCAGGGGAGTGGACAAGGTTGATTTAGAAAGACTGGGGGCTGATTTCGGTTATACGCTCGATGCCGGTGAACTCGGCAATTATGAAGATGAAACCTTTTCTGCGGATATGGTCACCATTACTATTCATGGAGTCAGTGCACATCCGGGTTATGCTAAAGACAAACTTGTGAACGCTGTAAAGGTTGCTTCTGCATTTATAGATTCTTTGCCAAAGGATGAATTATCTCCCGAGTCCACCGAAAGCAGGTATGGATTTGTTCATCCCACAAGAATAGAAGGTATTCCTGAAAAAATAACTCTTGAATTTATTATTCGTGACTTTGTTACAACCAGGCTTGCTGCCTATGAAAGTTATTTACAACAAAAACTGGATGATGCGCTGCACAAATTCCCCGGTGCAAAGGCGGATTTTGTAATAAAAGAACAATATCGCAACATGAAAGAGATACTGGATACTTATCCAATGGTTTCTGCCTATGCAATGGAAGCGATTCAGCGCGCAGGCATCCCCGTTAAACGATCCAGCGCAAGAGGCGGCACAGATGGATCGAGACTTTCATTCATGGGACTTCCCTGTCCGAATATTTTCACCGGTGAAATGGCATTTCATGGAAGGCATGAATATGTAAGTATACAGGATATGGAAAAAAGTGTACAGACGATTGTTCATCTTTCCATGATCTGGGAAGAAAGTAGCGGGAATTGATCGAAATGCCGTATTTGTTATCAGCTTTCCGAATCCATGATCTTATTAGCATTCCTGTTCACTCCAAAGCGGAAAACGTCAGGACGTGCATAATGTCCCGCTGTGTCAAGCATCCATTTTCCGTCAGCAATCATTGACAAATCCAGTTCGGCAATCAGCAGTTCTTCTTTCTTATTTACGGGGCCGGCGATAAAATTTCCATTGGGCGCTATGATGCAGGAACCACCGGGGTTGATCCAATCCTTATCAGCGGGATATAACTTTTTGAATTCGTATTTATCCGGGATGTCTTTGCACTGTAGAGGCATCCCACAACCAATTACAAAGGCTCCGCCTTCTTTCGCGATATGCCGAAGTGAAGAAAGCCATACTTCGCCATAATCCCAGGTTGGGGCAACATAAATCTGTACACCCATCGAATACATGGTGTACCGGGCGAGTGGCATATAATTTTCCCAACAAATAAGTCCGCCTATTTTGCCCAGTCTGGTGTCAAATGCAACCAAAGTACTCCCGTCACCCGGTGCCCACATCAGGCGTTCCCCGCCTGTCGGAACCAGTTTATGGTGCTTTCCCATAATATTTCCATCATCATCAATATACAATATGCTATTATAGAGACTGGCGCCGCTGGCCTCATCATTTCGTTCATTAATGCCGATAGCTACATGTATTTTAGATTTTCTTGCAGCAGCACAAAGTTGTTGAGTCGTGTCATCAGGTATTGTAACTGCATTAGCCATCAGTTCCTCAAATACCTGGTTCATCAATGGTTTTTTCCCAGCCGGAATCATCCATACCCACTCAGGATAGGCTGGAATAAAAGTTTCAGGAAACACTATGAGTTTCGCTCCCTCTGAGGATGCCTTGTGAATCCATTCACAGGCTTTTTCAGTAGTCGCTTTTTTGTCCAGGAAAACAGGAGTGGCCTGGGCCGCAGCAATTTTGAATTTTTTGTATGAACCGGATGCCATCTTATTTCATTTTGTTAATGGAAGTATTTTCACTTGAGTCAATATCAGGTACAGATAACCATGAAGGGCATATTCATTTACCTAACAGGAATGCTCATGTGCTTCTTGGATAAGTTTTCCGACAATCGCCGAAATAATTTTCTGTGCATGCTCTCTCGAATTTTCAATAAACCAGATATGCGTATCCATCCCGCCGCACACTACTCCGGCAAGGTAAATATTTTTCATATTGCTCTCCATCGTGTCCGGATCATACACAGGATGACGTTTTTCATCCTCCGATAAATGAATGCCGATTTCTTCGAGGAATTTGAAATTCGGCTGATAACCCGTCATTGCCAGCACATAATTATTGGGGATCGTGACAATCCCGTCGGGGGTCAGGATATCGACCTCTTTTTCGCGAATCTCTTTTAGTGTGGAATGAAAATAAGCTTTGATACTTCCTTCCCTGATGCGGTTTTCTATATCAGGTCTCACCCAATACTTGACTCGTTTCCCTATTCCTTCACCCTTGATCACCATGGTAACTTCAGCTCCCTTTCGCCAGGTTTCCAAAGCAGCATCTACCGCAGAATTATTTGCTCCGACTATTACAATTTTCTGCATGGCATAAAAATGCGGTTCTTTATAGTAGTGAGTTACCTTGGGCAAATCTTCGCCAGGAATATTCATTAGATTGGGAATGTCATAGAACCCTGTCGCAAGAATAATATGGGTAGCCAGGTATTGACTCACTGAAGTAATGACTTCGTATTTTCCATTTGCCGGTTGAACACGATTTACTTTTTCCTGCAGGTGAATATTAAGATGATTCGAAACAGCAATGCGACGGTAATATTCCAAGGCTTCCGGTCGGGTTGGCTTGGGGTTATTGCTCACAAAAGGAACTTCTCCGATTTCAAGTCTTTCAGAGGTCGAAAAAAAAGTCATGTTTGCCGGGTAATTGTACAAAGAATTCACCAGCACTCCTTTTTCAATAATTAGATAATTCAATCCTCTTTTCTTCGCTTCCAATCCGCAGGCAAGGCCTATCGGTCCACCTCCAATGATGATGATATCATAACTGTTATTCATAATTTCAAGGATGTGCAAAGTTACCACTTAAAATTTTTTGAAATCTGACAGTAAACACTCATTATAGAAAAAATAGTACTTTCAACCATTATTGAGATTCGACAACTCAAACAAAATACATCCTGAATTGGGTTCCGGGCCTTTGCTTTCAATCACCTAAATCATAACCAGGCATTATGGATATTCTTTATTCTTATTGGTGGATTCTTCCGATCCTGTTATTTATTTTCAGCGGACTCGTGACCGTGAACCAGGGTTATATCAATGTGATCACCATGTTCGGGAAATACCGCCGTGTTCTCCGTCCCGGCTTAAATTTCAAAATTCCTTTTCTCGAACAGGTGCACAAGCGCATAAGCATCCAAAACCGTTCAGTGGAGCTCGAGTTCCAGGCCGTAACTTCTGATCAGGCCAATGTGTATTTCAAAAGCATGCTATTATATGCCGTTCAAAATGCTGATGAAGAAACGATCACTAAAGTAGCGTTCAAATTTATCAGTGATCGTGACCTGATGCAGGCATTGACACGTACGATTGAAGGAAGCATTCGTTCTTTTGTAGCCACAAAAAAACAGGCTGAAATATTAGGGCTTCGCAGAGAGATCGTAGAATTCGTGAAAGATCAGATCGATCACTCATTGGAAGATTGGGGATATCATTTATTGGATCTGCAGATCAATGACATTACATTTGATCAGGCGATCATGGATTCGATGAGTAAAGTGGTGGCAAGTAATAATCTGAAAGCAGCCGCCGAAAATGAAGGACAGGCTTTACTGATCACCAAGACAAAAGCTGCAGAAGCTGAAGGTAATGCCATTAAAATTTCGGCAGAAGCTGAGAAAGAAGCGGCAAGATTAAGAGGACAGGGAGTTGCTTTGTTCAGAGAAGAAGTAGCTAAGGGGATGAGTGAAGCTGCTGAACAAATGAAAAAAGCAAACCTGGATACCAATGTAATACTTTTCAGTATGTGGACAGAGGCTCTCAAAAATTTTGCAGAACTGGGAAAAGGGAATGTGATTTTCCTGGATGGAAGCAGCGAGGGTATGCAAAACACCATGAAACAGATACAGGCGCTGATGATAAAACCGCAGAATGGATAGTGGCAGGCAAACAATAAAAATTTGCACGAGTGAATTTTTGGGCTATCCTTATTATTTAGCATTTTGTTAAAAAATAGAGTTTGCAAGGGCGCGTTATAACATGAAATATTTATTTTTACCGCATTAAACCCATTATTGGATGAATTTATTTTTCCTGCAAACCATCATTGATTCTTCAAAAATTAAGGACAGTCTGGCGCGGGCAAGTCAGCTTGTAGCCCAGCAAAAAGAAAATTTATGGGATATTTTACAACGCGGAGGACCGCTGATGATCCCGCTGGCAGTTTTACTCGTCATTGCCATTTTCTTTTTCCTTGAGCGGCTGATCGCGATCAACAAAGCATCGAAAGTTGATGAAAATTTCATGAATATCATCCGTGATCATATCGTAACCGGGAATGTAACTGCAGCCCGCAGCCTGGCAAAAAATACAAACAATGCCGTGGCAAGAATGATCGACAAGGGAATACAACGCATAGGCAAGCCGATTGACGCGATTGAAAGGAGTATGGAAAATATCGGGAAGCTGGAACTGTATAAAATGGAAAAAAATGTATCGATCCTTTCAGTGATCGGCTATATCGCCCCGTTATTTGGGTTTTTGGGTACCATAATAGGGATGTTTCAACTGTTCTACAGCATTGCCTCTACAGGCGAATACAGCATTTCGAATATTGCTGGTGGAATTTATGTAAAGATGATCTCCTCGGCGTCAGGCCTGATTATCGGTATAATTGCGTATGTTGGTTATCGTTATCTTAATTCACAAATTGATAAAAGCACCAACAAGATGGAAGCTGCAAGTGCTGAATTTGTGGATATTTTGCAGGAGCCAACGAGATAAAACAGGAGAAGCAATTGTAAAAATGTCTTCATTAAGTTAAAATACTCATGGATTTGAGAAAACGTCATAGAGATGATGCCGAAGTGCACACCGGACCACTGAATGATATTCTTTTTATCCTTTTGTTGTTCTTTTTGATTGTATCCACTCTTGCCAACCCGAATGTCGTGAAGCTTTCCCAACCAAAATCAAAAAGCGATACCAGGGCCAAACAGACTGTTGTTGTTTCTATTGATGCCAACAAACAATTCTATGTGGGCACAACCAAAGTTTCATTGGATCAGCTGCGTGCCACATTGCAGCCATTTCTTGCTAAAGAAACGGATCAGCCTTCCATCGTGATTAATGCGGATAAATCAGTGCCCATTGATGATGTCGTGGCTGTTATGCGTATTGCCCGCGATTTGGGCGCCCGCACTGTGCTGGCTGTCGACAAAAACGGAGCACCGTAACACGGATTAATCAAATTACAACCGATTTCGCGAGGCGATTTAAGCGCGGGGCTTTCATACTTTTATTCATCCCGCATTTTATATTGATCCGCGTAATTCACTTGCGTGAATGAACAGCAACAGTTTAATTCACACAAAAAGGTTATTTTTATGCATAATTCCGTTACATGAAAAGACGAAAAGCCATCGGCCGGATTTTACTTGTGGGCGGAGGCACTGTCGCCGCCTATTCCGGCTATAAATGGTATGAACTGAAGAAATCACCCGACCTGAATTATCTTGAACAACGCAGGGATCTTATTGCAGATCTTGCAGAAACGATTATACCCGCAACGGATACGCCCGGAGCAAAAGAAGCAGGCGTACATGATTTTATTATTCTCATGATAAAAGACTGTACGAATGTGAAATCCCAGAACAAATTTATAGATGGATTAAAAGAGTTGGAACATTATTGTGCATCGCGATATGTAAAAGATTTCATTCATTGCACGGATGACGAAAAAAAACTTGTGCTTAAATTTTTTGAAGATCAAACGCCCAAAAAATTAGTATTAAGAAAAGTTCAGACTAAATTATTTGGAAAGCCTTTTTTCACAACATTAAAAGAATATACTGCTGAAGGATATTGCACGTCTGAAATCGGAGCCACAAAAGGACTGGTATATGTTCCTGTTCCTGGAAAGTATATTGGGTGCATGCCTATGCAGCCGGGGCAAAAATCCTGGGCAACAAAATAAACCAATTTCAAAAAATATTCCTTGCAATTCTCATCAATAAAATAGCATGGGCGATCCGAAACAGGACAATCAGAATATTAATGGAAAGGAACAGCACGATTTTGATGCGATCGTAGTGGGGTCGGGAATCAGCGGAGG
The DNA here is from genome assembly GCA_035501475.1 of Puia sp. Lineage (GTDB taxonomy): Bacteria > Bacteroidota > Bacteroidia > Chitinophagales > Chitinophagaceae > Puia. The sequence goes on along the minus strand of DATJWE010000015.1, from coordinate 11,339 downwards.
CTGGGCTGCCAAAGAACTTTGCGAGAAAGGGCTTAAGACGCTGGTGCTGGAACGTGGCAGAAATGTGGTTCATATCAAGGATTATACAACTGCGGGTATGGCTCCCTGGCAGTTTGCTCATCGTACAAACAATACCCTGAAAGAACAGGAGGAGAACCCAATTCGTGCTCCAAGCTCCGACGAAGGAAACAGGTTATTTTATGTAAGTGACAAAGAACATCCATATATTCAGGAAAAACCATTTGCCTGGGTTCGCGGATATCAGGTAGGGGGGAGATCGCTTACCTGGGGCAGGCAATGTTATCGTCTCAGCGATTTGGATTTTGAAGCTAATGCAAAGGACGGCCATGGTGTTGACTGGCCCATCCGATACGCGGATATATCGCCGTGGTATGACTACGTTGAAAATTTTGTCGGGATCAGCGGAACCCCTGAAGGGCTGCCCCATTTACCTGATGGTCAGTTCATTCCGCCAATGGAAATGAGTTGCATTGAGGATTATTTCTCAAAAAAAATCCGCGCGCTTTATCAGGATCGTATTGTGACAATAGGCCGTGTAGCTAACCTGACTCAGGGTTGGAAAGACAGGGGACCCTGTCAATACAGAAATTTATGTTCACGTGGTTGTCCCTTTAGTGGTTATTTTAGTAGCAATGCAGCCACTCTTCCGGCAGCAGCTGCTACCGGGAATATGACTTTGTTACCGGATTCGATTGTGGTAGAAGTTATTTTCGATGTACAAAAAAACAGGGCTACCGGAGTCCGCGTCATGGATGCTCATTCAAAAAAAATAACCGAATATTTTGCAAGAGTTATTTTTCTTAATGCATCCACTGTAGCGACAGCGGCTATCCTGCTGCAATCAGTTTCAAAACGATTTCCGAACGGATTAGGCAATGGCAGCGATCAGGTGGGTCACAACCTGATGGATCATTTCATTGGCGCCGGATCCATTGGCATACACGAGGGTTTTACTAATGAATATTATTTCGGCCGAAAACCCAATGGCATCTATATTCCCCGGTTTAGAAACCTGAATGAGCCAACAAAAAATAAAGATTACCTGCGAGGATTCGGTTACCAGGGAAGTGGCACAAGAAAAGAATGGAAAGACCGCTATGCAGTTACTGAGGGTTTCGGAAAGAATTATAAAGATACAATAACAACTCCGGGCCCCTGGGCTTTGTGGATCGGAGCATGGGGGGAAACACTTCCTTACTACGATAATAAAATAACCCTCGACAGTAACCGAAAAGATCAATGGGGTCTTCCTTTGGTGAAAATCAATTTTGAATTTCATGAAAATGAAAATGCCATGCGTAAGGATGCGATGGAAACAGCAGCGGAAATGCTGGGCAGGACAGGCTTTAAGAGTATCGAAGAACTCAATTACAAGCTGCCCGGTGGTTCAGCTGTTCATGAAATGGGTACCGTACGCATGGGCAAGGACCCTAAAACTTCTGTATTAAACGGATTTAACCAGATGCATGAGGTGAAAAATATTTTTATTACCGATGGAAGTTGCATGACGTCGGCGGCCTGCCAGAATCCTTCCCTCACATATATGGCGCTTACCGCACGCGCCTGCGATTACGCAATCAGTGAGCTGAAAAAAAGAAATATCTAATTTATTTTATAATTCAATATGCACTCTGGCCGCAAAAACATGAACAGGACCACGATCTGCATTATACGCCGGATGGAGTACGAACTGATAGTCTGCACTTGCCCACAGATAACTGAAAACTTTTAGCTGATAAAAGACCTCGATGATATTTTCCCGGCTATAGTTGGGCAATTTTCCATCTCCTATCATAAAACCATAACCACCTGCATTCAGAAAATTACGATGACTGGAAGAAATACCGTTTGTCAAAAATGCGAGACCTATATTATCTGTCGGGCGTTTCCAGCCTTTTCCATAGAGACGTGCGCCCAGACTGGCAGTATTGTCTATTTCGCAGAAAGCCCATGAGGCAGTTTTCCCGTCATTCCATCCAAGTCGCATGAATGCATTCAACGAACCAGTGATTTCCTGATCTGCATTAATGCCAAAACCATATTTTTTTCCACCATATTCTTTCCCATAAATCACATCCATGCTGGTGTCAGTTCCATCCATTTTTTCTTTGACTACTTCATCATAATTAGGAGCTTTCGAAACATTGAAATATCCCAACAAACGTACTGTTCCTTTGTGTTTGTTGATCAAATAACTTTTTTCAAATTCCGCTGTTTCACTACTGGCTTTCGGATAATTAAAATCCAAATAGGGGCCGTTGGCATAAGTAGGCACTAATGCCGTAGCCATACGAAAAGCCCAGGTTGGCTTGATATATTCTGCTACAAATCCAACGGTATAACCCTTTGTGTTTGCCGGATAATCATAAGCACCGTTATTCATCAATGCCCAGTTCATAAAATCAGTACGGGGATCATGACTGACAGTATTATTATCAAAAAAATCAGCCATTCCAAACTTTCCAACACTTAACACAATGCGGGAAGTTGGGACTTTTTCTTTTACCTGATTGGCATCATCTTCAATATATTCGAAGTGATCTTTATCCAGTGAAATATACTGCCGGAGAAAAATTCTTCCGATGTAGATTACCGGTGCCGGATCTCCAATGCGGAATGTTTCACCATTTGGGAAACCTGCTATTCCAACTGTACTGCTCATTCCGCGCCCTCCCGACATTTCAGGATTAAAGTAAACTGCGGCTCCTTTCCACAATTTTCTTCCTATGAATACGGTTGAAGTGATTGAAACAGCATTCTCAGCCTCGTGTTGCAAACTATTTTGTGCGCTATATGGAGAAGAGAATGCAGGATGAGCCTGACTAATGCCCGTGATTTGAAAATGAAATGACCAGCCTGAGTCTTTGAATAAAGCATCATTTTGCTGGCCATCTGCCTGCAAAAAAAACAGGAGGAGGCAAAAAAAACAACTTATTTTACACGCAAGTTTCATTGGTGAGAAAAAAGTTTCGCAAAAGTAGAATGGCATATCAACAGATGCAAATTAATTATAGCAACATGGTTGCTTTTAACATGCGGTCCCTCCCATGGATATCCTTCCTGATTTCGGCAGTTTTAAAGTTTTTACCCAGAAATAATTCTTTAATGCGAGAAGCAAGTTCCTCATGGAGCTCTAGGAATACTTCTCCCGGAGGTAACAATTTCTTAACAGCAAAAGCAGCGATGGCTTCATAAAAAACAAGAGGATTGTTTTCTGTTACAAATAAAGCCAGGTGGGGTTCATAGTCGACTATATTAGGCTGCATATTTTTTTTATCATAAAGCGGGATATAAGGCGGGTTACTGACAATCCACTGGTACGAATCAAGGGTGGACCATGAATTTTCGTCGAGAAAATCAAGCTGAAAAAATTGAATATCTGTTTTATGGGAAAAAGCATTTCGTTTCGCTACTTCCAATGCCTCCCTGCTGATATCGCACGTGTGGATTTCAGCTTCCGGTAATTTCTTTTTCAGCGCAACAGCTATACATCCACTGCCGGTTCCTATATCAAGAATACGCAGTTTTGTCTCGGTTTTTTTTTTGCTGCTCTGTATTTCTGCAATTACCCACTCGACCAGTTCTTCTGTTTCCGGTCTGGGTATCAACACCTGCTCATCGACATAAAATTTCATACCACAAAACCAGGCTTCATGCAATACATATTGAACCGGCTTGTGGGAAAGTAAATCTTCGGAATATTTCGAGAGTAACTCCGACGCAGATAACGAAAGATCAGTATTTTTATGAATGATGCGATCAACTTTTTTGAGGCCGCTAATGTTTTCCATAACAAGATCCGCTATTGCAGTTGCTTCTCTGTGGTCGTATATCAGCGCAAGCCTGGATATCAATTGCCGAGTAGCTTCATAAATCGTCATTCAGCAAACTTACAATTTATGAAAGAATAGATAGTTTCTGCTTGGTAAGCCGGAAAGTGCCGTGCGGCAAAGTTTTTCTTATCAAAAAATTACAAATTATTTTTGCATATCTATGGCTTTGACTTCAACTATCGCTGGCGCTCATACGCAAACAGTCACTCAGGATGAATATATGCAGCGCTGCCTTCAGTTATCAAAACTGGGGAACGGTTACACAGCTCCTAATCCAATGGTGGGCGCAGTATTGGTTTATGAGGGAAGAATAATCGGGGAAGGATATCACCAGCATTATGGCGAAGCACATGCAGAAGTGAATTGTATCAGATCCGTAAAAGAAGTAGATTCAGCTTTAATTCAGGAGTCTACATTATACATATCTCTCGAGCCCTGTGCTCATTTCGGCAAAACGCCACCCTGCGCAGATCTGATCATTCAAAATAAAATTCCAAAAGTAGTGATTGGTTGCCGGGATCCATTTCCAGAAGTCAATGGAAAGGGGATTGAAAAATTAAAAGCTGCAGGCGTCGAAACAGTAGTGGGAATTATGGAGAAGGAATGTATCGAATTAAATAAGCGTTTTTTTGCCTTTCATACTAAACACAGGCCATATATTATTCTCAAATGGGCCCAAAGCAGTAATGGACGACTGGCCAATGCAGATTATTCAAGAGTATTTATTACAAATGAATTTACCAATCGCCTGGTCCACAAATGGAGATCGGAGGAGTCAGCAATCCTGGTGGGGACAAATACTGCTTTATTCGATAATCCTGATCTGACCAACAGAAATTGGGAAGGCAGAAATCCCATTCGCCTTGTAGTTGATATGGATTTGCGGCTGCCTGCTTCACTGAAATTGTTTAACCGGCAGGTAAAGACCATCGTTTTCAACAGCATTAAACATGAAGAAAATGACAATCTTTCGTATTACCAGGTTACTGCTGATGTGCCACTGGTTCATCAAATAGAACATGCGTTGTACCAGGCAAAGATTCAAAGTGTACTCGTAGAAGGCGGAGCCAGGTTATTACAATCGTTTATTGACGAAAGGATTTGGGATGAAGCAAGAATTATTACAAACGAAGAAATGAAGATTACTGAGGGTATCCATGCACCGGAACTAACTGAAGAAATCCTGGTCCAAAAAGAAAATTATTTTTCCGATACCATTCGCTATTATAATCATTCCTGATATTGCAATTGTCTTATTCGTAATATTTATGCCAGAAACCTTTTGCTGACTGCGGTTTCTTTGCTTCCACTTGTATATGTATAAAATCCTTCCCCTGTTTTCACTCCCAGGAAACCTGCGGTAACCATGTTTGTAAGCAGGGGACAGGGGAAATATTTTGGATTGCCAAATCCTTCATACAATACATGCATAATCGAATGACAAATATCAAGACCGATAAAATCTGCCAGTTGTAGGGGTCCCATGGGATGCGCCATGCCCAGTTTCATGACTGTATCGATTTCTTCAACTCCTGCAACTCCTTCATACAGGCTATAAATGGCTTCATTGATCATTGGCATTAATATCCGGTTAGCAATAAAGCCCGGATAATCATTCACCACACAGGGAACTTTTCCGAGTTGTCTTGTCAAAGCGACGATAGTGTCTGTCACTTCTTTTTTTGTCGAATATCCATTGATAACTTCGACCAGCTTCATCACCGGAACGGGGTTCATAAAATGCATCCCGATCACTAAGCCCTGGCGTCTTGTCACAGCCGCGATCTTTGTTACAGAAATCGAAGACGTATTGGTAGCGAGGATGCATGATGAGGAAGTTGCTTTCTCAAGATCCGCAAACAATTTCAATTTCAGTTGCTCGTTTTCACTGGCAGCTTCAATAACCAGCTCTGCAATTTTTACACCGGCAGCAATGTCGGTAAAAATGGAAATATTGCGAAGTGTATTCTTTTTTGTTTCCTCAGGAATGGTTCCTTTGGCAATCTGCCTGTCCAGGTTTTTTTCAATAGTCTGCATTGCCCTATCCAGTTGATCTTTGTTGATATCGATCAGGCTCACACTAAAATTATTTTGTGCAAACACATGCGCGATACCGTTACCCATAGTTCCGGCACCGATGACAGAAATATATTTCATACGTATTCCGTAATTGAATTTTGGTGTGATAACGGTAATATATACAAGTTAAAGTTAAAAAATAGACTATCACTGCTCATTGTTGAAAAATCTATTTAACTATGCCGTTGAAACCCGGGATTATTTAATTTTTTGATTTTATGGAATGGTGTTCTCATTTTTTTACCCTAAAATTGCAGTTTCCTGTACAATCAGGTTTTGAAATCAGAAATATCCCTTATGTATCCCAACCTTTATTACGCTTTTAAGGATTTATTCGGAGTAGATTGGAAGTTCCTGCGGTTCATCAATTCTTTTGGATTTTTTGTTGCGATTGCATTTAGTGCCGCATTTATCATTCTGTCAAAAGAACTGAGGCGAAAAGAAGCCCAGGGTCTTCTTCAATACAAAGAAGAAATCATTACTGTAGGCAACCCGGCTAGCTTGGGAGAGTTATTAACTAATTTTATTCTTGGTTTTCTTTTGGGATATAAAATCGTCGGGCTCTTTTTTTCCGATAGCTCCCGGTTTTCAAACCCACAGGATTTTATTTTTTCTTTTGCCGGCAGCTGGCCGGCCGGATTGCTGTTAGGGTTTATTTTTTCCGGTTTGAAATGGTGGGAAAAAAACAAACACAAGCTGGCAGAACCTGAGCAAAGAAAAATACGAATCTGGCCACATGACAGGGTGGGGGACATTACTATTTTTGCTGCCATATTTGGTTTCCTTGGTGCGAAGATTTTTAACAGCCTCGAAAACTGGAATGAATTCGTAAAAAGCCCAATTGAATCATTGCTTTCTTTCAGTGGATTGACTTTTTATGGTGGACTAATCTGTGCAGCATTGGCGATTTGGTATTATGCCCGAAAAAGGAATATCAGCTTTTGGCATTTGAATGACGCAGCAGCGCCGGCACTGATGATAGCCTATGCCATTGGCAGAATCGGATGCCATGTATCGGGCGATGGTGATTGGGGTATTATTAATAGCGCTTATTTTTCAACACCCGATCAAAAAGTGGTGAATGTTAAACCTGATTTTTATAATATCATCGTTACAAAAAATGCTGAATTATATATAAGTCAGTTTGGTTCTTTGAATGTTCCTCATCGCTACGTTAAAGCCCCTTCTTTTTTACCTGATTGGCTTTTTGCTTATCCATATGCTCACAATGTGATTAATGAAGGATTGAAAATACCAGACTGCAATCAACAATATTGCAGTTACCTCCCCCTACCCGTATTTCCTACATCTTTTTACGAGACAATTATCTGTCTTATTCTTTTTTTTGTAATCTGGTCATTGAGAAAAAAATTTACTGTACCCGGAACCCTGTTTGGATTTTATCTGGTGCTGAATGGAATTGAAAGATTCTTTATAGAGAAAATCAGGGTCAACACGAAGTATGACATCCTGGGGTTTCACCCTACTCAGGCAGAAATTATTTCATTTTTACTGGTTCTGTCAGGTATACTGCTATACATCACACTAATCCAAAGGAATAAGCGATTGGAAGCAATTCAGAAAAAAACAAGAGATTCCTGAGCCTGCAAAACAACCCCGAAAGCCGGTCAACAGCCGAATAAATTTTATAAATAAGCCTCTTTTTTTCTAAAAATGGCCTCTGCCGTTCGACCATTCTTTTTGCCCTCTCATAAACTTTAGCCGAAAGTCTGTAACGAGATTTTACTGATAGCGTCATAAACGCTTCATGAATAATCACCAATTATCAGTAAAATCAGCCTTCTAAAATAAAACATTGTTCTATGTATTGCAAAGTACTGATCTTTGGATTGTAATATTTAAAAAATAGTACTTAAAACTGTAATTATGAAAAAATTGATGTTTTTGGCGCCAGTAGTCGTGTTGATGGCCCTTTCTTCATTGGGTCAGACGCCTGGCAGTGAAAGAAAAATAAGCGGTATTATTTCTGACGAAAATCGGAATATGGTCGAATCAGCTTCTGTCTCTTTGCTTCATGCCAGGGATTCTTCACTCGTCAAAACGGTAGCTTCAGATAAATCGGGTAAGTACAGGTTCAATGGAGTAGCAGATGGAAAATATTTGCTTTCAGTTACCGCTGTCGGCCATTCTATTTCATACTCCAGGGCATTCGAAGTTTCAACAGGTAAACAGATCACGGGTTTGGATACCATTGTGTTGAAGAAAAATGTGAATGAATTGAAAGAGGTTGCCGTTGTCGGAAGAAAACCATTTATCGAACAGAAAGCTGACCGCATGATCGTAAACGTTGATGCGTCACCAGCCAATACAGGTACTTCTGTGATGGACGTGCTTGAAAAATCACCGGGTGTTACAGTAGACAAAGATGGAAACATCAGTCTGAAAGGCAAGCAGGGTGTGACTATTATGATCGATAATAAACCCACTTATCTTAATTCAACACAGCTGGCTGTTTATTTAAAAAGCCTTCCTTCATCAGCAGTTGATCAGTTGGAAATAATGACCAATCCTTCCGCAAAATATGATGCGGCCGGCAATTCCGGAATCATCAATATCAAAACCAAAAAAAATAAGGCAAAAGGGTTTAATGGAAGTGTAGGCCTGACGTATACCCAGGGCGTATATGCAAAACCCAATGCAAACACAAACCTGAATTATCGCAATGGCAAGTTTAATATATTTCTGAATGCAGGGTATTCTTACTGGCAGGGTTTTCAGGATCTCGATATCAACCGTACTTATCTAAATCCATCGGATAAGCAGATCAATTCTATTTTCACACAACATACCAATATGAAGTTTACCAATCCCGAATTGAATGTCAAAGCGGGAATGGATTATTATCTCAGCAATAAAACCACATTGGGTTTTGTAGTGAGTGGGTTCAGGAATGACGAAATGGACAAATCGCAGAGTACAATTTATTTGAAAGATCCGAATCAGGTCGTGGATTCAATTGTCTATTCCCCCAGTACAAATCATACAAAATGGAGGAATAATTCTTATAACCTGAACTTCAGGCATCAGTTTGATTCGTCAGGAACTGAACTCACTGCAGATGCAGATTATATTACGTATCGTTCGAATAGTGATCAGTATTTTGACAATATCACCTATGATCCCGACTGGGTAGAGAAAAATGAGACCATTCTCACCGGCAGTCTGCCCTCAGAAATCAATATCTACTCATTTAAATCAGATTACTCACATCCTTTCAGGCATGACCTGAAATTCGAAGCCGGAATAAAAACGAGTTATGTGAACACTGATAATAATGCAAATTATTATAACCTGATCAATGGGGTTCCTTACGTGGATACAACCAAGACCAATCATTTTTTATATCGTGAAAATATCAACGCCGCTTACATTAACCTGAACAAGCAGTACAAAAAATGGAATATCCAGGCTGGTTTAAGAATGGAGAACACCAATTATTCAGGGCATCAGCTGGGAAACAGTTATACCGTTAACAATAACGATTCCTCATTCAGTAAAAGTTATGTAAATCTTTTTCCCACTGTATATATAAGCTATCAGGCAAATTCAAAAAATCAATTTTCGGTTAACTATGGCCGTAGGATTGACCGGCCAGCTTACCAGGACCTCAATCCCTTCCTGTTCTTTCTGGACGAATACACATACAAGGCAGGCAATCCTTATCTGCAACCTCAGTACACCGATAATATAGAGCTTTCCCATACCTATAATAATTTTCTGACAACGACGCTGAATTACAGCAATACCAGGAATTTTTTTACTGAAACTTTTGAGCAGGATGGACATGCTACAATTGTACGTGATGGAAATATAGGAAGAAGGCAGAATGCAGGCATTGCGGTGAGTGCCCAGATACCTATAAGGAAATGGTGGACGGCGATTGTCTATGCAAATGTCAACTATAACCAGTTCACTGGAGTGCTATATGGAGATCCCATCGATGTAAGTGCAACAACCTTTCTTGCTAACCTCAACAACCAATTCAGGTTTGCAAATGGATGGAGCGGAGAAATTTCAGGATTTTACCGAACAAAAGGAGTGGAGGGACAGATTCTGGTTGATCCACTTGGCCAAGCCTCCGCAGCCGTTTCCAAACAGCTCATGCATGATAAAGCCAATATCAAGGTGGCCATGAGAGATATTTTCTATACGCAAAAAGTAAGAGGAAGCATCAATTTCCAGGAAACAGAAGCTACATTTTATAACGTAAGGGACAGTCGCCAGGTAAGCCTCACCTTCACCTATCGGTTCGGAAAACCAATCAAAGGCCCTCAGCCCAAAAGAAACGCAGGGGGAGCAAGTGATGAATCAAACCGTGTTAAAAGCGGGGGAAACAATTAATAAAAAAAGCTGATTCCCGAAATTAAACAAATGCATAGTCCAGCTTCTCATCTTTATAGAATCACACAAAAAACAAATGCCATGAAAAAAATTTTATTGATGCTGCTATTATCAGCAGGATGTAACCTGATAATTTTTGCCCAATGCACAAAAAAAGTTACCTGGACTGCTTCCAAAGCAGATTTCCTTGATGAATCCGGGAATCTTCAGCAATCAAAAGACGTAAAAGTTACCATTCAAACAACCAGCAAGGAAATAAGGATAGTCCATAGCGATGATGAGGCTGATACTTTGCAGGGACCTGTTAAAGAAGATACCTGTCAATGGAATGAACCATTTAAAAAAGGGAAAACAATTCTCAAAGCTGATTTAACGGAACGGGATGGCACTTATTCCAACTGTCTCCTGACTATTGAGGGTTTGGAAGGAAAAATTTTGATTTCACTCAAGGTTGAAGCTCCGGATGGAAGAAAGTTTTCCATAAAAATACCTGTGGATTCGTATAAAGAAGAATAGACCCGGATGAGAGGGATGTACGAATAATTTCATACTTGAAATAGACCGCTTGTGTATTGACATTTGAAATTAACCTCTTACAATTTTTTCATTCCCTCCGTCCTGTTTTATGTTTTGGTTCGGTGAAATCATGATCAATTTTGATGACCACAAAATTCATCGCCAACCAAATCAACTGTATGAAGTGTTTGCCTCTGATTCTTGCTGCTCAATTTAGTTTAGCGGTTTCAATTGCGCAGAGCAGGTCAGGCAGAATTAGCGGAAATGTCAAAGAACCGAGTGGAAAATATCTTGATGCTGTTACCGTTTCACTCCTGAAATTTCCTGATTCATCTCTCATTAAAACTGCTTTAACAAACAAGGATGGATTATTCCGGCTGGAAAACCTTCCCCCTGGTCGCTATATCGTTTCGATAACTTTCGTAGGATATTCGCCATGGATAAGCCAGGGGCTTCAAATTTCAGCTTCGAAGCAGGATATCAAATTGAATGATATTACTCTTCAATCTTCAGTTTCTTCCCTGGGGG
>DATJWE010000014.1:0-15819 GCA_035501475.1 Puia sp. | reverse complement strand
GAAATGGCCTGTTTAATAAGGAACCTGGACCTCGAAACAATTCAAAAAGAGCTGGCAAAAGCGACCCGTTCAGTTTATATTTCAAATACTTTGCAATATGAAGAATGGGAACCTGATTTTCTAATTGATTATATCGTCCATGTTCATCACAGCTATTTGAAAATAGTTTTACCGGAACTGTTGGCTACATTCCCGACATTCGTCGAAAGCCACCGTAAAAAATATAGTTTTTTGCCTGAGCTTTTATCGACTTTTGCTGATCTTGCCAAAGAAATGTTGTCCCATATTTCTCAGGAAGAAGAAATCATATTTCCATATATCAAGCAGATATTTTACGCCTATAAGGACAAAGAGCCTTATGGCAGCCTGCTGGTTCGTACTTTAAGCAAACCAGTGGCAGATGTTATGAAACATGAGCATGATTTTGTAGTTAAAGCATTGGAACGCATGAGAATTCTTTCCAACGATTATGTATTGCCACCTGACGCCTGTACAAATTATAGGGCGAATATCCTTACCCTTCAGGAAATTGATAATGATATTACCCAACATCTGCATCTCGAAAACAATATTCTTTTTCCGAAGGCTATTGAAATGGAAGGAAAACTCAGGGGTAAGATCTAAAGGGGGTGTTTTTCATTTGACATTCAGGGTTCATCTAATTGCGGTACAATGACCGTGATGGTAGTTCCGTGACCTATCCTGCTCTGGAGGGCGACAGAACCATTCAGCAAATCGACATATCTTTTTACAATGTGCAGTCCAAGCCCGGTTCCTTCGATATTCAAAACATTCCTTCCCCGGAAAAAGCTGCTGAAAAGGTGCTCCTGGTCTTCTTCAGAAATCCCAATGCCTTCATCACGGACCTTGAGTTGCAATTCCTGTCTCTGGTTATTCATATGAAGCCAGATAGCCGATCCCTCTTCAGAAAATTTAATAGCATTGCTTAGCAGGTTGATCAGGATATTTTTCAGCAGCCGTTTGTCGGAGCAAAACTCATCGTTTCCTTCATTTTCGGCATTGATGACCTGCCTGTCTTTTAATATTGCTTTCATTTCATCCACTATCTCTTCCATGAATTCCTTCATACTAAATTTTCCGATTTCTGCCCTGATCTTTCCCTGTTCGAGTTTACCCAATGAAAGAAAATCTTCCAATAACATATTGAGATGCCTGACAGAATCTTTTATACGTTTAATATGCCTGTCCCTCTTATCCTGTTCTTCGGTCTTTGTATATTTCGAAATAAGTGCTGCCGATGAGAGAACCGTGCTCAACGGTGTCCTGAACTCATGGGAAGCCATGGATACAAATCTGGACTTGATTTCATTGAGTTCTTTTTCCTTATTCAGTGCCTGGCTTAGTTCACCCTGAGATTTTTCCAATTCCTGTAAGGCCTCCCGCAAAATAAGCGTCCGCTGTTCAACCTTGGTTTCCAGTTCAATATTAAGCTTTCTCATGTCTTCTGTAATTTTTTCGAGCTGGATTTTCTGGTTTTGCATCTCCTGCTCCGATTTTTTCCGGGAAGTAATATCAACGATAAAAGCAATCACAAAAAAATTATTCTTCTGGTGATAAAAACTCAGGCTGACTTCAACCGGGAATTCAGTTCCATCCCTTCTTTTGGCAAATAGGTCCCTGCCATGCCCCATGGTACGACTGGAAGGATGTTTATAGAAGCCATTTCTGTATTCCAAATGAGTCATGTGAAACCGGTCAGGCATCAGTGCTTCGATGGATTTATCCAGCAAATCTTCTTTTTCATACAAAAACATTTTTACGGCCGCGGGATTGGCCAAAACAATATGTCCGCGGTCGTTTGTCAAAATAATACCTTCGGTAGCATGCTCGAACAAGGCATTCAACTGGCGCCCGTCCGACTCAATGGACCGGTACAATTTTTTGACATAAAGAACAACCAAAATAGTCAGCACCATAAAAATCCCTGAAAACAAGTGTTGGGTCAATACCTGCTGACTGCTCATGTTCGGATGTTTATAAAAAGCAGATACAACAATGAAAATAACAGCGATAATTCCGAATAACCAGGTATAATTGTCATTTTTCAGGAAAACGGTCAGCATGACGGCTGCAATTAATCCATAATCAAAAAAATGGATAGTGGGATTTATGAATTGCAAAATCACCGTGCAGATGGTGATCATGCCACAAAACACCAGGATCTGTACCTTTTTTTCCTTAAGCATGCAAACTGATTAGTAATATTTGAAAGTAATGATAAAACCTGATATATGTTTTTATAATGATTAAAATCAGCACTCCCGGCGATATTAGTCAGCAGGTTTTTTTTTGATTATAAATATTTTGCAATGAAAATATTCTACAATGAAAACGATTATCGCGCCTACGGATTTTTCGCCATCTTCATTGAATGCTGTTAATTATGCTGCTGATCTGGCAACCATCCTCAATGCAAAATTATTATTGATGAATGTGGTACAAATTCCTATCAGTTTATCTGAAATCCCTATGCCTGAACCAGTATTTGAAGAGATGATCACCCTGGCCAGGCAGGATTTGGATGATCTTGGTGATAAATTAAATGAAAAGGCAAATGGGAAGCTAAGCATTTCAACAGAAATTACAGTGGGAACTGTAGAGCACCAGATTACTGAAATTTCGAACCTTGAAAAACCTATTGCGATTGTCATGGATATGAGGAGTGGCCACCGGATTGAGAGATTTTTAATGGGAAGTAACGCGCTTTTTGCGTTGCAACATTTGCTTTATCCTATACTAATTGTTCCGGAAAATCTAACCTTTCATGCAATCAAAAAAATTGGTCTCGCCTGTGACCTTCAAATTACAAAAACGTTGCCTCTTGAATCAATTAAAACCTGGTTGGCATGTTTTGGAGCTTCATTGGATATTGTTTATATCAGTCAAAATGCAGAGAAAGCAGGGTTGGCAAACGGAGAAATTTCTTTTCTGCAAAACAGCCTGGCCGAATTTCACCCGAAATTTCATTTTTCTGTCAATCAGGATATAGCAGAAGGATTGGAAAATTTTGCAAAGCAGCAGGAGCTGGATTTGTTGATCATCGTTCCAAGGAAGCATGGTTTCTGGGGATTATTTGATGAAAAACATTCGAAAAAAATAATCATGCATGAACAGATCCCCGTTTTGGCTGTACATGAAATCGAAAAATGATTGTTTGAAAAAACTCCGGAGTTGCTGAGAGCCTTAGAGATTTCGTTTAACCTTTAAAAAAAGATAGGATTTACAAAAAACTTTTATTTGTTCACTTCAAATGTAAATGACTGGCTAGAGGGTTTTCCATCCGGGCTGATCCCCTGAAGAACTCCTATATATTTCCCCTGCTGGTCCGAAGTATAAAAATTAACCTGCTTTCTGCCCCGCTCATCTGTTTTAATATCGGGCGACCAAAACAAAAGATTCCTGAAATCAGGCATGCGGCTGTTTATCTGGGTATCCGTTTCGTATACCGGCGAATAAAATTCCCTCTGCAATTGAAGCCCTTCGTATTCCAACACTATTGCATTGGGGTCAAGCTGAAATCCTTCCAGGTCTCCTTTGTATGTAGTATAACTTACAATTCCACTCGCGACAAGTGGTCCAAGAAAATATTTTTGATTTACAACTTCTATTTTTTTCACCTTCAAGGGATCCATCGAGATAACCCTGTCAACATCGAATACCGGAACTCCATCCATCAATACGAGTGGGTCATCATCAAAGAACAAACGATAAGGATCGTTAAGTACTTTCAGATAGAACTTGTCCTGGTGCTTGCGAAGAGACACATTGGCAATGTATTCCCGCATGACTTCTTCCATAGTGGTGAATCGGGTATAATCATCCAGGAAATATTTTTTATCCGGTGTTCCATAAAACGCAGTGCTGTCGATCATTTCAGGCATATCAAACTTTTGTAGGCTTTCTGTCAGATAGGCATTTTGAACCTGCGTGCCAATGCTGTGTGATATCAGATCTTCCTGAAGACTTTCTGAGATATTGAATGAAGGAATAGGCGCAGAGGAAAATTTTTCTGAAAAAGGACTCATGATTTCCAACCTGTAATTGCTGTCCTTCTGATTATACATTTGCGCAACAATTTCATTCGAGCCATAAAAATTTTTGATATCAAACTGAACCTGTCCTTTTTTGTTGCTTAATGAACAGCCCAGCTGGTATCTGATTCCCGGGGCTGATAAATAAGTGAGAATATTTTCAACGGGCTGACCCGATCGTTTTTCAGTTATTTTACCTGCGATAATATGACCTTCATATTCCGGAACAAATTCGAAGGAAGCCCGTTTATTTTGAAGAATATCTTCCCAACGAAACCTTCGCCAGCCATGCGTAAGCATAAGATTGTCGATGGCAGTTTCCACTTCCTTGCCTATATTACTCATATAATAGGAAGGGGATTCTATATTACCCCGGAGATCGGAAGTAAGCCAGAGATAACTGAGTATATTCTCCTGTTCCCCCGATTCGAGTGAATCTACCCGGTATACCGACATCGACATATTGGCTGATACGGGATGGCCCATGTCCTCCACCTCAATATTAACCGTTACTTTTTTTCTTCGTTGAAATGATTCCTGGTCTGCTTTGACATCGACCGACAAGTCAACCGGGCGTTTGAAAACTAATCGCTCACATACTGGTTGCCTGAAGCTGTTAAAAATCGTGAGGTTGGAAATTCCTTCTCCAAGTTTATTCTTATCTATAATAAATACTGCCTTTCCGTTACTCATGTTAAGTCGCTCGGCAATTTTAATGCTTTGCCTCGTATGAGCAAAAAGATAAACGGATTGGTCTAAAGGACTGGTATTTGAACTAACGGTAATGCTTAACTGCCCGTTGCCAATATCCTGCACATGCATGACATAACCCTGATCATAGGCATCCGGGAATTCACCCACTATAATGTTGTTATCACCTATCCTGATAATTGCTTTGTATTTTTTCCCTGCTACTGGTGTGAAAGTAAAATGCCCGATTCCAAACCGGAACGGCTCAAAATTGGCAACTGTATTATTCTCCTGGTCAGTGAGCATCCCCCTAAAGTTCACGCCTTTTCCATCGCTGGCAGTAACGCTAAATGCTACGGTACTTTGAATACCATTTACAAGATTCCCGCCTTCCGGGAAAAAGTGAATCATATAAGCTGAAGCAGTATCCTGAGGCTTTTCTCCAAGCTTTTTCAGGGCATTGATAATCTTGATATTTTTTTCAAAATAGAAATCCGGACTGAAGTTTTTCATCCAGTTCGTATATGCCCGGAGTTTATAATTCCCGGAATTAACTGAAAGGGGGATGAAAAATGAACCGCTTCCGGTTCCTTCCTGTAAAGCTATTTTGGCCTGCAAAACAGGTTTTTGATCTTTGCCGATCAGCTCAATATAGGCCACTTTGCTCAGGTCCAAAGGTTTATTGAAACTTCCATCCACATCGTATATTTTGAACCACATGAGTTCACCGGCGATATAAAAAGATTTATCAGTATGCACAAACAATTTTTCCTGCAACGCCTGTCGAAAATAATTATTGAAATGATCCTGGACATAGCTCAGTGTCTCTGACTGCGAATAACCAGATGCCCATGATATTGTCAAAAGAAAACAGAAGAGAGTCTTTCGATAAATAGCATTTAGTTTCGTGATATATCTATTCATATTTTATGGGGCCCAATCCAAATTTTATTACTGGTTATAAATGACTTTTCGTTTTCTATATCTGATGATCTTCGCATCGGACACCATCGCTAAAATCTAAAATTATAGGTAATCGATGGAATGGCAGTTCCAAAAATAGATAATTGGTATCCCTGGATCTTTCCATTCTCTTCCACAAAGTATACTGAATAAGGATTCTTCCTTGCGGTAAGGTTATATACACCTATCGTCCAGGAACTATGTTTGAATTTTTTAATCTTATGATTTCCTTCAATGTTAAATGACAGATCAGTGCGGAAATAGTCCGGGATCCGATACTGGTTCCGGTCTGAATAATACACCCGTTCTCCTCCGGCAAGATAGTAGATGGCGATGGGCAACGTAATTGGCCGGCCGGTGCTGTAGACCACATTCACTGAAATGCTGAAACGGTGATTGAACCTGTAATTGCCGACAAAATTCAGGTTATTTGGCTTGTCAAAATTTGCAGGATAATAATTCCCCTGGTTTATGGTTTCACCGGCGATGGGATCATCTTCCTGTAACAAAGCCCGCGAATATGTGTAGCTGATCCATCCATTCAGCTTGCCAGATAATTTTTTAATCATCAGTTCCACACCATAGGCTTTGCCCCTGGTTGTGAGCACATCGGTTTCAATGTGATGATTCATGACAAGCTGGGCGCCGCTTTTATAATCCAGATAATTATGCATGTTCTTATAGTAGACTTCCACTGAAGTCTCAATCGTATTGGACTTGAAATTCTGATAATATCCGAGCGATACTTGTTCTCCTGTCTGGGGTTGGATATTCGGGTCGCTAAGTTTCCAAATATCGGTGGGTGAAATGGTTGTTGTGTTTGAAAGCAGGTGAATATATTGTCTAAGCGTATTAAAGCTTGCTTTGAGAGAGGCATAATCTGATAAACTGTATCGTGCGGCAACCCGATATTCGGGTCCCTGGTAGGTTTTGATGATCTTACCTGATGGATAATAAACCGTATCAAGGATGTCACTCTCGGTTCGCGGTTGTCCTGGTGGATACGTGAACACGTGGTGAGGACCGAGATAGTTATACAATGAATAGCGTATGCCGGCATCGATGGAGAATTTTGGTGAAACAGTAAATTTATCACCCAGGTAAATTGCACTTTCCAAAGCCTGTTCAGCTTCCACCATATCAGGAACAACCAACGACTTATCGCCTTCCGGCTCAAAAGATCCGGGATGCAGTTTGTAAAATATGGAATTCAGCCCAAAGTCGATCGTATGACTTGCACTCGGTGAATAAGTAAAATCAAATCTCGCAGTAACCTGGTTGATGTCAAAGGCCAGTTTAAAAGCATTGATCGGATTTTGGTCACTTGAAACTGAATAATCATAGCGATCATAGCCCGCAGTAGCCACCCCGGAAAATTTATTATTGAAATTATGTCTCCACTTAATATTAAAATTTTTGTTCTGGTATTTGTAAAGCGTGTCGCTGTTCAGCTTGAACTGATCATTGCTCATATAGCCATCCACATAGATATTATTTTTTTGATTGATTTCATGGCTGATTCTCAAATTCAGATCATAGAAAGAAGCACTGCTGTTATTGTAATCGGGATTTGGAATGGTCCGAAGAATCCAATCGGAATAAGAAGTCCGGCCACCGATAACAAAAGTTGTTTTATCATTCACAATGGGCCCTTCCAGGGTAAGCCTGGCCGTTAGTGGCCCGATGCCGCCCACACCGGAAAATTTTTTCTTGTTTCCATCCCGGGTGGTAACATCCAGCACGGAAGCCAGTCTCCCACCGTACTTTTCAGGAATGCTGCTTTTATACAAGTCAACATCTTTCACTGCATCCGGGTTAAACGCGGAGAAAAAGCCAAACAGGTGCGAAGGATTATAAATCGTGGCATCATCAAACAAAATCAGGTTTTGGTCAGCCGATCCGCCACGGACATTGAATCCCGTACTTGCTTCTCCTACCGAAGTCACACCAGGCAGGGTCAGTACGGCTCTCAATACATCTGCTTCGCCAAAGACGACTGGTACCTGCTTGATGGTTTTGATATTGAGCCTTTCCACCCCCATCTGCAGGCTCCTCGTATTGGATGTCTTCTCCGAAATAACGGTAACCGCTTTCAGGCTGGGAACAAATTCCTGTAACTCGATATTCAACTTCCCATCAGAGTAAAGCATGATCTGCCTTTTGGTATCCTTCATGCCCACACTGGTAATTTTAAGCACATGCGGCCCACGGGGAAGGGTAAACGAATAATATCCGTATTGATCAGTAACCACGCCGATTGGAGGATTATCAATATAAATTGCGGCGCCTATTATCGCTTCCCCGTTTTTTATATCTCTGACATATCCGGCTACTGTAGCGTTTCCCTGCCGGATCGTATTGGTCTTGATCCCGATTTGGTAAAGCTTATTTTCAAGAGATGATTTTAATTTTTCATTTTCTTTATCCTCTTCTGAATAATCTGTTGCGACAAATTCCGCAGAATCATTTGCATTTTTTTTACGCGCGAAAAAATCCTGCGGCAACTGGGTTTCGATCTTAAATCGTCTGACAACAAAAACATTGTTTTGCTGATCAATGGCATAATGAAAATCTGTCTGCAGGAAAATCTGGTCCAGCACAGCCCCCAACGGTTTATTGTGTACGGAAATATTTACAGAAAGACTGTCAAACTGGGAAGAATTATAATAAAAATGATAGCCGGATTGTGATTCAACAGCCTTAACAAACTGTTCGAAGGTCATGGACTGGAAATCGCCCGTGATGAGGTTTTTCTCCTGGGCTCCTGCCGTAAAGGAAATAAAAAGCAACCATGCAAATATTCCTATGTAATAACGGCGTATATTCGACATAGTTAGTTCTTTAGTTGATCGTAGTACTGGGCTGCTTTTACAATACCGTGCTCGGGATTAGGGCTGAATTTTATTTTATTTTTCCTCAGAAGTTTCTGAATATCTTTCTTTTTATCCTTAAATACCTTCAGCGTTGATTTTTTATTGCCGACAGCATAGTAAACATTGTTTTTCTTAATGAAATAGTGATCGTCTTCAATAAATTGTGTAACAGCACCTGTATTGGTTATCGATTCTTCATACTTTTTTTTCCTTTTTGCGAATACGGACACCTTCCCGTTGTATAACAAGTCATAATAGCCGGTTTCCGGGAGCGCACTGGTAGTACTGTCCTCCACGATGCGAACGAAGGTGTGGCCGGCAAGCGAAAAAAATTCTATTTTGTCGTTGATGAGTTTGATCCTGTAGTTCTCGTCATATTTGTTAATGATCACTTCATCCTTTTGGATGTCATAAGCCAGCGGAACATTGGGATAAAGAACATTGTCATACATAATCGATCCATTCATCAGCGAAATGGATTCGAAAAAGGGATTTTTATCGCTCTGGTAATTAAAAGACACATACTCACTACCGTTATAGAGATGCGCATTTTCGCCTATCGCATTATAATAAGCGCTTATCGCATTTTTTAAGGATTGTTGAAATACCGAAGTGTCGGTCTGATCTGCCTGCGAAAAACCCGGAATGAAGGTCAGGATGCACAGTATTGTTGCAATGATTAAGCAGCCGGTTTTCATATTTTTACCAATCGCAAAGGTGTGAATATCAAACAATGCAGTAAAATAATGATTTTTCTTTTCACGAGATTTGGATTCACATAAAATTGTATAATTATATTATAAACGGATAAATATTGTCCATCCGGGTGTAAACATGAAATTTATCCCCGGGAATTGATTTATTAAAATCGGTTAACAAAGCTTATCTTCGCGCAATTCTTGCTTCAATGAAGATTCTCATTCAACAAGCTTGCATTGCTGATATGCAATCTTCCCATCACGGAAAAATCAGAGATGTTTTAATTGAAAATGGTGTTATCAGGGAAATCAGGGAAAGTATTAATGAGCCTTCGGATAAAGTAATTGGTTATCGGGGCATGTTCATTTCGCCGGGTTGGGTCGACGTTTTTTCCAATTTTGCTGACCCCGGATATGAGTTTAAAGAAACATTGGAAACCGGCGCTTCTGCTGCTGCAGCCGGTGGATATACCGATGTTTTTGTCATTCCGAATACAAAACCACCGATTGACAATAAGGCCCAGGTTGAATATATCCGCAATAAAGCAAAATCATTGCCTGTCAATATTTGGCCGATCGGAGCAGTTACCAAAAACCTGGAAGGAAAAGAACTCTCGGAAATGTATGACATGCAAAGCAGCGGCGCAATTGCTTTTGGAGATGGTATTCTTCCTGTTCAATCAGCGGGACTCCTGCTCAAGGCCCTGCAATATGTAAAAACTTTTGATGGAGTGATCATTCAGGTTCCCGACGACAAAAGTGTAGGCGCCAGCGGACTGATCAATGAAGGGGTGGTTTCTACCCGTCTTGGCCTGCCGGGCAAACCGATGATGGCTGAGGAGCTTATCATTGCAAGAGACATTAAACTGGCAAGATATGCTGAGTCAAAAATTCATTTTACCGGCATTACCTCGCCCAAATCTCTCGAGTATGTCAGGCGTGCAAAAGATTCCGGATTGAATGTAACCTGCTCGGTAGCTCCTTATCATCTTGTATTTACTGATGAGGACCTGCTGCAATATGACACTAACCTTAAAGTATATCCGCCTTTGCGCACCCGGGAAGTTGTCAAAACGCTCCGTAAAGGGCTCATTGATGGAACTGTGGATTGCGTGGCCACGCATCACCTGCCTCATGAATATGACAGCAAAGTGCTTGAATTTGAATATGCCAAATTCGGAATGACAGGTTTGGAAACCTCTTATGCCGTATTGAAAACCATCATACCTGAGCTAAGCGATGAGAAGCTGACAAACCTCCTGAGCACCAATCCGAGGAAGATTTTCGGTCTTGGACAACCGAAAATCGAACCTGGCGAGGCCTGTCAACTGACTTTGTTTGATCCCGGAGCCCACTGGACATTGGATGAAAAAAGGATTAGATCAAAATCAAGAAATACTCCTTTTATAGGAAGAGAATTTACAGGACGATCCATCGGAGTTATCAACGGAGAAAAATTATTTTTGAATAATTAATTTTAAACTTAAAACAATTCTATATGGAGAAAAAAGCTACACCCCCTCTCGTGCCAGGTATAATAGTCAGTTTAATTCTCATTGTACTCTCGATCGTGATATATTTTTCCGGACTATATACCCAAACCTGGAGTCAATACCTTGGCTTCGCCATCCTTGTAGCCGGCATCATTTGGGCAATTATAAACCATGCAAAGGAAAAAGTCAATCAGGTTACCTACGGCAATCTGTTTGGATTTGGATTTAAAGTGGCAGCCATCATAACTTGTTTTATGATCCTTTATACAGTACTTGCCGGGTTCATTTTTCCTGACATGAAACAAAAAATTATAGACATCGCAAGAGAGAAGGCTACGCAAAGACCTGGCGTTACAGAAGAGCAGGTTGATCAGGGGATGCAGTTTTTTGAAAAAAACTATACTTTACTGCTTGTGATAGGAATTGTTTTCTGGTATCTTCTGATCGGTGTGGTTTCTTCCCTGATTGGAGCAGCAATCCCTAAAAAAAATCCGCCAGCTCCGTTTGAATTTGAGAATAAAGCCTAAAAGTTATCGATGGATGTATCAATCATAGTTCCTGTTCTGGATGAAGAAGAATCTTTGTCTGAATTATCCTCGTGGCTTGAACGCGTGATGAATGAACATAAACTATCGTACGAAATCATTTTTATTGATGATGGCAGTACCGACAATTCCTGGAATGTAATTGAATCTCTTCGATCAGAGGATCATCATGTCAGGGGCATTAAATTTCAGCGAAATTATGGCAAATCGGCTGCGCTGAACGAAGGGTTCAGGGCATCGAAAGGCGAGGTTGTGATTACGATGGATGCGGATCTTCAGGACAGTCCTGATGAAATCCCGGAAATGAGGAGAATGATTGTCGAGGATGGATATGACCTGGTGAGCGGCTGGAAAAAAGTCAGGCATGACCCGTTTTCCAAAACACTTCCTTCTAAATTTTTCAATTGGTTCACTGCCAGGGTTTCTAAAATCCCTTTGCATGATTTTAACTGCGGCCTGAAATCCTACAAGCAAAAGGTGGTCAAGAGTATTGACGTATATGGGGAAATGCATCGCTATATCCCGCTGATTGCGAAGTGGGCGGGTTTCAAAAAAATCAGCGAAAAAGTAGTATCCCATCATCCCCGTAAATACGGGAAATCTAAATTCGGAGTGGGTAGGCTGATTACTGGAGGACTGGATCTTGCTTCTATTTTATTTGTAGGCAAATACGGGAAAAGACCCATGCATTTTTTTGGAACCTGGGGCGGGGTTTCATTTATCCTTGGCTTTATCATATTTATTTATCTTACCATTTCCAAATTCTTTTTTGACAAAACCGGATTAACACAACGACCATTGTTCTTTTTTGCGCTTTTGGCTATGATTATCGGTACACAGTTGTTTGTAACTGGCTACGTGGCAGAGCTGATAGCCCGCAACGATCCGGGAAGGAACAGTTACCTGATTGAGAAAAAAATCGGAGAATAAAATACGGGAAATGGAGAATTTTGTATTCAGAATTTTGAAGGAGGCCGGCAATACATATTGACCAATTTCCACATTCATTATTTTTTTCAATTCTGCATCCATTGAATAATCGCGTCATCATAATCGGCCCTGCTCACCCGTTGAGGGGCGGTTTGGCTACTTTTGATCAACGATTGGCTAAGGAGTTTTCCAATGAAGGGCATGACTGCGCTATTTATTCCTTCTCACTGCAATATCCTTCTTTTTTATTTCCAGGCAAGACTCAATATGCAGAAGGGCCCGCGCCGGCAGATATAAAAATATTTTCAAAAATCAATTCAGTCAATCCAATTAACTGGATACGTATCGGAGATGAATTGAAAAAACTTTGTCCAGACCTTATCGTGGTACGCTACTGGCTTCCTTTCATGGGCCCGGCATTGGGTACAATTTTGCGAAGAGTTAAAAAAAATAAACACACGAAGATTATTGCAATCACAGACAATATTATTCCGCATGAAAAAAGACCCGGCGATATTTCTTTCACGAAATATTTTCTTAAAAGCTGCGATGCTTTTGTGACCATGAGTGATAAAGTGCTGGAAGATTTGCGGCAATTCGAAAAACAAAAACCAGCAGCCAGGGCCCTCCATCCATTGTATGACAATTTTGGTGAAATTATTTCAAAGAAAGAAGCCCGCGGCTTTTTACGGGCGAAACATGGTTTTTATATCGGCGATGAAGAAAAAATAATCCTTTTTTTTGGATTCATCAGGAGGTATAAAGGATTGGATATTTTATTAAGGGCCATGGCCGACGAAAAAATCAAAGCTGCCGGCATCCAGTTGCTTATTGCTGGTGAATTTTATGAAGATGCGAAACCATACCAGAACCTGATTCAGGAATTGCACATAGAGAATGAGCTGATTCTTAAAACGGATTTTATTCCGGATGATGAAGTGAAATATTATTTATGCGCCACGGATGCAGTGGTTCAACCCTATCGCCATGCCACACAAAGCGGAGTAACTCCCCTCGCCTATCACTTTGAAAAGCCAATCATCGTTTCCAATGCAGGGGGGCTGGCTTCCCTGGTGCTGCATGAGCAAACCGGCCTTGTTACAGAGGCCGACCCAACTTCACTGGCAGGCAGCATTCTGCGATATTATGAATTAGGTGAAGACTATTTTATTCCTCATCTTCGCAGCGAAAAACAAAAATATTCCTGGGAAAATCTTGTTAAAACCATTTGCGATTTAGTCCATGATTTATAGAAGTAAAGCTCCTTTGCGCATAGGCCTTGCCGGTGGTGGAACAGATGTGAGTCCGTATAGCGATTTGTTTGGAGGAGCTATTCTGAATGCTACCGTGTCGCTATATGCGTCAGCAACCCTCGAACCCCTCCGCGAGAATGAAATCATTCTCGAATCAATGGACCATAAGCAGGAGCTTCGCTTTGATTATGCCAATAAACTGATTATTGATGGTAAGCTTGATCTGCTAAAAGGAGTATACAATCGGATTCAACAGGACTACAAACCCGACCTGACCGGATTCAGGTTGTCCACATTCGTAGATGCTCCCGCCGGTTCAGGATTAGGCACTTCTTCCACCCTCGTCGTTGCCATTATTGGCGCCTTTGTAGAAATGTTACGGCTCCCCTTAGGCGAATATGATATTGCCCATCTTGCTTACGAAATAGAAAGAAAGGAACTGAAAATGGCCGGAGGGAAACAGGATCAGTATGCAGCTACTTTCGGAGGCGTGAATTATATGGAGTTTTACAAAGAAGAGAAAGTGATCGTAAATCCCCTGCGCGTAAAACAAAGATATCTTTTCGAACTGGAAAATAATCTGCTCCTTTATTATACTGCTACCAGCCGCGAATCAGCAAAGATCATTGAAAAACAAAGCCGGAATGTGATTGATAAGAAAGGGGAATCAATTGAAGCCATGCATCAATTGAAACAACAATCCCTGATGATGAAGGAGGCGCTTTTGACCGGACGATTGAATGAAATTGGTGAAATTCTTGATTTTGGTTTCCGCCAGAAAAGACAGATGGCAGAAGGCATTTCAAACGGCAAGATGGAAGAGATCTATGATGCAGCAAGAAAGGCGGGGGCAAGCGGAGGCAAGATATCGGGAGCCGGTGGCGGCGGCTTTATGATATTTTATTGCCCTGGTAATTCCAAATACAAGGTCATGGATACGCTGTCAGCTTTTGGTGGTCATTGCAAACCTTATCAGTTTGTTGATCATGGATTGACGACGTGGACGATTTGATAGTTAACAGATGACAGTTTACAGTTGACAGTACCTAGTGCAATAGACAATAAGCAATAGTCAACACGCAATAGTCAATTTTGCAAATTAATTATATAAATTCAACTACCAAGTCACGGATCCTTTTGACAATTATTTGAATTTTTGCCTATTATATATAGTCCATTTTACGAACTATTTTCTGTCAACTGTCAACTGTAAACTGTCAATTCTTAGCAGTAAATTTGTATGGGGAAAATAAATATGCAATCAAAAATAGAAACCATAATTAAAGAATCTGTTGCAGTCAAAAATAAAGTCCTTCAGGATAAAAAAATAGTAAAGACTGTGGAAGATGTTGTAGCGCTAATGGTGAAAGCGCTGAAAAAAGGAAACCGGATTTATTTTTGCGGCAATGGCGGAAGTGCTGCCGATGCCCAGCATCTTGCTGCAGAGTTTTCCGGGCGTTTTTATACTGACAGGGATGCACTTCCGGCCGAGGCCCTGCATGTCAATACTTCCTACCTGACAGCTGTCGCGAATGACTATAGTTACGATGTCGTATATGCGCGGTTGATCAAAGGAATAGCCAACAAGGGAGATGTATTGGTAGGGTTATCCACATCCGGTAATTCGAAAAACATCCTGAATGCTTTTGAAACGGCAAAACAAAAAGGAGTTATCACCATCGGTTTTACCGGTGAAACAGGCGGAAAGATGAAAGATTTAAGCGACTACCTGATCAACGTCCCTTCAAAAGATACGCCGCGCATTCAGGAGTCCCATATACTGCTGGGACATATTATTTGCCAGCTCGTCGAAGAGCAGTATTTTGCCTGAATCAAATAATTGGCAAAGGGATTTACTCGAAATCAGGATGATTACTGAAGCAATTATACTTGCCGGAGGATTGGGCACGAGGCTCAGATCAGCAATTCCTGATTTGCCCAAATGCATGGCTCCTGTTGCAGGCAAACCTTTTCTTTATTATGTATTGAACTACTTTCGACAGCAGGGGATCAGGAAGTTCATTCTTGCATTAGGCTATAAACATGAACTGATTGAAAATTATATACAGAATGATTTTGCAATACAGGGATCAGCCATTCAATTTTCAATCGAACAGGAACCGCTTGGAACCGGCGGTGCAGTAAAACTGGCTACCCGTACAATTGAAGAAAAAAATTTTCTTCTCGTCAATGGGGACACTTTTTTTGATGTTGATGTAAATGCGCTTTCCGGATTTCATCAGACCCATCATGCGGATTGCTGCCTGTCGCTCAAACCAATGTCTTCCGCAGATCGTTACGGAATTGTGTTGCTGAAGGAGG
>DATJWE010000013.1:0-44005 GCA_035501475.1 Puia sp. | reverse complement strand
AAGCTATCAGAAAAATAAAAATGCGTCAATTGTATACTGGTGCTGTTACCTTATGGGATAATGAAGGAACAGAAAACTGGTGGTGCACTATCTATGCTGCACATTTTTTACTTGAGGCGCAAAAAGCCGGATATGATGTAGACAAGAGCCTGATTGAAACCATGCTTGGCTATATCAACAATCAACTCAGAAATAAAAAAACCATCCCATATTATTATAACAGAAATCAGAATAGAAAAATAGTTCCCAAAGAAGTGATCTATGGATTGTATGTGTTGTCGATGGCCGGAAGACCCAATGTAAGCGCAATGAATTATTACAAAGCCAACCCGGGTTTGCTAAGTCTCGATTGTAAGTATTTGTTATCGGCTGCGTACGCGATGGCTGGTGATAAAAACAGCTTCAAACAATTTCTGCCTACACAGTTTGCCGGAGAGGAATCTGTTGCGCAAAGCGGAGGAAGTTTTTATTCTGATATCCGCGATGAATCTCTTGCCCTGAATGTGCTGGTGGACGTGGATCCGGATAACGCGCAAATTCCACTGATGGCCAAACATGTTTCGGAAAAATTGAAACAGCGTTATTGGTTCAGTACGCAGGAACTGGCATTCAGTTTTCTTGCGTTGGGTAAGATCGCAAGGGAATCTGCAAAATCAACAGCGACTGCAGATATTAAAGTCGATGGAAAATCAGTAGCGACAATGAGCGGAGCGGATATCAAACTCAACGGACAGCAATTAAAGGTAAACAATGTTGAGATTGCCACAAAAGGAAGCGGCCGTCTCTATTATTTCTGGCAGGCTGAGGGGATCAGCGTTACCGGCAATTATAAGGAAGAAGACAATTACCTGAGGGTGCGCAAACGTTTCTTTGACAGGAATGGAAGGCTGATTGCCGGAAATACTTTTAAACAGAATGATCTCATCATTGTTCAAATCACGCTTGAAAAATCCTATAGCACCGATATTGATAATGTTGTAATCACCGACCTGTTGCCGGCCGGTTTTGAGATCGAGAATCCGAGGACAAAAGATATTCCCGGGATGGATTGGATCAAAGATGGCGATTCTCCTACGGCCATGGATATACGCGATGACAGGATCAATCTTTTTGTGGATGCGACTGAATTCAGACAAACCTATTATTATGCGGTGCGTGCTGTCTCACCCGGCGTCTATCGCATGGGGCCGATCAGCGCAGACGCCATGTACAACGGAGAATATCATTCATACAATGGCGCAGGAATAATCAAGGTAGTTCAGTAACGAAAATCTGAACTACTGCAGGTTTCCAATCGCCGCGTACATGACTCTAAAACAATTCCATGGCGTATTTTCATTCGGAGTTGCAGGAGTCTGGTACATTCCATTCAGAAATGCGCCGGTGCGGGACCAGGTTGTTTCCATGATTCCATAAAATCTGTCCCGCATTTCAGGAGTTGAGGACTGTCTGAATGAAACCATGTCGTGAATCTGTGTCACAGCAAATTCCGGATTTCGCCAGGGACAGGTAATGACCCTGAATCCTTTCATCGCAAAATAAACCGCAGTTTTATCCGGCCGATCGTAATGCCAGTCGCAGATCATCACATCTTTGGGTATCATATCGATCGCGCGATAGGTATTGTTGAAACTGGCTTCCCATTCGCCCAGTCCCGTTGTCTTGCCATCGAGTAAACGGTCCCCCCAGATCCATAACTCCCTTCCTTTTTGTGCAAGGTGATCATGAATCAACCGCACTTCGCCGGCGAATAATTCTGCCTTGTCCCTTCCCCCGCAACGCGGGCATTTGTCATCGCCAATATAAAATACTTCATCCATGCCCGCATGAAAAGCATCTGCTTCAAATACATCGCAGAGCTCATCCATCACGTCAAAAGTTACTTTATGTACATCGGGATGAAGCGGGCAATAGCTCTTACAATATAAATTATCCGGGTTGGGCCACACATATTTCTCAGGCATCTTCACATAAGGCGTTTCATCAAACTGTGGATATTGCTGTAATAATTTATTCAGCCTGCTTGCCCAGGACTGATGGCCCAGAAAATTAATCTGTGGAATAATACGAATATGATTTTCCCTGCAGGCTTTCACAATTTTCTTCACCTCGGATTTAGATAACGCAAAACTGTCCGCCAGTTCGGGATGTGATTTAAATTGATAAAAATATTCCACCTGAAGAATAAGTGTATTGACTTTCCGGGGAGGAAGTTCTTTATTGATGAAGTCAATAAAGGAATCCAATTGCGAAGGCCTGGGAATATTGATGCAAATGCCCCGAATAGGCAGGAGGCTGTCCAGTTTATCCTGTGCTTTTATTGTGCAGGCAGCCGACATTAAAAGCAGAATAGCAAGCAATCCTTTATTCATAGCGATAAATTTTATTGAAAGAACCCAATGAATTCTAAATTTAGTTCAGCCCATATTTCTTTAAATATCTTTCATAGAGTTGCGTCTGCTTATTTTCCAGGCTTACCTCACGGCCCTGTATAAATGCATGTGTAGGGATACTTGTGCGCATATCAAGAATATCTCCTTTACTAATCACAATGTTGGCATCTTTCCCGACTTCGATGGATCCCGTTCTGTCATCAATGCCCAATATTTTTGCACTGTTGAGTGTGATGGCTTGTAATGCCTGTTCTTTGCTCAATCCGTAGGCAGCAGCAGTTCCTGCATTGAACATCAGATTACGGTAGCGGCTTTCTTCGTGATCATCATTCAGCGCAAAAAGAACTCCTGCCTGCTGCAATTGTGCAGGTGTCTTATAGGGTTGATCCACATCATCATCTTCCGTAGCCGGTAGTTCATGTTCCAGTCCCAAAATGACTGCAATATTATTTTGCTTCAGGAGGGGGGCAATGAGAAAACTCTCACTGGCCCCTACAATCACTACATCGAATCCGAATTCTTTGGCGAAGTCAACTGCGATCAGCATCTGCTTAACCTGGTTGGCATGAACAAATAATTTTTGTTTCTTATCGAATAATCCCCTTACGGCTTCAAATTTCAGGTTGACTTCTTTATGCGAAGGTTCTGCCAGATAGGCTTTTGCCTGGCGGAAAAAAGATTTAATCTCTTCTATTTTATCTAATGATTCTTTGGTAGGATCGGTTGGCGTTTCCCCTGATAGACGGGCAAAGCGTGTCGGCCTTGCAATAAAGCTCGGCATGTTCAAATGGATGCCGTTGTCCATTTTATAGGCAGCATCCTCCCAGTTCCACGCGTCGAGTTGAACCACGCTGGAAGAACCACTGATAGTTCCGCCCTGCGGAGTAACACCTGCCAGCAAGATGCCATTTGCTTTTAATGTGTTGATGATTTTTGAATCGGTATTGTACGCAACAATAGAACGAATATTAGGATTCAGATCTCCTAATTCAAAATAATCGTTGGAGCCTCTGACGCTTGCAGCGATTTCTTTCAACCCAAGATCAGTTACGGGAAGAATTAACCCCGGATAAATTTGACCTCCCTGCGCATCAACTACTTTTGCATTGTCCTGCGTGACAGAAATATTCTGACCAACCTGGACAATTTTTCCATTCCCCACTTTGATTGTTCCGTTCTCAATAACCTGACCGTTCCCTACATGGATCGTCCCGTTAGTAATGAAGAGTACTCCCTTGTATTCTTTTGCAGGATACACGTCATCCTGTGCCCAACTCATCAGGCCGAATGAGAGAAGAACGACTATCGTTAAATATCTTTTCATATAGTTTGTTTTATTTTTTTGAAGAGAAGACTCATTATCTTCAAACCTTTTGATCGTACCCATAACATTGAACATTTGAACTTTAAACTTTGAACATCAAACCCTAAACTCACTGCGTATCTCCATCCTCATCATCCTCATAAATGGTGATCAATCCATCATGGTGCATATGATCACCACAGCCTAATATGAATTCATAACTTGGTGTAGCAGGAGAAACCGGATTCCCCGATTTCTTTTCAGCCAGCATTTTTTGAATCAGCCGATTGCGTTCAGCCAGAATATATTTTCGCATAGCCGAATCTCTTTCAGTATCGTAATAAGCGATGCCGTCAACAATAGTCTTCAGCGATTTGGCATATATACTCAGCGGATGATCACTCCACAATACTAAATCAGCATCCTTGCCCACTTTGATGCTGCCCACCCGGTCATCTACATGCATGGCTTTTGCAGGATTAAGTGTTACCATCTTCAATGCATCTTCTTCACTCATTCCCCCATATTTTACACTTTTTGCAGCCTCCTGGTTAAGCCGCCTTGCCATTTCAGGATCATCTGAGTTGATGCATACGTTTAATCCTACCTTTTGCATCAGGGTCGCATTATAAGCAATAGCATCCTGTACTTCAACCTTATAAGCCCACCAGTCAGAAAAAGTGGAAGCATTCGATCCGCGTTCTTTCATCTTGTCGGCCACTTTATAACCCTCAAGTATATGCGTAAATGTATTTACCCTGAAACCAAACTTATCAGCTACACGGAGAAGTGCAGTAATTTCGCTCTGAACATAGGAATGGCAGGTGATAAATCTTTGCTTGTTAAGAATCTCCACCAATGCATCCAGTTCCAGATCCCTGCGAACGGGCTCAGTTGACTTCCCGCTTTTTGAAGCTTTCATGGCCGCCTCATAATCCGTTGCCCGTTGAAATGCATCCATCAATACTTCTTCCACGCCCATGCGGGTATCCGGAAAACGATTATTATTTGTTGAGGTGGTTCTTTTCACATTTTCGCCAAGTGCAAATTTGATAAAGGGGTCCCAATTCTTGAATTTCAAATCCTCGTCGTTAACTCCCCAGCGCAACTTGATCAATTGTGTTTGTCCGCCGATGGTGTTTGCAGAACCATGAAGGATATGCGCAGAAGTCACTCCCCCACTCAATTCACGATAAATGCTGATATCTTCAGGATTGAGGTTATCTCCGATCCGCACTTCTGATGTAACGGATTGCGCTCCTTCATTGATCGAAGCGGCCGCAATATGCGAATGCTCGTCAATGATTCCTGGTGTCAGGTGCTTTCCCGTCCCGTCGATTACTTTAGCGCCGGAAGCGCTGAGGTTTTTTCCTATCTGTGCAATCTTCCCATTTTTTACCAGGACATCTGTATTTTCAAGCTTCCCATCTTTTTCATTTGTCCACACTGTAGCATTCTTAATCAACAAGTCCTCCTGTTTGGGCAATTCTTCCCATCCATATCCGTTAAAAGGATATAATACTTTGCCGTTAGCAACGGAAGTCTTTTTCTTGGCAGTGTCGGGTGTTTCCGTTCCGCTTTTTAAAAAATTAGCTGACCATACAACCCGGTTACCAGAAGTATCCTCGCCATTGCCATTCCATGTATTTCCACTAACGGTTCCGCTTAATCGCAGCACAGGGCTGGTTTTTTCAGACCGTCGTCCCCGAAACCCTGATGGTCCATTGCGGTTAGCCGATGAATCACCCGCCTGCTTTTTTCCCGAAATAGCCGGAGAAAAACTCAGGGTCACCAGCTTGCCATCATAACTGAATTTGGTGTTTATAGTATCTTTTGTAATTATCCTTGCCTCATCATTACCTCTCACATCGAGTGTATAGCGGGATGATCCGGCAGGTCCGTCGATGACTAAATCATAGATGCCTTTGAGCGTTTTCCAGTTTTCCGCCTTCACCTCATTTTTTTCTCCCTGTATCCAGTTCTCCAGAATAACTGTTTTTTCATTAAAAATCGGTCCCGTTGTGATCAGGAAATTGGCCAGTTTTCCCGGATCGAGGCTGCCGACCTGATCGTAGATGCCTAACAACATGGCTGGTGTTTTTGTCAATGCAGTAAATGCTGCATCTTCACTCAGCCCGTTGTCAAATGCTTTTCTCAGGTTGGGTATGAATTGTTTTACGTCTCTGAGATCCGATGTTGTCAGACAAAATAGAATCTTCGCTTTTTCAAATGCCGCGGGGTTTGTCGGAGCAAGTTCCCAATGCTTCATATCAGCCAGTGAAACAAATCTTGCGTTGTTTGGATCTTCCACATCCATAGCCTGGGGAAAATTCAATGGCAAAATGAACGCTGCATTGGTTGCAACCATTTCTTTGATGCGCTGATACTCGTTGCCACCGCCTTTAATAATGTAGTGGACTCCGAATTCATCCCCGATTCGATCAGCCCGAACATCATTCCATTTATCATTCGCTTCAATGATCTGGGGAAGATGCTGGTTATCGAGCCAGGCCTGCAGGCTCAGGTTCACTCCTTCATGCTCCGGTTTGCTTTTGTACCATTGAGCATCCAGATAGGTTTGTCTCAACAAAGCAATCACGCCCATCATTGAACTTGGATAGCTCTGAGTAGAAACCCCTTTGCTGAAAGAATAATGTGCAGATGCTTTTTCTTTAATGATGACAAGATTTTCCTTACGATTCGCAAGTGTGACTACCACCCCGGTTCCGCGGGCAATGCCATCTTTCTGATGCGTAAGCACAGTACCAAAACCAAGCTCGCGCAAAGGTTTTGCTTTTGCATCATCAGTCACAAAGATTTTGGATCCATCGGTTTCGGGTTTGATGGCCTGGTTCCAGCCATAAGCTCCTTTCGTATTGGAAAGGAATTGCGTTCCCCTGCTATAAAAATCAAAGATGCCGGTTGTTGGCCTTTGCGGAATAGCGATTCCATAATCACTGTAGATGTCGATGAATGAAGGATAAATGTACTTGCCTGTGCAGTCAATGACAACAGCGTTTGCGGGAATGGTAATATTATTCCCTACACCAATGATTTTGCCATCATGGATAACGAGTGTGGCATCCGTCAATGTTGTCTGGCCATCCCTGACAATCTTTGCATGGGTAAAAGCATAAATTTTCTCCCTTGGATCAGCTACTCCATTGACAGGATAAGTATCCTGGGCACTTGCAGAATAGTTGAACGCAAAAAAAGCTGCAGGCAAAATCAGCCTTTCCAGCAGATAGAGCTGAAAGCGTCTCATATGCATAGTTTTAGTGGTTAAAAATGAATTTCGAATTTACTGAAATGAAGTAATTTCGGTTTTACAATTTTATAAGCGGTTAACATTGTGTTGAATATTTCCTCCTATATCG
Source organism: Puia sp. (assembly GCA_035501475.1). GTDB lineage: Bacteria > Bacteroidota > Bacteroidia > Chitinophagales > Chitinophagaceae > Puia. The sequence continues at coordinate 36,932 of DATJWE010000013.1, read as the reverse complement.
ATCATACTTTGTTAAAACCAACTACTACATCAGCCGATATAAAGAAGTTATGTGAAGAGGCTATTCAATATCATTTTGTGGCGGTTTGTATTCCACCCTGCTGGGTAAAGCAGGCTTCGGATTTCTTATCCGGTTCAGGTATAAAAGTAGCAACTGTTGTGGGATTTCCGCTGGGCTATGAGGTGCTTAAGGCAAAACTTATTGAAACCGAACAGGCCATGCTTGATGGAGCTCAGGAATTGGATGCCGTTATTAATATTTCTGCATTAAAGAGCGGGTCATGGTCATACCTGCAAAAAGAAATGGAGTCTATTCTGTCATTGGCTCATGATAATGACAGGTTGGTGAAAGTAATCATCGAAACGGGCCTGCTGACCGATGACGAAATCGTTCAATGTTGCCTGTTATACGGAAAGATGGGAGTTGATTTTTTGAAGACATCGACCGGATATGCTGAAAAAGGAGCATCGGTGAATGCGGTCAGGCTGATGAGGGAAAATTTACCCGATTCCGTTCGCATCAAGGCTTCAGGAGGCATAAGAACTTATGATTTTGCGAAACAGCTGATTGATGCCGGCGCATCCAGGTTGGGCAGCAGTGCAGGAGTGCATATTGTCCAAAGCGCGATTGAACAAAGCGTCAGTTAGCTTCCTGTATTATAGTATTTAAAAAGAAGATGACATGAAAAAAATTCTTTTTGGGCTTTTATTCGTGGGACGAGTATATGCGCAGAGTGATTCGGGATCTATCATTGTTCATAAAGATCCTCGCGTTGATCTCCTGATTAAAAAGCAAATCCAGATCAATGAAGAAACCACCCGTGACAGCCGACGCAATATTCCGGGTTATCGTATCCAGGTAATCAATTCAAACGATCGCAACAAAGTGTTCGCTGTGAAAACAAAAATATACCAGCAATATCCCGAGCTAAAGTCATATATCATTTATCAGCCACCGAATTACAAATTGAATGTGGGGAATTTCAAAACTCCGGAAGAAGCTGATCCGTATATCCAGCAACTGTCAAAGCTGTTTCCATCAGGAGTCTATTTGATTCATGATATCATTGAGGTAAAGCCGGAAAAACTGGAATGATTGATTAGCAAGCGGTCCATTCCGAGTGAATTCAAATTGTATTTTTGTTTTCCGGCCAATCAGCCATAACAATAAAAGAACATTTTTTCGTGATACGCATTAATTCGAAGATTCATGCTTAAAGATAAGATCAGGCAACTCGCTCATCAATATTCACCGGCGTTTATAGATATCCGTCATCATTTGCATGCGCATCCGGAATTGAGTTATAAGGAATTTGAAACATCGGCTCTGATACAGAATAAGCTTTCTGAATGGAATATCCCTTTCGAAATAAAGGCGGCAACGGGAGTGATCGGCCTGATTAAAGGAAAGAATCCCGACAAAAAAGTTATCGCCTTGCGCGCCGATATGGATGCATTGCCTATCCGGGAAGAAAACAATGTTTCCTATAAATCGCAAAACGATGGTGTAATGCACGCATGCGGGCATGATGTACATACAAGCATATTATTGGGTGCATCCAAAATATTGAATGAGCTAAAAAATGAATGGGAAGGAACTGTCAAACTCATTTTTCAGCCGGGGGAAGAAAGAAACCCGGGTGGCGCCAGTTTGCTAATCAGGGAAAAAGTATTGGACAACCCGGCACCGCAAGCCATATTCGGTCTGCATGTTCATCCGGGGCTCGAAACAGGAAAGCTAAGTTTCAGGTCGGGTATGGTCATGGCCAGCGCCGATGAATTATATATTACGATCAAAGGCAAAGGAGGACATGCTGCTGCTCCTCACACCACAACGGATACAATTTTGATTGCATCACAGCTCGTCGTTGCATTACAGCAAATCATCAGCCGGAACAGGAATCCCTTTTCTCCATCGGTGCTATCCATCACCTCCGTGCAGGGCGGACACACGACCAATGTCATCCCAAGCGAAGTGAAGCTGATGGGGACGTTCCGCGCGATGGACGAATCCTGGCGCTTCAAAGCGCATGAGCTTATCCGTAAGATAACAACGGAATTAGTCCATTCCCTGGGAGCCGAAGTTGATCTTCATATCGATGTTGGATATCCGGTCGTATACAATAATGAGCAGTTAAACGGAATTGCGCGAACAAGGGCGGAAGAATATATGGGAAAAGAAAACGTATTGGAAACAGAAATACGAATGGGCTCTGAAGATTTTGGTTATTATACCCAGGTTATTCCGGGTTGCTTCTATCGGCTGGGTGTAATGAATATTGAAAAAGGAATCGTCTCCGGTGTACACACTCCTACTTTTGATGTCGATGAATCCGCAATTGGCATCGGCATGGGCATCATGGCCTGGCTGGGGAGTTCGGTGAATGTATGATCGGCTCCTGCCTGCTTCTTCATTGTTTCTATCTAATATAATTTTAAAGAACTTCAAGGTTTTCTTTACCATGATCTGATGATTAAATCACGTTCTCAAAAGCTTTTTTTCCGCATAACACTATACGGGAATGTAAAGATCTTTGCCTCCGGCAAATGCTCCGAAGGGGCATAATATCGGTTGAAAAATAATATTCGTTTTCCCGTGCCCCGTAGGGGACAATGTTGGTTGAAAATTTACATTCCTTTTCCGGATCTGTAGAAGAAATGCATCGTCAGCAAATTAAATTTATTTTTTCATGCCATGTAGGGGCATAATCCCGGTAGAAAAATAATATTCGTTTTCCTGTGCCCCGTAGGGTACAATGTTGGTTGAAAATTTACATTCCTTTTCCGGATCTGTAGAAGAAATGCATCGGCAGCAAATTAAATTTATTTTTTCATGCCCAATAGGAGCATAATCCCGGTAGAAAAATAATATTCGTTTTCTCACGCCCCGTAGGGGCGCAATGTCGGTAGCCTCATGGCAAATACGTATACGCAAATCCATATTCATTGCATTGTAGCGGTAAAATTCCGGGCGGCATGCATCCAGCCTTCGTGGAAAGAAGAATTACATCGCTATATCACAGGCATTGTTCAAAATCATAATCATAAAATGCTATCGATAAACAGCATGACCGATCATTTGCATTTCCTGATAGGCTTCAGGCCCCATCAATCCTTATCCGATTTGATGAGATTGATAAAAAGCGATTCTTCAGAATGGATCAATAAACGGGAATTCACCAATAACACATTCAGGTGGCAGGAAGGCTATAGCGCTTTTTCCTATTCCCGCTCGCAAATAAAAACGGTAGCCCGATACATCGAGAACCAGGAAGAACATCATCGCAGAAAAACATTTCTGAAAGAATATCAGGATTTCTTAGACCATTTTGAAGTTGAATATGACCAGCGATATATATTCAAATCCCCCGAATAAAAATATCCGGCATGTCGCCCCTACGGGGCAAGCCTTCATAATCGGAAAATGTCGGTTGTCGGTGAAAAGGCTTGATGTTACTGTACCCCTAAGAATTTTTTAATCTCCAATGAACGGTTAAATCTTTTATTAATAAAATACTACCGGGGTATTCAAACCCTGTTCATCCATCTATCCACATTTTCGTATTTTGCATTATAATATTAACAGGTAGAAGCAGTTGTCAGGTAATAGCAGGTATTGTTCCCCGTTATACAAAAAAGCGATATGCAAAAAAAACAACTGAGAAGAGAACAGGCTCTCGAATACCATTCGAAAGGGAGACCCGGAAAAATTGAAGTCGTTCCTACTAAGGCAGCCAAAACGCAAAGAGACTTATCGCTGGCCTATTCACCCGGGGTAGCAGAACCCTGCAAGGAAATTGAAAAAAATCCGGAAGATGTGTATAAATACACAGCGAAAGGGAACCTGGTCGCTGTGATCAGTAATGGAACAGCCGTATTGGGGCTTGGCGATATCGGACCGCTGGCTTCCAAGCCCGTTATGGAAGGCAAGGGGGTATTATTCAAAATTTTTGCAGACATTGATGTATTCGATATCGAAATCAATGAAAAAGATCCCGAAAAATTCGTTTCGATTGTGAAATCACTCGAACCAAGTTTCGGCGGAATCAACCTGGAAGATATCAAAGCCCCTGAATGTTTCTATATCGAAAAACAACTACGCGAATCATTGAAGATTCCCATCATGCATGATGATCAGCATGGCACAGCCATCATCAGCAGCGCCGCATTGATGAATGCTCTCGAGCTTCAGAAAAAAAAGATTGACCGGGTTAGGTTTGTCGTCAACGGAGCCGGAGCAGCTGCCATGGCCTGTGTAAAATTATACCTTGCACTGGGCGCAAAAAAAGAAAACTTTATTCTTTTTGATAAAGAGGGTGTATTGCATAACGGAAGAAATGATCTCGATGAAGATCGGAAAAGTTTTGCAGTCGAAAAAAGTGATTGGACCCTGGAAAAAGCAATGAAAGATGCCGATATTTTTGTCGGACTTAGTGTAGGCAATGTGGTTACAAAGGAGATGATAAAAAGCATGGCAAAAAAACCCATTGTATTTGCCATGGCCAATCCCGATCCGGAAATTTCTTATGATGCAGCAACAGAAGTCAGGGATGATATCATTATGGCTACCGGACGAAGTGATTATCCCAACCAGGTAAACAATGTGCTTGGATTCCCCTTCATTTTTCGCGGAGCACTGGATGTCCGCGCTACGCAGATCAACGAAGCTATGAAACTTGCGGCAGTCAAGGCTTTGGCCGAGATGGCCAAGAGCCCGGTTCCGGATATGGTGAACATGGCTTACAATGAAAAAAATATAGTGTTCGGTCCACAATATATCATCCCCAAACCGCTTGATCCGCGCTTACTCTCCACCGTGGCACCTGCCGTCGCCAAAGCAGCAATAGAGAGTGGCATCGCACAGACTACGATTGAAAACTGGGAATCGTATTCCATTGAATTGAACAAAAGACTGGGATTAGACAACCAATTGATCCGCGCACTTGGAAACAAGGCCCGAAACGAACCTAAGCGTCTTGTTTTCGCTGAAGCTGATAACCTGAAGATCCTCAAGGTGGCTCAAATTCTCTATGATGAAGGTGTCGCTTATCCATTGCTGTTAGGAGATAAGGGAAAAATAAAAAGCATCGCTTCAGCAAATAATATTGATATTGAAGAACTACCGATTATTGACCCGCGAAGTGATGAGCATGAAGAGCGGAGGAAATCTTACAGTGAAATATTTTTCAAAAAACGCCAACGTAAGGGATTCAACAAACATGAATCGTTGAAAATAATGCGCGACAGAAACTATTTCGGCTGCATGATGGTCGAAACAGGCGAAGCCGATGCGATGATATCCGGGCTGACAAAAAATTATCCCGATACCATTCGTCCCGCCATCCAGGTAATTGGCACAGAAGAAGGCGTTAAGAAAATCGCCGGCATGTATTTGCTGCTGACGAAAAGAGGCCCTCTTTTTCTTGCCGACACTACGGTAAATTTCAATCCGACTGCCGAAGAACTGGCCGACATCACATTGTTGGTGGCAAAAGAAATCAGGAATTTTAATCTCACGCCGAGGATTGCGATGCTTAGTTATTCCAATTTCGGAACCAGCGATTCGCCTGAAGCAAGGCTCGTTGCCGAAGCGACAAGAATTGTAAAAGAAAGAAATCCAGGGCTTATTGTGGATGGCGAAATGCAGGCGAGCATAGCGCTCAACAATAACCTGCTCAAAGAAAATTATCCTTTTAGTTCACTGGTTGATCAGGAAGTGAACACACTGATATTTCCGAATCTCGCTGCAGGAAATGTCGCCTACAATTTGTTAATTGAAGTCGGTGCTGCAGATGCCATCGGTCCCATTCTTCTCGGACTAAAAAAACCGGTTCATGTATTACAATTGGGAAGTTCTGTGCGCAGCATTTATAACATGGCGTTGGTCGCCATCGTTGATGCACAGATCAAATGCAAATCAACAACCGACGAATCCTTGATGAAAACGTCTTGGTGGAAAAGATCAAAAGAGAGACATCAGTAGGAGCGATATCATTAAGACCAAAAGAAATTGTATTTTCATTCTTAAATTATAATTATCCGATTATTGTGACCATCTGCTGAGGTGTACAATTCCGGGTTCAGAATTTCTCCGACTCATGACTATATTTACTGAATTTGGTCGTTTTTTTCTGATGGTGAAAGGAATGTTTTCCCGACCTGAAAATGGAAAAATGTATTGGAAAGAATTTATGCACCAATGTTCAGAAATTGGTATCGGCTCATTAGGCATCGTTATCATCATTTCCATATTCATGGGAGCTGTTTCTGCCCTGCAAACTGCTTATCAGCTGGTCACTCCATTCATTCCCAAATCAACCATTGCACAGATCGTCCGGGATACGGTAATCCTTGAATTTGCGCCGACACTGGTTTGTATCGTTCTTGCAGGAGTAGTGGGCAGCAAGATTGCCGGTGAATTGGGAAATATGCGCGTCAGCGAACAGATCGATGCATTGGAGATCATGGGCATCAATACCAAAACCTATCTCATACTCCCAAAAATTCTCGGTTCACTCGTAGTCATTCCTTTGCTTGTCATCATCTCTGCTGTGCTAGGAATCTGGGGGGGAAGATTTGCCAGCACAATGACCGGAATTGTTGCGCCCAGCCAGTTCGATAAGGGGCTGCTTCAGTACTTTCAGCCCTACAACGTCACTTTTGCATTGATGAAAGCGTACACATTTGCTTTTATTATTTCCAGTATACCTGCCTATTACGGATATTATGTGCAGGGAGGTGCACTTGAAATCGGGAGAGCCAGTACAAAGTCGGTCGTGGTAAGTTGCATTATGATTCTGTTCGCGGATTATGTACTCGCAGCAGTATTGTTATGAACCAGAATCCAGGCAAAAAATTGTATTGCATAGATACCTGTACGAATAAATTAAAATGATTGAATTAAAAAACATAAGAAAGGCATTTAATGACAAAATCGTTATCGATGATGTAAGCGCCATAATGCAAACAGGCAAATGCAATCTTATTATTGGTTCAAGCGGAAGTGGTAAGACTGTTTTGATGAAATGTATGGTTGGACTGTTTGAACCCGATCATGGTGAAATCATTTACAGCGGAAAAAATTTCACTGAAATGAATGACGAGGAACGAAAGGAACTGAGACAGCAGATCGGTATGCTTTTCCAGGGATCTGCATTGTTTGACAGCATGACCGTTGAACAGAATATCATGTTTCCGCTGGATATGTTCACGAAAAAACATTATTCCGAAAAACTGAAACGAGTAAACGAAGTATTGGAGAGAGTGAACCTGAAAGATGTCAATAGCAAATTTCCCGCAGAGATTTCAGGAGGCATGAAAAAAAGAGTAGGTATTGCGAGAGCCATCGTGCTCAATCCGAAATATTTGTTTTGCGACGAACCCAATTCAGGGCTTGATCCCCAGACCGCTCTCCTGATCGATAAGCTCATCAAAGAAATAACGGAAGAATACAATATCACTACTATCGTAAACACACATGACATGAATAGTGTGATGGAAATCGGGGACCATATCATTTATATGTATATGGGGCTGAAAGAATGGGAAGGCAGCAATAAGGAGATAATCTTTAGTAAAAATGAGAAGCTCAATGAATTCATTTTTGCCTCCGAATTCCTGAAGGATGCAAAGGATATGCGTATGCTTGAGCAAACCGGCAAAATCGATAACAACCGGAATATGGAAGACCTGATAAAATAAATTAAGCACTTATGCATAGTTGTTCTGTCAAATCTGACCCAATGCCATTCACACATTTACATTTTCCCTATTTTTGCGCACTGAATAAAAGTGATTTAAATCCATTCTAATGGCCATTCTAGTTAATAAGAATTCGAAAGTCATCGTTCAGGGATTCACAGGAACAGAAGGCACTTTTCATGCAACACAAATGATTGAGTACGGAACGCAACTGGTGGGTGGCGTAACACCTGGCAAAGGAGGCAGCAAACATCTTGACCGGCCCGTGTTCAATACTGTAGAAGCAGCGGTCAGGGAAACAGGAGCAAATGTTTCTATCATTTTCGTTCCCCCTGCTTTTGCTGCTGATGCTATCATGGAAGCCGCCGAAGCAGGCATTGCATTGACGATTTGTATTACCGAAGGCATTCCTGTGCAGGACATGGTGAAAGCAAAGAACTATCTATCGGGGAAGCCTACCCGCTTAATTGGTCCCAACTGCCCTGGTGTCATCACTGCAGGCGAATGCAAAGTGGGTATCATGCCGGGCTTTGTTTTCAAAAAAGGAAAAATCGGAATTGTATCCAAATCAGGAACTCTTACTTACGAAGCTGCCGACCAGGTGGCTAAAGCAGGTCTGGGAATTTCTACTGCGGTAGGCATCGGAGGAGATCCGATTATTGGAACACCGACACGTGAAGCCGTTGAGTTGCTGATGAATGATCCGGAAACAGAGGGGATCGTCATGATTGGAGAGATTGGCGGAAGCATGGAAGCAGAGGCGGCAAAATGGGTTAAACAAAACAGTAAAAAACCCGTCGTGGGTTTTATTGCCGGGCAAACTGCTCCTCCCGGTCGCAGGATGGGTCATGCTGGCGCCATCATTGGCGGGGCTGATGATACTGCGGCTGCAAAAATGAAGATCATGGCCGAATGCGGCATTCATGTGGTGCAGAGTCCCGCAGACATCGGCGCTACCATGGCGAAAGTGATTAAGAAATAAAGATTGAAGGAATTAATTCTATAATAAAAAGCCCGGGCAATACCGGGCTTTTTCATTCTACTAATCGAAACAACCATCTTAAAAATTCCTGCACCTGTCATAACGGAGATCCCTGCGGTCGTACCTAAGGTCATGTACGTCGTGATAGAGATCCCTGCGATCTTCGCGTAAATCAACGCGATCATGATGCAGGTCACGAAAATCTCCAAATCGGTCATCAAACCGAATATCTTTTTTGTCTCTGTACATATCGGCTGCATCATGGTGTATATCCATTTTGTCCTGCCTGATGTCCTGCCTGTCGTGATGGAAATCATAAGGAGTTTGTGCCTGTGTGGCAGCTGCAAGAAATAAACCTGCAGCAAGCAGTATTGTAAATTTCGCTTTCATAATTTTTGTTTTACTTGTTAGCAATAATGTTTTCGTTCCTAAGATTTCATCCGGCTTATCCTGTTTAAGAAGCAATAGTTATAATCCTGTTAAAGCGTATGTAATTCATTCAAAACTGCATCTTTGTCAACACAGTTCTCCTTCCGACAAATAATTGACCATAACAATAGTAACTTTAAAAAAGCTTTTTCATGATCTGCAGAACTTTTTTTGTATTCGCGTTTGCCTGTTTACTTCCTGCATTTTTATCTGCCCAACAAAATAAGAACAGTTATGAAAAAGCATGGGCAAAAATAGATTCACTGATCAACAAAAAGGGGTTAGTTCAGTCAGCCTTAGATGAAGTAAATACAATTTATTTTTCCGCAAAAAAGGAGAAGAATGAAGTACAGGTCATCAAGGCGCTTCTATATAAAATGAATTTACTCGAAAGAAAAGATGCTGATGCTGCGATAAGGAATATTGCTGAGCTGGACAAGGAAATCGCTCTTTCCAATCAACCCGCTAAATCTATTTTGCAAAGCATCGAAGCAGAAATATATTGGAGTTATTACCAGCAACACAGGTGGCAATTATATGACCGGACTGCAACAATAAATTTTAAAAAAAATGATATCAGTTCCTGGGGTGTGGCCGATTTCCACAAAAAAATCACCCAGCTCTATCTAGCTTCGCTGGTCCAGGAAAAATTATTAGAGCAAACCAAGCTTCAGCCTTTCGATGCAATCATTATCAAAGGCAATGTCCGCTACTTACGCCCTACCCTCTTCGACATGCTCTCTCACCGGGCTTTGGAATATTTTGAAAATCCTGATGCAGACCTTATCCGCGCGTCTGATACTTTTGAATTGGACGATCCTATTGTGTTTGCGGATAAGAATAGTTTTGCTAACTATCATTTTAACATTGCAGATTCTCTTTCTCCTCATTTCAAAGCGCTTCTCCTCTTTCAAAAGTTATTGCGCTTTCATTCTTCCGATTCAAAACCTGATGCAATACTCGATGTAGATATGGAAAGACTCGAATTTGCCAATGAATATGCAGGGATGGAAGACAAGGAAGAACTATATACAGCAGGTTTGCAAACCATCACCAATATCTACTATGACATACCCGCTGCTGCACAGGCCTGGTATCTGCAGGCACAGCAATTCGTTAACCAGGCTACGTTGTACAACCCGCTGCAGGATACTGCTAACCGTTATGCTTATTTGAAGGAAAAAAAAATTTGTGAACGGGTAATCAATTCGCAAGCGGGCAATGACAGTTGTGAAGGGAAAGTAAACTGTCAAAATTTGTTAAGACGAATCCTGCAGAAGAATTTAAGCCTGCGCGCCGAGTCAGTAAATATCCCGGGCAAGCCTTTTCGTATACTGGTGTCGTACAAAAATATTAACCGTCTTTATTTGCGGATCATCCGCATTGAAAAAAAGGATAGAGAAGATCTTCTTGCATTGAATGGAAAAAATAGTTATTGGGAGAAACTTATCAGGCTTGAACCTCTCAAGAAGTTTAGCCAGTCACTTCCGGATACCAAAGATTATCAGCCGCACGCTGTTGAAATAAAAGTGGATGCCCTTGAGCCGGGACAGTATGCTTTAGTAGCCAGCGAAGACAGCCTTTTCAGTCTTGAAAAAAATCCTCTTTGCATGCAGTCATTTTATATATCTGGCATCTCCTATATCAACTATGGAAACGACTACTTCGTGCTGGATCGCGAAACGGGACATCCTTTACAGGGAACCCAGGTGCAGGTATATTATTATTATTATGACCCCAAAAAGAACAAAAGGGTTCAGCGGGAAGGAGAGCAATTTAATACCGACAAAAATGGATTCTTCCATATTTATCCTTCCAAAACAAATACCTACAATGACTATAGTCTTGAATTCACGAGAGGCAATGACCAATTGCTAATGAATGAAAACCTGCCATATAATTCTGGCATGTACGAAGAAAATAACGATGAAACTCAAATGAATCAAAACGAATATGAAGGAAAAAATCTGCAGACATTTCTATTTGCTGACCGTTCTATCTACAGGCCTGGCCAAACAATATATTTTAAAGGAATTACCGTAACCAAAGATTTCACGACGAGGAAATATAAGATTGTTCCGGGGTTCAGGACAAAGGTCATTTTGTATGATGCCAATGGTGAAGAAATTGATTCCCTCGGTGTGACAACCAATGAATTTGGATCCTATCATGGCAATTTCCGGCTACCTGCAAATCGTCTGAATGGAGAATTTAAGATAGAAGACGACTCAGTTCAGGAAGGATTATCTTTTTCAGTTGAAGAATACAAACGACCGAAATTTTATATCCGTTTCGACACTGCGCAGGGGACATATCGCCTCAATGATCGTATTGAAATTAAAGGCAACGTGAATGGCTATGCGGGAAATGCAATCAATGGCGCAACAGTGCAATATCGCGTGGTCAGACAGGCACGCTTTCCTCATCCCTGGTTATATCCGATGAGTGGATGGCATGTATCACGTGACCAGGAAATCACTCACGGCGAGATCAAAACCGGTACGGATGGAAAATTTTCCATAGCATTTACAGCTATCCCGGACAAGAGCATTAAAAAAGAATGGGAGCCCGTTTTCGAATACAGGATAAGCACCGACATCACGGATATCAGTGGAGAAACAAGAAGCATGGAAACAGTTGTACCGATAGGGTATAAATCTCTGAATCTGTCCATCGATCTTCCTGATGAGAGCCATCTGTTGATCGACAGCGTTCATTACCTGTCGGTCCAAACAAAAAATCTTTCAGGCAAATTTGAACCTGCAAAAATCAATCTCACCATCTACCGGTTACAATCACCTGAAAGACTGATCAGGCAGCGCTATTGGCAGGAGCCGGACCAGTTTGCAATGAGTAAGGAAGAGTACCTGAAATATTTTCCAAATGATGAATACAGTAATGAAACAAAAAAAGAAACCTGGGAAAAATTGGATAAGGTTCTCGAACTGTCTGATTCATCTTTCGAAGGGAAAAAAATGAAACTATCAGGAATGAATCTTATACAGGGCTGGTACCTGATTGAAGCTTCAGCTAAAGACAGGTGGGGTGAAAAAGTGAAAGATAGAAAATTTGTACAGTTGTATGATGCTCAGCCTGGCAGCCTGCCTCCAACTGAATACAATTGGATCTCAGACAATAGCCAGGTATGTGAGCCGGGTGATACCGCCAGGTTTAGCATCGCTTCATCTGCAAATGATTTGTTTATTATAAATAAGGTCGACAAAAATTCTATCATTAATAAAGAAGGGCAAAAAAATGATTATTTATTTTTCAGCCTCAATCATGAGAAGAAATACATAAAAATGCCCGTCACCATGGATGACCGCGGCGGATTCGGAATGTATTTCGCCTTCGTCAAAAACAACAGGTTTTACACAAGCAGCGATCTCATCAAAGTGCCCTGGTCGAACAAAGAATTAAAGATCAGTTACGAAACCTGGCGCGATAAAACCCTTCCCGGCAATGAAGAGAAATGGAAGATAAAAATCACAGGATATCAAAAAGAAAAAGCAGCAGCGGAAATATTGTCGGCCATGTATGATGCTTCGCTGGATCAGTTCAAAGGCCAGTACTGGGGTATTCCCAATCTTTGGACTGATTATTTTGGAAATAACAGGTGGTATGGCAGAAACGATTTTTTGCTAACTCAATCGAAAGAAAAATATCCGGGTCAAGATTTTGAAAACAATTTCCAAAAAATTTATGATTTTTTCATTTTCAATCGACATATGACCGGATCAATAGTGTTGAGAGGAAGCAAATCCGATATGTCTTATGGGGCAGGACCGGAAAGCCAACTCGATGATGTAGTGGTTACAGGATATGCTATACAAAGAAAAACGGATATAACCGGAGCAATGATGAATATGAAGGCCGAAGAATTGAAGGAGACCGGTCAACCCGAAAAAACAGAACAGCATGCTCCAATATTGCAAACCCGCAGAAACTTCAATGAAACGGCATTCTTCTTCCCGGATTTGAAAACTGATTCTTCCGGCAATGTTGAATTTTTCTTTACCATGCCTGAGGCGGTGACGCAATGGAAATGGATGACACTTGCGCATACCAAAGACCTTGCATTCGGATATGGAGAGAAATCAGTCATCACCCAAAAACAACTGATGGTTCAGCCTAATGCGCCCAGGTTCTTGCGTGAGGGTGACCGGATTGAATTCAGCGCCAAAATTGTGAACCTTACCGATTCAGAAATAACCGGTCAGGCCGAATTGCAATTGACAGATCCTTTGACCGGCCAGCAACTCGACAGCCGTTTCAGTAACAGGATACCCAACCAGTATTTCACGGTTGCCGCAAAGCAAAGCACAAGTATAAATTTCCCCATCGAAGTTCCTTACCAGTTTGATCTGCCCGTCACATACAGCATCACAGCCAGGGCTCCTCTTCCGGGAAACAATGCCCAGGTTTCCGATGGCGAAGAATCCACGCTACCGGTATTGACTAACCGAACACTGGTTACTGAAACGCTTCCAATAAATATCAATGGAAACGGAACTATGAATTTCAAATTCGGAAATTTGCTCCATAGCGGGGAAAGTGAAACGCTGACCCAGCATGCATTAACTGTAGAGTTCACGAGCAATCCGGCATGGTATGTCGTGCAGTCTCTTCCCTACCTCATGGAATATCCCTACGAATGTTCGGAACAAACATTTAACCGTTTCTATGCAAATGCTTTGGCCACCATGATAACCAACAGCGCCCCGAGAATAAAAGAAGTGTTTGAACGGTGGGAAAAGGAGGATACAGCAACTCTCTTGAGCAATCTTCAAAAAAATGAAGAATTGAAATCGGTCTTATTGCAAGAAGCACCCTGGGTGTTAGAAGCCAATAATGAGAGCCGGCAAAAAAAGAATATTGCTTTATTGTTTGACCTGGTTCGCATGAACGGTGAACTGAGATCAGCAATAGAAAAATTAAAAGGAATGCAGTTGGCCAATGGCGGATTTGCCTGGTTTGCAGGCGGCGCCGATGACAGGTATATCACACAATATATTCTTACTGGCATTGGGCATTTAAAAAAACTCAATGCACTGCCCGTATCCCTGGATAAGGAAGTAAACAGCATGGCTACAGCCGCAATAAATTACCTCGACAAAAAAATACAAGTAGATTTCGAAGATTTTAATCAAAGAAAAATCAAATCATCCGGTTCTGCCGAAATTTCTGAAATTCAGATACTGTATTTATATGCCCGCAGCTTCTTCAGCAAAAATTCCATACCTGCAACCACTGCTGCTGCGGTTGACCATTACCGTGAACAGGCCAGGAAATCCTGGTTGCAACAAAATAAATATATGCAGGGTATGATTGCACTGGCGTTGTTCAGGTCGGGCGACAGCAAAACAGCCCATGATATACTGAATTCATTGAAACAACACGCTTCAACAGACGAAGAAATGGGAATGTATTGGAAGGATGCTCCGAATGGCTACTATTGGTACCAGGCTCCAGTAGAAACACAATCCCTGTTGATTGAGGCTTTTGAGGAAATTTCCGGAGACCATAAAATAACTGACAACCTGAAGGCCTGGTTATTAAAGCAAAAGCAGGTCCAAAGCTGGACTACCACAAAAGCGACTGCTGATGCCTGTTATGCTTTATTGTTTGGGCGATCAAACTGGCTGACAGCACAGCGGCAGGTTGAAATCAGGCTGGACAATACGATAATGAATAACAAAAACGAAATTGGCGAAACCGGAACAGGTTATTTTAAAAAGACAATTGATGAAGCATCTGTCCGGCCCGACATGGGTAATATTGAAGTATCCGTTTCCTCTCCCTCCGCAACCCGGGAACCGGCCTGGGGTAGTATCTATTGGCAATATTTCGAAGACCTGAATAAAATAACTCCTTCTGGCAATGGAAAAATTCCCATTATCCTGAGCAAAAAAATTTTTGTTGAAAAAAATACTGATCGCGGGCCCGTGCTCGAACCGGTTCCGGACAATGGCAGTTTCAAAATCGGCGACAAGATCAAGGTCAGGATTGAATTACGCGTGGACAGAAACCTCGAATATGTGCACATGAAAGATATGCACGCATCCTGTATGGAGCCGGTTGATGTACTCAGTGGATGGAAGTGGCAAAGTGGTCTGGCCTATTATGAAACTCCTAAAGATGCCAGCACCAATTTCTTTTTCAGCTGGCTACCCAAAGGAACTCACGTGTTTGAATATACGTTGTTTGCTACCACAGCCGGCCATTTCAGTAATGGGATTACCACCATTCAATGCATGTATGCTCCTGAATTTTCAGCGCACAGTGAAGGTATCCGGATTTCTGTGGAAGAAAGAAATTAATTACCAAGTAAGTAACGTTGAGATTTTCAACATAATTTGTCCCGCTCCATGCGGGATAGAATCATAGCCACATAGTTTCACATAGCTATGTGTTTCTATGACTCTATGTGCCTATGTGGTTATTTTTTTGAAGTTAAGACATGGTCCGGCGGTCGCAAAATTATCCCAAATCAAGGTTAGGATTATTTTTGCAGAATGACTGTAGACATTCTTATCATTGGGCAGGGCATCTGCGGCACCATGCTGAGCCATTATCTAGAAAAATCGGGGCTGAGTTTTCTGGTGATTGATGAATCCAATCCACTAACACCTTCAAAAATTGCGTCAGGCATCATCAATCCTGTTACAGGAAGGCGCATGGTAAAAACCTGGATGATCGACGAACTGCTTCCTTTCGTCTGGAGAGAATACAGGCAGATTGAAAAGGAATTAAATATTCATTGCATCACTCAAAAAAAAATAATCGATTTTTTTCCTTCTGCCCAGATGCTGGATGCTTTTATAAAAAGATATGAGGATGAAAAAGAATACCTGTCCAGGCCCAGAGAAGAAAAAACCTGGAGTCAGCTCTTCAGCTATGATTTCGGGTATGGGGAAATTCATCCGTCTTATCTCATCGACATCCAATCCTTGCTCGCCGCTTGCAGAAATACACTGATCAGAAAACAACAACTGAGGGAAGATCGATTTATGATTGATGAACTTATTGTCTCCAACCATAAAATCGATTACCGGGATATTCATGCATCAAAAATTATTTTTTGCGACGGTATCGCAGGATTTAAGAATCCCTATTTTAAAAATCTTCCTTTCGCTCCCAATAAGGGAGAAGCGTTGATCATTGAAGCCGATTTACCCGTAAATGAGTATATCTACAAAAAAGGAATGACCCTGGTACCATGGAATGATTCACAGTTTTGGGTAGGATCGTCCTATGATTGGGAATTCAAAAATGATAGCCCTACTGAAACTTTTCGAAACAAAACCGAAGCCTTATTAAAACAATGGCTGAAAATTCCTTTCAAAATAATAAATCATTACGCGGCTGTTCGTCCGGCGACACTGGAGCGCAGGCCATTTGTTGGTTTTCATCCCGTACATAAAAACGTGGGAATATTCAATGGAATGGGTACGAAAGGATGTTCTCTCGCCCCTTTTTTTGCTAATCAATTCTGCCATTCTATTGTCCATGAATCGTTGCTGATGCCCGAAGTAAACGTTCGAAGATTCAGCAAAATATTGGGAAGAGATATTGCTGCTCCTGGCGATTGAAATTGCATAATCTCTCAATTTGAACTTTCAGGACTTTACCTTATAGGCACATAGGGTCATAGAATCACATAGCTGTGTGTAACTATTTGCTTATGTATCTATGTGGTCAGTTTTAAAACTGAGATTTTGCAAATATTTAAACACGACTGCCATTTCTTTTTTCAATTATATATTTTTGTCCTGATAAGGCTTCCTGCAGAAGCTCATTCTTCAAGTAATATTATATTATTGCCATGAGCACGGTAAAAATGTATTGCATACCCGAAAAATTCCGCAAAACAGAAAACCTGCATATCCTGTTTTGGTTGTTTAAAGATTTAAGCTGGGCCATGCTCTGGAAGCCTTTGGGAATTGCCATGATCTTTCCGACAATCAGTGTGGCTTTACTCATCACCTGGCAGACCCGGAAAATCAAAGCTGAGTTGTTTCATAATCTTGCCATCGTGTTTTGGATTTGCGCCAATGCCATGTGGATGTTACTTGAGTTTACCGGCAATGATGAATACTGGCGAAAATATACTGCGATTCCTTTCGGCATCGGGGTCTTCTTTATTCTTTCATACTACCTGGTGATATTGCCGAGAGAAAACAGAAGAAAAAGAATGGAAGAAGCGAGTAAGGACTTGCAACAAAATACTATTCCGGTAAATGTGAAGGAAAGAGATGAGTTTAAAACCTAACCACATAGGGCAGATAGGCACATAGATACTCATAGATTTTTCCTATGTGAACCTATGAATCTATGTGCCTATGTGGTAAATTTTTATCTCTACGAAAAATTAATTCGCATGCACAGGCACAAGTTCTATATGGCTGGCTGAACTCTGCGGAATGACCATTGTTTTACCGCTGACAAAATTCACCGGATCCTGATTGAGTAATCTGGCCATTGAGAAGTAGAGATCGGGTAATTCTTTTTTGAAGCGGAAAGGGTTTTCAAAAAATGTTTCCACACAAACAGCCCAGAATTCATGATAGTTGGAAGAAGCATATTCTCCAAGCAGGTTTTTGGCTCCCTGCTGCATATCCGTAAAAATAGGACGGGCAACTTTGGAAAAGTTTTTAAATTCTTTTTTGAAATGCTTGTCTTCTTCAGTTTCCGTGATAAAAGTTACATAGGCAAGCGCATGTCCCATTTCATGAAGCCCTACATTGCAATTAGGCGTCTGGCCCGAAATGCCTTTGATAAAATTATCCCAGGATAAATAAATTCCTGTCTGATCCACATGACCCATAAAAGGCCGGGAATAAAATCCGTAATGGTAGTCATCCTTCAACACAAAAATATCGCTGAAATAATCGAGCATGAATTTTTCCAGCCCGAAAGTAAGCTGCACTGCTACAGCGCTGATAAGAATGGGCATTTCTGCGCTCTCCTGCACTTCGATATAATGAAACCTTCTTGATTTTTTGAACAGATAGGTTCTGAATAAAAATTTTCGCTGGTCATCCAGGTTAAGACGATTATAATAATGTATATGCCTGGAAACAATGGAGTGATAAAAAGTTTCGATTGAAATGAATTTTCTAAACTGCTGCTTGAGATACAAATGATTAAAAAGCGCAGTAAGCGGTCGGTGTGATATAAGCACCGCAGCTACCAGAGAAGTGATAATAACGATTTCCATAAGGCTCATTTTTCCTTTTGAATTCAGGTCATCAACAATAAAACCGGCCTTACATGGGTGTTGGATAAATACTGATTTTCTGCTGGTAAGCGGGATAAAAGATGTTGGTTAAATCAAAGGAAGTGAATAGACGCGTAATACAAGATAAAAATTATTTTCTAAACTATAAAGAGCCCCCAATCAGTTTTTGATTTTTTTCCAAATGGACTGAAATTTATGCAATTTCACTGATAATCAAATCAATACACAGGATCAGCCAACGGGATTAACCAGCGGGCAACAAAAAAATACCATTCACCAACTGTTCCCGGATGGCTTTTCAGTTTTAATTTACCTTTGCCCCTCTTATAAAAGAAAACTACAGCATGTACAGGACACATACCTGCGGGGAATTGAGATTAAATGATATTGACAAACAAGTAAAACTTGCGGGTTGGGTACAAACCATTCGCAAATTCGGCAGCATCACTTTTGTTGATCTGCGCGACCGCTACGGTATTACACAACTTCTCTTTGGCGAAGAACTCAATACACAATTGGATGAAAACCCGCTGGGACGCGAATTTGTATTACAGGTCAACGGAGTCGTTTCTGAGCGAACCAATAAAAATGCACAACTTCCAACCGGAGATATAGAAATCAAAATTTCATCTTTTATTGTTCTGAACAAATCAGTCACTCCTCCTTTTTCTATTCAGGACGATACTGATGGCGGAGATGAACTTCGTATGAAATATCGCTATCTCGACCTGCGCAGGAATATTGTAAAGAAAAACCTTGAATTTCGCTATGCAGTTAGTCGCGCTGCGAGAAATTTTCTGCATTCGAATCAATTTATAGATATCGAAACTCCTTTTCTTATTAAATCGACACCGGAGGGAGCCCGGGATTTTGTAGTGCCTTCAAGAATGAATACAGGGCAGTTTTATGCGCTGCCACAGTCGCCACAAACTTTCAAACAATTGCTGATGGTGAGTGGATATGACCGTTACTACCAGATTGTAAAATGTTTTCGCGATGAAGACCTAAGGGCTGACAGACAACCGGAGTTTACACAGATCGACTGCGAAATGAGTTTCGTGGAACAGGAAGATATCCTGCTGATGTTTGAAGGAATGATCAGGCATATTTTCAGGGAAGTAAAAGGGATTGAATATCCCGAACCCATTCAACGAATGACCTGGGAAGAAGCCATGTGGAATTATGGCAATGACAAACCGGACATCAGATTCGGCATGCGGATCGTCAACCTGAAGACGATATTTAAGAGGGATGGAAAATCAGCCTCGGGAGAACTGATCAATGGAGCAGGTTTTGGTGTTTTCGATAATGCTGAAACCGTTGTTGCCATTGCAGTGCCTGGAGCTTCCGCGTTTACCCGGAAGCAAACCGATGAACTAACGGAATGGGTTAAACGCCCTCAGATCGGTATGCAGGGACTGGTCAGTATTCGTTTGCATCCTGACGGAAGCTGCAAAAGCAGTGTCGATAAATTTTATAATGAAGAAAAACTGAAGGCAATCACAGCATTCTGCGAAGCTGCCCCCGGTGATCTTATCCTTGTTCTGGCCGGAAAAGAAGAAAGAACCCGCAAGGCAATCAGCGAATTAAGACTGGAAATGGGAGAACGACTGGGTTTAAGAAAAAAAGATGAATTCAAACTGTTATGGGTAATCGATTTCCCTTTGTTTGAATACAGTGAAGAAGATAACCGATGGGTTGCAAGACATCATCCATTCACTTCACCCAGGCCGGGAGATATTGAAACAATGATCAAAAACAGTCCGGTCATCAGCAATCCCGCAGAATATCTGAGCCACCCGTTTGCTGATATCAAGGCCAATGCCTATGATATGGTGTTGAATGGAAATGAAGTCGGCGGAGGATCAATCAGGATCTTCCGGCGCGACCTGCAGGAAAAAATGTTTGAAGCGCTGGGAATGAGTCGGGAGGAAGCTTTGCATAAATTCAGTTTTCTTCTCGGTGCATTTGAATACGGGGCTCCGCCGCATGGCGGAATTGCATTTGGTTTTGACAGGTTATGTGCAATTTTAGGTGGGAGCGAAAGCATCCGCGATTTTATTGCATTTCCCAAAAACAATAGTGGACGCGATCTCATGCTGGATGCGCCATCAACAATTGATGACAAACAACTTAAGGAACTTGCCATCAGCCTGGTTCCCCCGGAGAAAAAATAACCCTTCGTATTTATTAATATCTGAATTCCCATTCATGAAAAATGTTGTAAAAACAACCGGTGTTTTATCCTGGATCAACCTCTGTGTGGGGTGTCTTCTTGTCTTTTGTGGAGTTTTAATGGGTATCGCTTCAGGGAATCTCCTGAATATACTCATATTCGTTTTATTACCTAGTGCGATTATTCTTCATAGTTATGCTTCACTTCAACTAAAAAAAAGCGTAATGAACCCCGACATTCCCCTCGGTAGTCAGACACCCATCGGTATCCGGTTCATGGGATATATCATGCTGTTTTTTTCTTTTTTCAATATCTACTCTTCTGTTTCGATACTATTACACGCACAGGAATTTGTCAGGGAGATAAAACTTCCACCCGGATCACCAAAAATTAATCTCACCGGCGTCATTCGCGCAGGCTGCACGATAGCGCTGCTGTTTAGTGTATCTTTTGCGGTGAACGCCATCCTTAACTTAAGGTTGCTGAGATGGTACATGAGCCAGCCAAAAGAATAGTTTTCCAAAAATTCCGGTGATAATATCAAGCGGCAGAATCAGAATGAAGCTTCTTAAAATTGGCTCTTTTCAGGATCATGAAAAGAATAACTGCCACTACCAGCAAGATGCTGAATCCGAGCAGATCGTACCAGACAAGCGCGGCATCTTTTGTTTTGTCTTTTTGAATATACTCCATGCAATTGCTGATATAACCATTCAACCCCGGGTAGTTCTGATTTAGTTTTTTTACGTCCTTAAAAAGGCTCAGGGCTTCACGGTAATTTTCTTTTTCGAACGCAATCACTCCCTTTGAAAACAGGGTTGATGCCCTACTGATTGCGGGGATTATGCCGGCTGTGTCCAGGTATTCATTCAGGATACTGACCGGGATAGCGAAATTAAGTCCTGCTGCTAGTCCACCGGTATTCTCAATGCTTCCGAAAGTAGTCAATCCAATCACTTCTCCCTTATCATTGCAAACGGGACCGCCGCTGCTTCCGCGGTTGATGTTGGCGTCCATCTGGATAAGTGGCCAGCCTTCCACAGATTTTTTCAGCGCGCTCACAATTCCGGTTGTCAGCGTGGGTTCAATCGCAGATTCAACGGCTAGAAAATTATTGTTGGTTACGGGTCCCGGGTAGCCGTAAACAAATAATTGTTCTCCGACTTTTGGCAACTGATTGCCGGCAATTTTTAATGTTGGCAGTGATGAGTCGCCATCAATCTTTAAAATGGCTATATCCTTGCCGGGCATTGCCATCCCTTTGATGACGACAGCAGCTGATTTTTTCTGACCGGTTGCTGACGTATCTTTTGAATCGGCGCTGTACACCACATAGATATCTTTTTTCAAGCCATAAAGCACCATTGAAAAAAGGCGCGAGTATACGGAACCGTAAGTATTGTATAACAAATTGCGCTGGGGTTCAGTGAAAGTCGTGGCCCAGGAGCTTTCAAGCGCTGCAATATTGGCCTCGGTAATCTGCTGAAATGCGGTAAGAATGAATTGCCTGCGGACAAAAGAATTTTCCCTGTCGATCAAATGACAGTTCGTTGCTACGTATCCGTCTCCTGTTATAAAAAATCCGGTTCCGCTCGAAGTAATTTCTTCCGGTTGCCTGATATAATCCAGTGTAGCTTTAAAAAAACGGTTAGGATTATTATTAATTTCCTTTAATACAATGTTCAGCTTTTCTTCAGGCGTGAATACTGCGCCACTGCTATCGATGCGTTGCAGGGAATCGAGCAGGTGATTAAAATTCCGATCATCCATCGTCATTTTGTTCACATACACATCAGCTGAAAATACGGTTTTGATCATCACCACTCCCGGCCTGTTCATGGCATAATTCTGCACGCCGGATAATTTTTGCCCCAGCACGAAAGACTGCGAAGCAGTAAAAAAAAGAAAAACTAAACTGAATATGACTGAAAATCGCTTTGGCAACATACGCTCCCGCTTTGCTATAAAAACCCAAAAAGGGCTAACTTGTTGTTGTATTAGGGTTAAAAATCTGTTTATGACCCCATCACGTGCTCCCCTTGCTGAGCGGCTTCGCCCCCAATCGCTGGATCAACTCGTCGGACAGCAGCATCTGACCGGCAAAGGTAGCATTTTGCGGACAGCCATTGAGCAGGGTAAAGTGCCATCACTGATTTTATGGGGCCCGCCAGGTTCCGGCAAAACAACCATTGCTAACATTATTGCTCATACGTTGCAAGTGCCTTTTTATACACTGAGCGCTATTTCTTCGGGAGTGAAGGAAGTAAGAGAAGTCATTGAAGAAGCTAAACAAAAAGAGAAAGCAATTTTATTCATTGACGAAATTCACCGTTTCAATAAAGGACAACAGGATGCCTTGTTGGGGGCAGTGGAAAAAGGAATCATCACGCTGATAGGAGCTACCACAGAAAATCCTTCTTTTGAAGTCAACAGCGCTTTGCTGAGCCGTTGCCAGGTATATGTTTTGAAACCACTCAGCAAAGAAGACCTTGTGCAATTGATGAATCAGGCCATCAAAAATGATGAAGAACTCAGGAAGCGGAAAATTCATATTGCCGAAACAGAAGCGCTGATTAATATTTCAGGCGGCGATGCGAGAAAATTACTGAACCTTATTGAGCTTGTTGCCAATGCCAGTGATCCGGCATTACCGCTGGAAGTAACGGACGATCTTGTGATGGAAGTAGCACAACAACGGATAGCATTATACGATAAAAAAGGAGAGCAGCATTACGACATCATTTCTGCATTCATCAAATCTATGCGCGGAAGTGATCCCAATGCTGCAGTTTACTGGCTGGCCAGGATGATAGAAGGAGGGGAAGATGTGAAATTCATTGCCAGAAGAATGCTTATCCTGGCAAGCGAAGATATTGGCAATGCCAACCCCAATGCCCTGTTATTAGCCAACGCCACTTTCGATGCGGTAAATAAAATCGGTTACCCCGAATCTTCGCTTATTCTTTCGCAATGCGCGATCTATCTTGCTTCTTCGCCAAAAAGCAATTCGGCAACGAAAGCGATCGGTAGCGCTATGTCGATGGTTAAACAAGCCGGGGACCTGCCTGTTCCGCTACATATCAGGAATGCGCCTACACGCCTCATGAAAAGTCTGGATTATGGCAAGGGATATGAATATAGTCATGATTATGAAAATAATTTTTCCGCACAGGAATACCTGCCAAAGGAAATCAGTGGTACAAGTTTTTATGATCCAGGACATAATGCAAGAGAAGAAGAGCTGAGGAAATTCTTAAAAACACTGTGGAAAGCCAAATATGGATATTGAAATCAACTCCGTTCGGAAACTTCAGATTTAAAAATGAATATGTTTTCTGAAATTAGAATAATATCCTCCATCCCGTCAGAATAATAACCCAGCCGTGACCGCCAACCAAAACCGGAAATCAATGAATTGGATCTGCAAAAAATTTGCTGAACTGACACCTTATGAATTATATGCTATTTTACAATTGCGCAATGAGGTATTTGTAGTAGAACAAAACTGTGTTTTCCAGGACGCAGACAATAAAGATGTGCATAGCCATCATCTGATGGGAATGCAGGGTGATCGACTGGTCGCTTATGCAAGAATTTTGCCCCCGGGAATTTCCTATGTGGAAAGCTCTATTGGTCGCGTCGTAACTTCCCCAGCTGAAAGAAATAAAGGGACCGGAAGAATACTAATGCAAAAAAGCATTGAAGCGCTGTACGCCTTATTTGGCAAGGTTCCTGTAAAATTAGGTGCTCAATTATACCTCAGGAAATTTTACGAATCATTTTCGTTTAGGCAAAGCAGTGATATTTATCTTGAAGACAATATTCAACATATCGAAATGCTATTATTGCCCGAAGAAAAATAGAGATTCCATAATTTGGAAATCATTCCAAATAATATTCTAATCTTCCGCCACACCAATAAAACAATTTTGCCCGTTCTTGTAAAGTAACCGGTTCTTTATTAAATTTAGAATCGGAATCCAAACCGTCGGAAAACTAAAACAATATTCCATGAAAAAAGGTATACACTCCTTAACGCGGAAGTGTTTCTACTTACTGGTTATCTCCCTCACCCTACATCTGCATTCTTATAGCCAGTTGTCTGCAGGGAATTATTTCGAAGGAGGAATAACTGCAGGCCCCATGATTTTTCTGGGTGACCTGGGTGGTCATTTTGGCCCCGGAACAACCTTCCTTAAGGACTACAATATGAAGGCAACCAAAATGTCCTATGGTCTCTATCTCGCCGCACATCCTTCAGAGTTAATCGGATTCCGTTTAGCCCTCACTTATGGAAAAGTAGAAGGAGCCGATTCTTACATCGTTCCAAAAGGTGGGGAAGAAGTTGCACGTTATAACAGAAATCTTGATTTTCGTTCTGATATTACAGAAGCTTATTTTGCCACAGAAATCTACCCCACTGTTCTTTTAGAAGATCAACCTACTGATGTGGTCGGAAGATTGAGGCCTTATGGAGTGATCGGTGTAGGTGTATTTCATTTTAATCCACAGGGAACATATATCGACCCAAATACAGGACAAACCACATGGGTTTATCTCAGGCCATTGCATACCGAAGGAGAAGGTTTTCCTGAATATCCCGGCAGAAAAGAATACTCACTTACACAGATCAATATTCCTATGGGAGTAGGTCTTAAATATTATTTGAGTGAACAGCTTAATATATCCTTCGAACTTCTGTATAGAAAAACGTTTACAGATTATATCGATGACGTGAGCACTACGTATATAGATCCAAGTTTGTTTTACGCTCATCTTCCCGCAGGAGAAGCTCAGATTGCCGCATCTATTTATAATAAAAGCCCACTGAGAGGTGATCCGGGAAGCGCTTACAACCCTGGAGACAAGAGAGGTGATCCAAATCAGAATGACGCTTACATAACTGCTATTTTCAAAATAGGATATCGATTCGGTGTTGGCCGCGAGTGGAATAATTCAACACGCTGCCCACTGCTGAGATTCTGATAAGATATTTGTTTGATCCGTACCCTTAATTATTGATTGTAAACAATCAATAGAAAACTGACACTATGAAAACTATATCCAGGCCTTTCTGCTACCTGTTAGGTGCATTATTGTTGGTGATGTCTGGCTATTCTTCTAATGCAGCCGGCAATCCTTCACTGGCAGGAAAAAATGATGCACGCTATTCAGTGATTGTAGTAAACAAAAATCAGAACAATAAGAAACACAGGGTCCGTCTCTACACCGATGCCGGGCGTGAAAATCTTTTGTTCACAGTTGACGGAGTGGAAGGAAAAAGCTATCAGCTATTCATATTCGACATGGATAGCAGGCTCATTTCACAAGTGAATATTCGTAACCGTGAGACAATTGCGCTCAACAATATATCAAAAGGGAATTACCTGTTCAATGTGCTGATGAATGATGAACAGATCGAAAGCGGAGGGCTGGTAGTAAAATAAAAAATTAAAAAAAGCTATAACTGACGACCAATAAGCAGCGGGGAAATTGGTAAAATCCGAATATCCGAAGGTTAAGTAAAACCTGATCCGTTCCCTATCTTTGGTACCCTATACGATTTTATTAATCACTTCCCGCATTCGCTTATTGGGTCATTCAACTTTCTGGATTTGTCCAATATCTTCAGTAGCCGGTGATGAGTAGTTGCCGGCTATTTGTTTTTTAGTTGATAGTTAACAGTTGGCAGATGACAGTAGATCGTTAATGGTCGGTCGTTGACTAGTAACTGTGAACTGTCAACTACTTAAAAATATCTGCCCCGCTTCTTTCCAATTGTTGATCCGGTCGTACCCTTCGATATCCAGGTTATGGGCTGAAGTGAATAAATATTTTTTTCCGCTAAAATGTTTCAAATTCTTTATGTGGTCATCAATCATATAATCTCCGGAAACCAAACGTTTATCTCCGCACAATACAAGTTGTTTCCAGGTAAAGAAAGGAAAATGCTCGAGCAGCCATTCCAATTTATCTTTTAATGAATTGGGAAATTCTGTGGCAGCAGATACAATAAATATTTCATACCGGTTATTCATTTCTTTCAGAACCTCCACGCTATTGGCCATCACAGGAAGATGCCTGAAAAAACCTTCAGCATTAATTCTTTCCCTGATCATAGACTGGTGTTGTTCCGGGAATCCTTTCACCCAGGAACCACCCAGCATCTTGCCATAATCAACGTCGAGCTGATAATTGTTTTTATACCAGTCAATCATTGCTCCCATCGGATCGGCTACCACTTCATCCATGTCAACAATTATTCTTTCCATATTTTATACACTAAGTCACGAATTATCTGTGATGGTTATGATTCTATAACCATAAATTATCCTCTGTGCAAATCCGCGTGATCTGTGAGAGATATTTCTCACAGATGGGTACAGATAGTTATATCCCCGCTATCATAAATATCTGCCTTCCATCCAAAGTTCAATTCCTCGCAGCTCCTAATTTTTGAGACCCAATTCAGTTTTCAGAAATTGTGCCGTAAAGCTCTCTTTGTTTTTTACCAGCGCTTCCGGCGGACCTTCAAACAGAATCCGGCCTCCCCCATCTCCGCCTTCCGGTCCGAGATCGATGACATGATCTGCCACTTTAATCACATCGAGATTGTGTTCGATCACCAGCACGGTGTTTCCGCGGTCAACCAGTTTATTCAACACGTCCAGTAAGTGCTGGATATCTTCAAAATGCAAGCCGGTTGTGGGTTCATCAAGAATATAAAAGGTTTTACCTGTTTCTCTTTTGGAAAGTTCGGTGCCGAGTTTCACGCGTTGCGCTTCCCCGCCGCTGAGTGTTACTGCTGACTGTCCCAATGTAATATAGCCGAGCCCGACTTCCTGAAGCACTTTTATTTTTCGATATAGATAAGGCACATTCTGGAAAAATTCAACGGCTTCATCAACCGTCATGTCAAGCACATCACTGATCGATTTTCCTTTATAGCGGATTTCCAGTGTTTCGCGGTTATAACGTTTACCACTACACTTTTCACAGTGCACATACACATCGGGCAGGAAATTCATTTCAATGACACGCATGCCCCCGCCCTCGCAGACATCGCATCTCCCACTTTTAACATTAAAAGAAAAGCGGCCTGCAGTATATCCCCTGATTTTTGCTTCCGGCACAGAAGCGAACAAAGTGCGGATATCAGTAAAAAAACCACAATAGGTCGCCGGATTGCTTCTCGGAGTACGACCAATCGGCGACTGATCAATTTCAATCACTTTATCGACATGTTCCAGTCCTTTTATTGATTTGTATGGAAGCGGCGTAGTGCGCGAACCATATGCGTGTGTACTCAGAATCGGATATAGGGTTTCATTGATGAGAGTCGACTTTCCGCTGCCACTCACTCCGGTAACAACTAAAAATTTGCCCAGGGGAAATTGCACACTCACATTCTTAAGATTATTTCCCTTCGCTCCTGTTAGTTCCAGGAATTTTCCGTTTCCTTTTCTTCTTTCTTCAGGTACTGCGATTTTTTTATGCCCATTGAGATAGGAAGAAGTCAGCGTATTCAGTGTAAGAAGCGCTTCCGGGTCGCCCTCTGCAACGATTCTTCCTCCATGAAATCCTGCCCGCGGACCAATATCCACGAGATGATCCGCAGCAAGCATGATGTCTTTATCATGTTCAACAACCAATACACTGTTGCCGATATTCCTTAAATTTTTCAAGGCTTCAATCAGCCTGTGATTGTCGCGTTGGTGCAACCCGATACTTGGTTCATCCAGAATATAAGTAATGCCCTGTAATTGCGATCCGATCTGTGTCGCCAGCCGGATGCGCTGTGATTCGCCACCACTCAATGTACGTGAGGGCCGGTTCAGCGTAAGATAAGTCAAGCCCACATCAAGCAGAAACTGTAGCCGCTCTCTGATCTCCTTCAATAAATCCCTGGCGATAGCATTTTGCTTTGAGCTGAGTCTTTTTTCGATTCCTGAAAACCATTGCATCAGCTTGTCCAGGTTCATCTCTCCCAGTTCAGCTATATTTTTTTCGTCCACCCTGAACCAGAGGCTTTCTTTTTTCAGGCGGGCACCATTGCAGATTGAACAGGTTTTTAACTCCATGAATTTTTCAATCCAGTCACGTATGGTATCCGTACTACTGCCTGCAAACCATCTTTTCAACTGGTTCACTACTCCCTCAAATTCTGTCGCATAGGGCTTACCGTCAGTGCCTGTATCGTCAAAATCAGGGTTGTTTTCTTCCACCCCATTTTCATTGCCATACAACACAAGATTTAGCGCTTTCAGGGACATGTCTTTGATTGCCGTATCGAGGCTGAACTTATTTTTTCTCGCCACCTGCTGTACCTGTTTAAATACCCAGGATTCGCGTTCTTCGCCGATCGGCACAATCCCTCCTTCATTAATGCTCCTGCTCCGATCCGGAATCACCGCATCCATGTTTACCTGGTACACAGCGCCGAGTCCTTTACAGGCCGGACAGGCTCCATAAGGTGAATTGAAAGAGAAACTGTTCGGGGAAGGCTCTTCATAACTGATACCTGTGTCTTCACACATCAATTGTTTGCTGTACTGTACCAGTTTATCATTTTCATTGACGAGCAGAAACATCAGGTCCTTTCCCATCTGCAATGATTTCTGAACGCTCTGGCTCAGGCGGACCCGCATATCATTACTCACAGGCAACCGATCAATCACTACTTCAATGTCATGGATCTTGTACCGATCGACCTGCATTTTGGGAACAAGGTCTTTCACTTCTCCATCTACGCGCACTTTGACGAATCCTTTCTTCCTTGTCTCTTCGAATAATTCCCGGTAATGTCCTTTACGGCCTCGAACAATCGGGGCCAGCAAAGTAATTTTCTTATCCTTAAATTTTTTAAAAATATTATCAACGATTTCCTCCTCGCTGAACTTAACCATTTTCTTTCCTGTGTTGTATGAATAAGCTTCTGCAATTCTTGCATACAACAGGCGGAGAAAATCGTACACTTCCGTCACGGTACCCACGGTGCTTCGCGGATTCCTGTTGGTCGTTTTTTGTTCAATAGAAATGACGGGACTTAGACCGGTAATTTTATCTACATCGGGTCTTTCCATATCACCGATAAACTGTCTGGCATAAGCGCCGAAACTTTCCATATAACGGCGCTGGCCTTCAGCGTAGATTGTGTCAAATGCCAGCGATGATTTACCACTTCCGCTAATCCCCGTAATGACAACCAGTTTATTCTTTGGAATTTTGATATCAATATTTTTCAGGTTATGCACACGAGCGCCGAACACTTCGATGGACTCACCCGCTTCCACGCCATTTCCGCTTGATTTTTTTTCCCCAATCATCAGTTTACTTGTAATATACCGGAATACCCGGTGTGAAATGCGAAAAATAAAAAACTAAGATAAGAACAAATGTAGTGACCTTTGGTTCATATTGATCATGCAATTGTTCTTCGGGCATTGTATCAGCTTCAAAAAAATTAACCACATTGGCACATAGTCTCATAGCCCTTGATTTAAATCCAGGGCTATGAGAATTAATTCCATGTAACCCTATGTATTTATCCCGCAAGGAGCAGGACAAGTTGTGGTGAAAATTTCAAACTGAGATAGTATTGTTCCTGTATTAGTAAGGTATCCATATATTTAAAAATTCGCGCAATTCTTCGTTTTACTTCGTGCAATTCGTCAAAAAAAGAAACCAGCCCATTGCTGTGCTGGTTTGATTTATAAAAATATTCGAAAACCTGTTTCTTATTGATGCAGTGTAATTGTAGGAACTTTAGTAGTTTCTCCTGCATTGACGACGATATTGTTAATCGTTGTGTCATTATAGCCGTGATGGCCAAACACGGTCACAGAATACGTACCTGCGCTGACTCCACGGATCAGGTAATTTCCTTCCCAGCCCGGCACTGCATAAATCGTATCCGTTGAATTGAATGCTTCCACCAGTGGTGATGCGCCCGGAGGTAAGACAAGCCCGGAAATCCTTGCTGAAGTATGATCATTGAAAGCAATAACATAGGGCTTCAGGTAGAAGGTACCGCTCCAGAAGAAGATTGATCTTTCGAGATTAAAATCAAGCCAGAGCTGGAAATTATTGTTGCTTACTCCAAACACATCTTCTCTCCGTACATTGATCGTGAAATAAGGATTGGGACCGAATACCACCAGTGGATAGTTAGTGACGCTATCTGTATAAACCGAATTATCAGACCCAAGCGTAATTCTCACTTTCAATATTTTTCCGCTGGGATAAACACCTGAACCAAGCAGGGTATCGACACCGTTTCTTAATTGCAGTAAATCATATACTCCCGGTGTAATTGCCAGAGTATCCCAAAAAACTGATTTGTCACTTTGATCTCGTCCGCGGCCACACCAGTTATCGTCCCACTCGCGATCATCATCAGGATCCGATTGGGTAGCTGAAGTATCAATCAATACTGCCACCTGGCGAATATCAATCAATACTTTCGCGTATGTTGTCGGGCCGTCCATCATGTAAATAGAGACCTGTGACTTACCGGCAGGTATATTCGAATTTGAGCCGGCTGAATTGTTTTTGTTACACGAAATGAATAAGAGAAGGATGGCTGCACCGCAGCATGCAGTGAGCCTCAACGCGATTGTTTTCATAACTAGTAAAATTTTAAGGTAGAAATGGGCAGTATAAACGTTTTTTCAAATTCTGTTCCAAAAGATGTTAATTGTTGCCTAAACGATCGATTTAGCGTAATTGTGGGGAATATATTTATGAACATTTATCCAATTCTGGGAATAGACTTATGAAAAATGCAAAAGTTTAATTCGGAAAATACCATCCTCCCTGATAAAATGTTAAAATGAGTACCTGGCGCTACACAAGCATCTGCGTAGATCAGTGCCATCTGTGAGATGACTTTCTAATGCCGGTTTGGAGGGGCGGTAAGAAGAATGTTCTCACAAACTCGGATTTACACAGATAGTTTTGATTTATTTCATCATAGATAAAATCTACAAATTTGATAGACTTTTTAAAAAACTCATATAATTTTTGGTAATTTGAAATATCCGCCCCTATCTTTGCGTCAGTTCTTTTTTCATCTCTTATCAAGAAAGGCTGAGGGAAATGGCCCGATGAAGCCTTGACAACCTGTCTCGTCCCAGACGAGACAAGGTGCCAATTCCACCCCGTCTGAGACGGGAAAGATAAGTCAGACAAAGGCTTTACTAATTATTAATCAACATACGCAAAGCTCTTCTGACTATCAGAAGAGTTTTTTTTTGCCCATGCCGATGGTCAATCAATTTCTTCTGACCTGCTTTCTTTTTGATAGGTGAATCATTGTACCACATTTTTTCATTCCCGCGAGGGGCAAAAAAATCATCATGCAGGAAACAACACAATTCATTCACAGCATTCCCATCGATCCGCTGACAGGGGCTGTTGCTGTGCCAATCTACCAGACATCCACATTTGTTCAGGACGCACCGGGCATACATAAAGGGTATGACTATGCGAGAACCAATAATCCCACAAGAGCTACGCTTGAAAACCTGATCGCGGGACTGGAAGAAGGTTCCACAGGTATTGCTTTTGGAAGCGGGTTGGCTGCCATTGATTCCGTATTGAAACTGTTACAGGCCGGTGATCACATTGTTGCTGTAGATGATATTTATGGAGGCGCCTATCGCCTGTTTGAGCAAGTATACAAAAAATTTGGTATTGATGTTTCCTATGTGGATACAACAGATGCGGAAAATGTTTTCAATGCCATTACGCCCAAAACAAAACTGATCTGGATTGAAACACCAACCAATCCGACTTTAAAAATTTCAGATATCGAAGCCATTGCAAAAATTGCAAAAGCCGGCCGATGTTTACTTTGCGTGGATAATACTTTTGCTTCACCCGCATTACAAAAGCCTCTTTCGCTGGGAGCTGATATTGTAGTTCATTCAGCGACAAAATACCTCGGCGGCCATTGCGATCTCATTGCAGGACTTGTAATCACGAAAGAAAAAAAACTGGGAGAAAAAATCAAATTCATCCAGAATGCATCGGGTGCGATTCTCGCACCCTTTGACAGCTGGCTGGTGATCCGCGGTTTGGAAACGCTGCACCTCCGCATCAGGCAACACTGCTCTTCTGCACAACAGATAGCCGAATTCCTGGTACAGCATCCCGCAGTGGAACGTGTATTCTATCCCGGATTGGCCTCGCATCCCAATCATGAAATTGCAAAAAAACAGTCCCGGGGATTTGGGGGAATTGTTTCATTCATGGTAAAAGAAGATACGGAAGAAGCTGCAGGAAGATTTGCAACATCAACCAGGCTTTTCAAACTGGCCGAAAGCCTGGGTGGAATAAAAAGCCTGCTGAGTCATCCTGCAACCATGACGCATAAATCAATCCCGATAGAAAAAAGAAGGGCGGCCGGAGTTGCAGACAGCCTGATTCGTCTCTCCGTCGGGCTTGAAGAACCGGAGGATCTTATTAATGATCTGGATGAAGCACTAATTACACGAATTGCCACGAATTACACTAATTATAATTATTTCACTGATTGAAGCTGATTTAATAAATACCATTGGGATATTAGTTACTACCGCTTGGAAGTCAACGGTCATCCGTCCAGATAATTCAGGTAACTCGCGGCAATTTCTAAAATCCGTGTAATTCGCGACAATTCGTGTAATTAGTGCTCAAAAAAAATTATAATGAAAAAAAGAAACTTATTAAAATCCCTACTAAATTTGTCGGCTGTCTCAGCAAAATATGTACATCAGGAAACATACAAAATCAGCCATCAATATATCAGCCAATTCAGCTATTGGCTGCGTTTGCTGTATGCCCCCGGGCATACTTTAATCTACTATCCATCCCATCATTTTCCCCATTCCCCCCGTGAAAACGCATTGGAGAGTATTTATTATCTCTCGCAGAAATGCGGTCATCAACAACAGTATGTAAACCTAAAATTGAAATTGTATGAGCAACTATCATTTTGAAACGCTCCAACTGCATGCCGGTCAGCAGATAGATCCGACCACACATGCCCGGGCGGTTCCCATTTATCAAACCACATCTTATGGTTTCGACAGTTCCGAGCATGCAGCCAACCTGTTTGGATTAAAACAATTCGGTAATATCTACACCCGTATCATGAATCCGACCACCGACGTGTTTGAACAGCGCATGGCGGCATTGGAAGGCGGCGTGGCAGCCCTGGCTACCGCATCCGGTCAGGCTGCGCAGTTTCTTGCCTTGAATAATATCCTGCAGCCTGGTGAAAATTTTGTAAGCACGAGTTATTTATATGGAGGAACCCATAACCAGTTCAAGGTTTCGTTTAAGCGTTTAGGCATTGACGTTCGTTTTGCTGACGGAGATAATGTGGAAAGTTTTGTCAAACATATTGATAAAAACACCAAAGCCATCTATCTCGAAACGGTCGGAAATCCAAGATTGAATATTCCTGACTTCGAAAAATTTGCAGCGCTGGCTAAAGAATATGACCTGCCCCTGATTGTTGATAACACTTTCGGAACCGGTGGTTATTTATTCCGCCCTATCGAATGGGGAGCAAATGTGGTTGTTGAATCTGCTACCAAGTGGATTGGCGGACATGGAACTGTAATCGGCGGAGTGATTATTGATGGTGGTAATTATAATTGGGGAAATGGAAAATTCCCTCAGTTCACTGAACCTTCTGAAGGATATCATGGATTGAAATTCTGGGAAGTATTTGGGGAAGGAAATCCGCTTGGATTGCCGAATATTGCTTATGCCATCCGCGCCCGCGTGGAAGGATTGCGCGATTTTGGTGCATCACAGGCGCCTTTCAATTCATTCCTTCTTTTGCAGGGATTGGAAACTCTTTCGCTGCGGGTACAACGTCATGTGGAAAATGCGCTCGAACTGGCCCGCTGGCTCGAATCACATCCGCAGGTTGAATTTGTGGAATATCCCGGATTGAAGAGCAGTCCTTATCATGACCTGGCAAAAAAATACCTGAAGAATGGATTTGGCGGCATCCTGAATTTCGGCGTCAAAGGGGGGAAGGAAAATGCGAGCAAGTTCATTGACTCACTGAAACTGGCAAGTCACCTGGCAAATGTGGGGGACGCCAAGACACTTGTGATCCATCCTGCTTCCACCACACACGAACAGTTAAGTGAAGCCGAGCAGATCGCTGCAGGTGTACAACCCAACCAGGTTCGCATCAGTGTAGGTATTGAGCACATCGATGATATCAAAGCAGATCTTGAACAGGCATTTGAAAAAGTGTTTGCGAAAGAGCTGGTATAAGATAAAAATTCTCGCAAGGCGCAGAGGTAAACTATCTTTGCGCCTTCGCGTCTTTGCGTGCTAATTTTGTTGAATAGAATACCTGCAGCTGAAGTGAGTGACACAACGATGCTCAATAGTATTCCAAATGCCGGGAACAAAAAAATAAAACTTGCCCTACAAAATATATACATACACAGAACCTTTCACCGTTGAATCGGGTATTGTTTTACCACAGTATCACCTGGCTTATACCACGCATGGAAAGCTAAATGATGCAGGCAACAATGCAGTTTGGATTTTTCACGCGCTTACAGCTAACAGTGACCCTGCAGAATGGTGGCCGGGTCTTGTCGGCGAAGGAAGGCTGTTTGACCCGGCGAAATATTTTATCGTTTGCGTCAATATGCCCGGTAGTTGTTACGGAAGCCTTGGTCCGCTGGATACCAATCCGCAAACCGGCATTCCCTATTATCACGATTTCCCTTTTTTCACCACGCGCGATATGGTGCGTGCCTATCAACCTTTGAGAAAATATCTCGGGATCAATTCCATTCATCTCGGCATCGGCGGTTCCATGGGCGGACAGCAACTGCTCGAATGGGCCATTGCAGAACCAAGTCTTTTTGAGCACATCGTTCCACTTGCCACCAATGCGCAACATTCGCCCTGGGCCATTGCCTTCAATGTATCGCAGCGAATGAGTATTGAAGCCGATGCAAGCTGGAAAGAAAAACATCCGCTGGCCGGAATAGAAGGGATGAAAGCCGCGCGTGCAACTGCGCTTATATCTTACCGTCATTATGATACCTATTTAAAAGCACAACCCCGTTCCAACACATTTCCTTTTGGCAATGGGTGGGATGGAGCCGCCTCTTATCAACGATACCAGGGGGAAAAACTGGCCCGACGCTTCAATGCCTTCAGTTATTATGTATTGAGCCAGGGCATGGATGCGCATAATGTTGGCCGTGGAAGAGTATCGATGGAAAAAGCATTGCAGCACATCAAAGCAAAAGCACTGGTCATCGGCATTGAGACCGATATTCTTTTTCCTTTAAGAGAGCAGCAATTCCTGGCATCCCATATCCCGGGTGCCGAATACCGGACCATCTATTCTGACTATGGTCACGACGGATTCCTGCTCGAATTTGAATCCATCGGTCATCATATCCGGTATTTTCTCCAAAAGGATCGCTCGGCTCATCACGCAAGAATCAATACCGGTTCTTTATAAAAAATATTTAGTTAACTTGATAAGAATACCTTCAAACAAAAAGAATTTTTTCAGAATATGGAAGCACATAAGCATTTAACCATTGGATTGTTCGGATTTGGAGTAGTGGGTGAAGGCTTGTACAGAGTGTTGCAGCAAACACCTTCCCTGAAAGCATCGATCAAAAAAGTGTGTATCAAAAACCCGGGTAAAAGGAGAAGCGCCCCAGCGGAATTATTCACCACGGATAAAAATCTTTTGCTGAATGATCCGGACATTAATGTGATCGTGGAAGTGATCAACGAATCAGAGCCCGCCTTTGATATCGTTTCCACTGCTTTGAAAAACGGGAAAGATGTGGTCAGTGCCAGCAAGAAAATGATCGCTGAACATTTGCCGGAATTACTGGGGCTACAGATCCAAACCGGGCATTCTTTCCTGTATGAAGCCGCCGCCTGTGCCTCCATTCCGGTCATCCGGAACCTGGAAGAATACTATGATAATGACCTGCTTCATTCCATCAAGGCTATCGTCAACGGGTCAACGAATTTTATATTAACAAAAATGTTTGAAGACAAGCTCGACTTTCAGCAGGCATTGCTGCTCGCCCAGCAATTGGGGTTCGCTGAAAGTGATCCTTCGCTGGATGTGGAAGGATTTGATGCGGTGAACAAATGGACCTTCCTGCTCACGCATGCTTATGGAATTGTAATGCCGCCCGACCAGATTGTTTTCAATGGCATTCAGAATATCCAGCTCAGTGATGCGACCGTTGCTTCTGAAAAACATTATGACATCAAGCTCGTGGCCCAGGCAAAAAAACTGGAAAACGGGAAAGTGGCCGCCTTTGTATTGCCACAGTTTATTAAACATGATGACCATCTTGCGTTTGTGAAAAATGAATACAATGGCGTGGTCATCGAAAGCGG
>DATJWE010000012.1:0-30960 GCA_035501475.1 Puia sp. | reverse complement strand
CAATGAAAAAATATAGGCTGTCAATGGAATTCCAAACCAATTGCTGACTTCCTTAGCAGATGAATCATTTGTCATCTGCAGAGATATTAAAACCAATATTGCTGTGGCTGTCAGGCAAAATATCAACATAATAAACCAATTGATTTTTTTTAAAATAATTCCGGCAATAAATCTTCCCAATGCGGTAGCTGCAACAAAAATGCTGGTAACCTGTATGCTGATGACGGAACTGAACTGCAAAACTTTATTATTGAAAGAGGGCAGCCAACTCATCATTCCCTGTTCAATTAAAACATAAAGGAATGCGCAAACGACAAAAGAAATCGTCACTGGCAAAAGAATAAGCTTCAACATTTCAGGCAATCCATTTCTTTTCGTTTCAACCCGATTCATTTTGGCCAGTGTTTCATCCAGGTTCGAACTTAACAACAAAAGAAAAGCAGCCAATGACAATCCTCCCAGCAAATAGTATACATTGAACCACCTGGGAGAAAATATATTCCCATCATTGACATAATAGCTGAAAATAAAATATCCTGCGAGCACACCAATCATGAAAAATGATTCGATAAAATTCATCGTGCTGATATGAGCTCTTCTATTCCCCGATATCAACCCGATTGTTCCGAAAACAGAAACCTTTGTCAGTGCAAAACATAATCCTGTAACAGCAAAGAGAATTTTAATAGCCAGCAGTGTTTTCACTGAAGGAATGATAAAGCACGCCAGGGAAATCAGTCCGAGTGCCAGCAACATGGATCGTTTATATCCGATGCGGACGACAAAAGAAGCAACTAAAAAAGAAGTCAGCGCAATACTGATGTCTTTACAGACTTCGATCATCGAGGCAGCCGACTCTGAAATATTGAAATAGCGCTGGGCTTCCAATATCACCGTACCGACGCTATTCAATAAAATAGCGAAAAGAAAATAGTTAATGAAGATTGAAACCTTAATTTTCAAAGCGTCAAACATAATAAGCAGTCAATGGTTTTTTTGATTATCCGGTTTTCGGAAGAGAACTATTTTCAGTTTTCATCATAAAACTCTCCTTTTAGGCTGAAATAAAATTCTTCTCTATTTACATTTTCTTTAACTGTATTAAGACAAAAAGCATAAATTTAATGAGATATTCTATTAATATAAATGAAAACTGAGCTTGAAATAATACATCCTGATGAAGGAAGTTCTTTCCGCTTACTTCATACAAAAACAAGGGCTGAAGAGTATACCTGGCAGTATCATTATCATCCGGAATACGAAATTGTATGCGTCCTGCAAGGCAGTGGTACCAGGCATGTAGGCAATCATTTCAGCAGCTACAACAATGGAGATCTTGTTTTTCTCGGCCCTAATTTGCCACACGCCGGTTTCGGACTAAATGCCCATGGGCCACACGAAGAAATCGTCATTCAAATTAAGGAAGAAGTATTTCATCAATCAATTCTAACCAGGCCGGAAATGACGATTGTCAATAAGCTATTGGAAAATGCCAGATATGGTGTGTATTTCACCGGGGATACCAAGAACAAAATTACAAAGAGGCTGAGCTGGCTGCCCAGGCTTTCTTCTTTTGAAAGGTTTATCGAATTCATGACTATTTTGGAGATGATGTCTTCAACCAATGAATTCGAGTTGATGAATCCAACTATCATCACTTCTTCGCTCATCAGGAAAAATAACGTCAGGCTTCAGAAAATTTTTACATACGTGGAACAGCATTTTAACGAAGATGTCGACATAAAAAAAATAGCAGCCCTGGTAAACCTCTCCGTGCCTTCTTTTTGCAATTATTTCAAAAAAATAGTGCATAGTACATTTACTGATTTCCTGAATAAATACCGGATCCAGAAAGCCTGCCTTTCGCTACAGCAGGAAAAAACAATTGCTGAAACCTGCTTTGAATGCGGATTTAACAATGTGCCCTATTTTAATAAGGTGTTTAAAACCATAACAAAAAAAACACCGTCCGAATTTAAAAAAGAAAAGATACAGGGATGACGAAACCGGGTTCATTCCTTCGCGATAAAAAATCTACTCTTCCTGCAGAGAAATAACAAAAACTTTCGTACCTTTTTGAGGCTTTGTGACGTAACCGGCTTATTTGGTTTTTATGAGAAAAACAAAGTTTGTCGCCGAAATTGCGATACTTATCCTTTTGATGTTTGCTTTATCCTGTAAAAAGGAGACTACTAACGGTGTTGTTCAACCGACAATTATTGATTCTTCCCACCTGTCCATTACTAATGCATCCCCTGATATTTCCAGTCTTCTGTTTTATGTTGACCGTCAAAAAATAGGGCTGCCTGATTCCCCGCTTGCCTATGGAGAAACTACTTATGCAACTTATAATAATGGCAACGAGGTTTTTCCCGTAATAAAACAATTGCCTTATATTAATATTTCATCAGGATACCATCAATTGAGTTTTGGTTCGCCTTTTACAAATAATAGTTTTGCTTCTTTCAGCAATTATTTCCAGCCCGGAGGCAGTTATTCGATTTTTGTTACGGATTCAGTCAATCATGGTCAAATACAATATGTTTTATTGCAGGATAAAATAGGCAAAACTGATACTACAAAGGGCATGATAAGATTTTTAAATCTTACTCCGGACGCTCCTCCACTTGACCTTTGGGCATTTCCAAATGCCGGAGTTTACGGTTTCAAAATTTTTTCGGGTTGTGCTTATCTGGCCAATGACTACAATGCACAGCTAAACGCAGAATCTTTTTCTACAATTCCTGCCGGTCCTTATTATTTCGTGGCCACTGAGGCCGGAACTTACAATGAGGTGCTGGAAGGGGGATTATTCATCCGCAGCCAAACTATCAACAGCATCTTTACCAAAGGCTATTTATCAGGTATCGGAAATCAAATGTTAAGCGTAGGCGTCATTTCTTATGGTCAATAATTTATTATTGACGATGCACCATAAACACAGTATGTGTCTTTTTCTGATTGCTCCGGATTTCCATAATATACAGACCATTTGCCAATAAGGAAACATTAAATGGCAATTGGCTCATTGGATAGGTATAGCCTCCCTTTGTCTGCTCCCCCTGATTAAATGTACAGAGCCTTTGTCCCATGAAATTAAATACTGCAATACTGGTATTGCCATCTTCCGGAAGGAAATATTCTACTACTGAACCTCCGCCACTCACAGGATTTGGAAATATTTTCATCGATAAATCGCTGATCTGAACCTGGGTCGTATCAGCCGGGGCTGATAAGGTATCCCGTATTTTTTTGTTCAGGTAAACCCTGTATTCGCCGGGATTTAATGTAAAATTCTGGCTGGTATTGTTTACGACCAATGAATCCCCGGTAAAATAATTATACCATGTCCCGGTGTTTTGAAAATTGACGGTACCCGACGCAGGTATGACATCAAAATTTCCTATAACGGTAATGCCCAGGGTAGAATCGGCGACCTGAAATGTTTTAAATGCAGACTGGAGGGAGTAGGAAATATTGTTTGAAGTATTCAGTGAAGGATAATCAGCGCGCAGCTTAAATAGTCCCATATACACATCATGCAGGTGTTTCCTGTGCTGATCCTGTAAATAATCCCAGCGGATGGGTTTGGCAGTGGTCCGACAGTTGCCACTTGGATCCACTGTTCCATTCGTACAGGTATTGATAGAATAGTCATAGCCCAATTCACCAAACTCCCAGAGCATTTTCGGACCGGGAATCAATGCCCAGAATGCAGTAGCCAGTTCATTGCGCAAAAGCCCGGTCGGAATATTTTTTATGTTATAAGTCCCGCTGTTATTTCCGTATTGTTCATTTTTGTACATCAACCTCTCCTCATCATGACTTTCCTGATAAGTGATCAGGTTTGGTTCATTCCATCCTCTTGCAGTATAAATTCCCCAGCTAAGGTCCCAGGTTCCTCCGGTTGGGGAAGGCGTGCTATATCCCATGGTAGCCTGGTTATAGTTATCATTCATATTTCCCCACAACATCATCCCATAGTTTGCTTCAGCTGTTTCTTCCGAATTATCGGCAAACATTTCCAAAATGCAGTAGCTGTTTGGTGATATCGCCTGGAGCTGATTGTAAATAGTATCCCAGATAACCACCCTGCTGCTGTCATATTCACCCCAGGCAGTGACATTACAATTGTTGCCCATGGCATCGCAGGTTCGTTTTTGCGTAAATCCTTTGGCCAGATCGAACCGATAGCCATCGATATGATAATTATGAAGCCAGTAACTGATTACCCTTTTGGTAAATGTTTTTGTAGCCCGGCTCTCATGATTAAACTGGTATCCTACATTAAATGCGTGAGTGGGATATTGGTTGAACCAGGGGCTATTCGCAGCAGGAATATTATTGCGATTGTCCCAATACATCTGCACCATTGGTGAACTTCCAAAGGAATGATTCAGCACCATGTCCATGATCACGGCTATGCCCTGCTGATGGCAAACGTCGATGAATTGTTTTAAAGCTGTTTCTGTCCCGTACACTTTATCCGGGGCGAAATAAAAATTGGGATTGTATCCCCAGCTGCTGGCGCCTTCGAAATTGGTGAACGGCATAATTTCAATTGCATTCACTCCAAGAGTCTTGAGATAAGATAAGGTATCTGCCAAAATCTGCCAATTGCCGGCAGCTATAAAATCCCTCACCAGCAATTCATAAATGACCAGACTGCTTTTATCCGGTCTTTGAAAATTATTCGCCTGCCAGTTGTACTGCGGCTTAGCCGTTTGAATAATGCCCGCCAGTGTTCCTGACGCCTGTGAAGGAAAAGACTTAAGTCCGGGATAGGTTGATGAAGGAATGGAAGGGTCTACATTTTTGTCAAGCACTTTTTCAGTATTGTAATCTGCTACAATCAGTGTATCATCTATTACATATTGATACGCATACTCATTACCGGGAGTCAGTCCATTGATCTGGATCCAGTAATAATTACTATCCGGGGTTCTATTCATCTGGTATTCCGGCTGCTGGGTCCAGTTGCTAAAATCACCTGTAACAACAATTTTATTTTTATAAGGCGCGAACAAAACAAGAATGACAGAAGTATCTCCCGGTAAATAATTGATTCCTTCTACTGCTCCTGGTGGCAGCGGAGCGATATTCGTCGGGACTGCGACGTAAAAACTAAAGGAATCATAAGAAGAATTAATTCCGTCATTGGCCAATGCAACAATATGCTGATTGCCTCCTGTTGTTATCGGCAGGCTGGTCTGAATGGAAGTAGCAGCGTTTTCCGAATCTACCGGGCTCCCGTTGAAATAAAGTTTTAAGCCCGCTGCGTGATTCGAAATATATTCTACAGCCAGGCTATCGCCTATATTTTTTTGAATAGGTTCTGGTATTGGCGAATATAATGGCTGAAAGGCGGGAAGCAGAAATTGAGTGGCCAGACTACTGTCATATACAGAAACGAACATATCGCTTCCGTCACTGTTGCGTTCAACTACTGAACCATTACCATTCCGAAAAAGAATGGCGATTTTTTTGATTGTTTCCCCGGCAGGCACTCCAAAAAAACTTCGGATCCCATTTATCGTGTAGGCATACATGTTATTACCAAGATAGGAGGTCTGGGCCGCCGGAGCGGCCGTACCCCAGGTAAATTTTACATATCGCCAGTCAGTCGTAGATGAGCTCAGGTTGGTAATGACCCCGACATGTACATATACATCCGTTGGAACGGCATAATTATATAATCCCTGATTGCCTTTTGCACAGTTGACAGTAACGGTTACTGAACTCGTGTCCGTCGGGAAAAAAGGCGATGTGGTTAAAAGCTGGCCTTTCACAACAATTACAAACGAAGCGAAAAGGATCAGCAATAAAGGTTTGAAAAAAATCTGTCTCACCATTATTTTTTCATCTATTTGAAAACAAAATGTAAATACACAAAAAAGAGGCGAGTAACTCGCCTCTTTGTCTATTTTTTATAAAGAAATCAGTTCTTTACGATGCTGTAACTATAATTTCCCGAGTGACTTAGGTCTAACGTAATCGTATAGTTGCCACTACCTGCGGAAGGAACCGGGATATTGCTTCCATTATAATCGAGGGTTCCATTGTCATAGCCCAGGTTAATCCCCCAGTCATTGTTTGCGCGGAATTTAAAAGTGCCAGTGCTGACCAGATTGACTGTTACGCTCCATGTGCCTGACGCGGGGTCGAAAGTCATTTCTGTATCAGTGCTCCATCCTCCCGGAGTGGCATCACCGATAACCGACCAGGTTGTATAAGTAGCCGACCAGGTGGCAGGATTCGGATTCAGGTCTGCTTTCATCAGAAAATATCCTGCAACAGGAACAAAAAGATTACCTCCTGTGGTATTCATTGTGCCGGTAACTGAATTTCCACTGACCGTGCTGCTTGCCCAACCATAATTGTTATGACCCCAGTCCGGATGGTCTGTATATTTAAATTGAAGCGTTCCACCCGCCGGAATATTCACATATCCTTCATACACATTATTACTCTTTACAGAAGCAAGCGTAGGTGCAGTGGCCGGAGTCCATCCCTGATAATCACCGGGAACCCAGAGCATCGGATAAATGATAATAATCTGGTAAGGAGTAACGGTCATGTTGAACACATTCGAGTATGTACTGGGAATTGAAGAAGGTCCCGTAGTAAGACCATTCTGATTTACATCTGATTTTACCCTAACCCATATCGGGCTTGCCTGGTTGGCAGGAAGTCCGAGAGTCTGATAGGCCAATACATTAAAATCTGCAACCGTATACGATTTGGAAAGTGTGTTTACCGGAAGGACCACATTGGTCGCAGTTTTGAAACTGTCAGATTCCGAAGCATCAAACTGCAATGTATAAGTAACGTCTGCATTGAAGCCATATTCGCCTGCAGGCCAGGAAAAGGTTACGGCGGTACTTGAATTATTTGCGCTGTCAAGCACCAAAGTCGAAGAAGAACCTGTCAGGGTAGGAACCGTCCCTGGCATATATACAGAACGCACTTCGTCTTTTTTACAGGATGCCAGCATCAGTATGGCCAGACCCATTAACATCAACGGCATTGTCTGAAATAACTTTCTCATAAAAATTTTTTTAGGATGCGAAAGAATATTTTAATATCCGGGGTTTTGTTTTAAGTTAGGGTTCGCCACCATGTCAGTTGCAGAAATCGGGAAAAGATTATACTTGTCATCGACGCCTGTTCC
The DNA here is from genome assembly GCA_035501475.1 of Puia sp. Taxonomy (GTDB): domain Bacteria; phylum Bacteroidota; class Bacteroidia; order Chitinophagales; family Chitinophagaceae; genus Puia. The sequence goes on along the minus strand of DATJWE010000012.1, from coordinate 23,789 downwards.
TGCCTCAACTCCTCCTTTGAAAGGCCAGAGATAATTTCCGCTGGTAAATAAACCATATCGTATCAAATCCGTTCTGCGTGTGCCTTCCCAATACAATTCTCTGCCGCGTTCATCAAGAATAAAATTCAGGTTCAGGTCTGCTCCCGTAATATTTCCACTGCTGTCGCCATATGCACGTTGCCGGAGCCAATTGATATAAGTCAGGGCCGTATTTGCATCTCCTCCTGTTCCTCCGCGAAGCACAGCTTCAGCATAAGTCAGATAAATATCAGCGAGGCGGAACAAGGGAAAATCAGTATCGACAAAAGTCTTCGAAGGATCAGATCCCGGAACACCGGTGGAGCTTATATTTTTGAATTTAGTGATCGCATATCCATCTCCGAAATTGGCAATGGTCTTGATCTGAAGAGTCTGTCCATTGGTAAAAAACATCGGGCGTTTATCCGTACTGCCTGTCGGATCGCTGAAGAGTCCCACAAAATGACTGGTTGTTCTCAAACCAGCCCAGCCCCCGCCGGCAACAATTCCCAATTGTGTGGCATCCATATTTCCGCCAATCTCTGCATGCACTATATACGTGGTGTTGCCATAAGACTGGGAAGTAACTCCATTTGCCCGGATCGGAAAAATAATTTCATGAGTGGCCGCATTATCCGTTTCAAACAATTGCGCATAATTGGTGGCGAGTGAATATGCTCCCGAAGAAATAATTTTATTACAATAAGTAATTGCATCGGTGCTTCTGTCATTTCCCGTGTATACTGCTGCGTTCAAATAAATCTTCGCAAGTAAGGCCCATACTGCGCCCTGGTCGGCTCTTCCATATTCATTTTGCCCCGGTGCAGGCAGGAGTGACTGCAGGTCCAGCATTTCAGATTCCACATAGCTGAATACGCTGTCACGGGAAGCCTGCCGAGGGAAGAAAGCGCCTACAGGATCTTTTTCTGTAGTGAAGGGAATATTACCAAAAAGATCCATCCCGATCCAATATGCAAGAGCCCGAAGGTAGCGCGCTTCGTTGCGATAGGTTTTGATATTTGCTGCATCGGATGAAGAAAAACCTGCAATTTTAGAATCTGGCAACTCGCGGATGAATTCATTGCAGGCAGCCACTTCAAAAAATACCCTGTCATACATCAGCTGGTCAAAATATCCGTTCGGCGTCCAGTTCATATTGTGATAAGCCTGGAGATCGTGGTCATTCCATCCGATCACCGCTTCGTCGGTAGTCAATTCCTGTGCATTAAAATAATTCCGGAGAAAAACGTTTGAGCCGACGTCCGAGGTATTGATATCAGGATTGGCTAACACGTCCTGTCCGCTTAATGATAGCCCCGCATATAATTTTGCCAGGGCATCTTTTATGGTTGCCGGTGAATTGTACACCACTGCTGAAGTAGTTTGTACAATCGGCAGTCGATTGAGATCCTTCGTACAGGAAGCAAGCAATGCTCCAATCATTACACAACCTGATATTTTATTGATGATTCGCATTTTCATTGCTGAATATTTTTAGTTTTTATTAATCAAATTAATAATCAAGATAAACGCCTAAAGAAAATATTCTTGGCCTTGGATAAATGTTATTGTCAATCCCTCCAAAGACTTCGGGATCCAGGCCGGTATATTTTGTGATGACAAACACATTCTGCGCAATAGCAGACAAACGGAGATTCACTTTTTTGTCGATGATCTTTCCAAAATTATATCCCAGAGCCAGGTTATCCATGCGAAGGAAAGAAGCATTCTCTACATAATAATCTGAATAATACTGGCTGTTGACAAAACCGGTTTTAAGATAGCTTGCATTGGCGTTGTTGATAAAAGGAAAATTCGTAAGAATACTATTCAGCGTTCCACCCGCAGCAACATTGTTATATACGTAGTTGCCGAAATCGCCTCGTAATACAAAAGAGAGGCTCCAGTTTGCATAATTGAATTGTGTGCTGAATCCCAGCGTCACGGTAGGAGCTCCTGATTTATAGCGATAAAACAAATTGCTTGGGTTTTTATTTATATCATCATATACTCCTTCAATCGGCTTTCCGTTCTGGTCATACACTTGTTTATATACGTAAAAAGTATAGTTCGGGTAGCCCACGCTAATAATTTGAATTGAATTACCGGTACCCCCTCCGATATTTCCCGTCAGATACCCTGCGGAAGTATCAGTTGCAGTTTTGCTGAGTTTTGTTATTTTGTTATCATTGTATGCGATATTGAAACCGAGCGTCCAGTTAAATTTTTTATTGTTCACCGGAACAGCATTGATCGCAAATTCCACGCCTTTGTTTTCCAGATTCCCGACATTTGTGTACACGTGATTGCTCAGGTTGGCTCCGGCCGAAGTAGGAATATCAACCAGCAGGTTTGAAGTCTTTCTGTCATAAACATCGATCGAACCATAGATTTTTCCATTCACGAATCCATAATCAAGACCTACATTAAAAGTGGCGGTATTTTCCCATTTGATATTGGGGTCGTAAGGTTCGGCGCGATAAGTGTAATAAGAAGAGTCTCCAAAAGGATACCTGCCTGTGCCGGTACTATAAGTATACAAAGGAAGGTAAGGATAAACCGGACCGATATTTTCCTGACCCGTCAGGCCATAACCTATTCTCAATTTCAAATCAGAAACGGCATCGGAATTCTTAAGAAAATCTTCCTGTTTAATTCTCCAGGCCAGGGCAACAGATGGGAAATAACCCCAGCGGTTATTCGAACTAAACCTGGATGATCCGTCTGCGCGCAAAGTAGCAGTTAAGAGATATTTTTCATTGTAAGTGTAATTCAATCTTCCATAGAAAGAAACCAGCGTATGCTCTGTGGTATTATCCGCCGGTAAATTGATAAGAACTGTTTTGGCCGCATTCGTTTGCGGGGTGCCGGGGTTATCATTGTAAAAATCCTGGTACTCATATCCGGCCGTCGCATCAATATGGCTTTTTATACTGGTAATGTCTTTGACATAGTTAAGATAAAAATCAAATAATTCGTTTCTGAGATATTGCGTATAATGGTTGGCATAACCTCCCTGGGCATAATCCATCGCTACACTGTCAGGAATATACACGTCACCGATTCCCTGTGAAACATCCAGTGCGCCATTCATGTTGGCCCTGAGACCCGGAACCCAAGGTATTTTATAATCGAGCTGAATATTCCCAATTGCTTTTTGCACTGTACTCGTACTCTTATACAGTTCAAGTTGCCCGAGTGGGTTCTTTACAGCCTGCTGGATGGGAGCGCCACTAACCGGATCAAGCCATTCCCAATATCCTCCATAATTATTTTTTGCATAGACCGGCTGAGTAGGATCCATAGACAGCGCACCGCCAATTGCACCCTGATTAGCAAACCGGTTTGAATTGGATGATCCCATCACATTAATATCAATGTGGAGACTGTTATTCAGCAAATAGGGACTCACATTGAAACGAAGAGAGGTCCTCTGCAGATTATTCGTTTTTAAAATTCCATCCGCACTGAGATATCCTAAGGATAAGCGATAAGGAAGGGCATGTATTCCACCACTCAAGCTAATATTATTATCTGTACTGAAAGCAGACTGGTAAATCTGGTCCTGCCAATTGGTGTTCGCAGTTCCAAGCAGGGCCTGTTGAGAAGTAGTCCCGAAACTATCCACAGCCTGTCTCACCTGGTTTGCGTTCAGCACTTTTACTTCATTCGCCTTTTCAGAAATTGAATTCACGGAACTGAAACTGATTTTCAGAGGACCGTTACCCCTTCCTCTTTTTGTCGTAATAATGATGACTCCATTCGAAGCACGGTTACCATAGATTGCCGTGGCTGATGCATCTTTTAAAACAGTTTCCGATTCAATATCATTTGGATTAATCAATGACAAGGGATTGGGTGAACCGGCAATCCCATCATTCGACAAAGGCACTCCATCAATTACATACAAAGGATCATTACTAGCATTCAGAGAGGAACCACCGCGGATTCGAATTGTACTTCCTGAGCCCGGCGCACCACCATTCGAAGTGACTACCACGCCGGCAACTTTACCTGCAATCAACTGATCAGGTGAAGCGATGGCGCCCTGTTGAAAATCTTTGGCATTGACAGTAACTACTGATCCTGTCAAATCTTTTTTCCTCGCAGTACCATATCCGATCACCACAACTTCATTCAAGGCAGCGCTTGATGCAGTCAGGGACACTGCCATATTATCTCCCTCAATAGGAACTTGTTTTGTAAGAAAACCGATTGAAGAAATAATTAGTGTGTGCACATTGTTGTCTACTGAAAGAGTAAAACTTCCATCGGAGCCTGTGGTCGTACCAACTTTAGATCCGGCCGGAATTACAGATACTCCCACGAGTGGTGATCCGTCTTTCGAATCTGTGATTTTTCCGGAAACGGTTCTTTTTTGTGCGAAGCTGAAGGACGCTAAAAATAGAAGAGGCAGGAATAGAATAACAATCCTCACAGGCAATCGTTTTTTTCTCATAATACAGCAATTAAGAAATTAAGAAATAAAAGCAGTCTTGCGTTAATGCAATCGATTACATAAAGTTTATTCAATTTTCAATCTCTGCCAAAAAATTCTCTGCAAAAAAAATGTTATTATCATTCTTTTTTTAGCTAAAATCGAAATTTGAAAACAAACAAATGTGTAAAATATACACAATGATATTAAAAAAAACCAATCTTCCAAAGAATTTTAAAAATTTCTGACAACCATTTTTTTTACTTACTCTTGCAATAAGGTTAGACAAACGTTTGCACGGCTTGAGTTCCAAAGTTACTATATCGAATATCGCCAGGGAGCTAAACATCACCCCCGCCACTGTTTCCCGAGCTTTGAGCAATCATCCCAAGATCAGCGAAAAAACAAAAAGTTCGGTGCAAAAAGTTGCCAGCAGGTTAAATTACAGACCTAATAAAATCGCGTCATCTCTCCGGTCTGGCAAGACATTTATGATCGGTGTGATTGTTCCCAGTGCCGAAATCAACTTCTTTGGTTCGGTGGTACATGGCATCGAGAGAGTGGCCAATTCTTTCGGATACAATGTGCTGATCTACCAGTCGAATGAAAGGCATGAACATGAGGTAAAAGGAATTGAAACCTTTCTTGCAGCCAGGGTCGATGGCATTCTTGTTTCTATTGCAAAAGACACTATTGACTGTTCCCATTTTCTTGAAGTCAGTCAAAGGAATGTGCCTCTTGTTTTTTTTGACCGTGCGAATGATGACATTAAAATACCTTCCGTCGTAATCGATGATTATCGCGGTGCATTTATGGCCACTGAACACCTGATCCACGAGGGCTATAAAAATATTGCCCATGTTTCAGGTCCTCAGCATATCAAGGTATTTTACGACCGGCTGAAAGGATACATGAGCGCCTTGCAGGCAAACAACATGAAGATCAATCATCATTTTATTTATCCGGGAAATGTGTCGATCGAATCAGGAAGGGATGCTGCGACTTATTTTCTTTCGCTGCCCCATCCTCCTGATGCTGTGTTTGCCGCTGAGGATTTTACTGCCCTTGGCTTGATGAAGGAAATGAAAGCAAACAAAATAAAAATTCCTGAGGATTTCGGGATTATTGGATTTGCAAATGAGCTCTTCGGGGAACATATCACACCTACATTATCTACCATCGACCAGCAAACGGTAAAGATGGGTGAGGAAGCATTCAAACTTTTACTGCATCTCATTGAACAAAGTGATCTCATCACAGCTGTTAAACAAAAAGTCGTTCTGGATCCGGTTTGCATATTCCGGGAATCTTCGCTACGAAAAAAAACCTGAGCTAACCATGGAAGTATCAGTCATAATAAAAAATTATGCGTGGTATTCAGAATGTAAACGATTACGCTTATGATCAAATTGTAAAATGTAAGAAACGATGAGTGTGAAAAAAAAATTTCTGATCATTGTTGTATGCTTTGCGGTTTCATTCGCCTCATGCAAAAAATCATCGCCGGATACGGGAGGAAACACCACTCCGCCAAAGGATAGTTCTTTCTTTGCCAAGGGCGCCGATATCAGTTGGGTTTCTCAAATGGAATCGGACAACGTAAAATTTTATAATAGCCTGGGAGTGCAGGAAGATTGCTTTCAAATAATGAAAGATTTAGGTCTGAATGCAATCAGACTACGAGCCTGGGTGAATCCTGCCGACGGGTGGTGCAGCACAAAGGATATGGTTGAAAAAGCCATCCGCGCAAAAAATCTTGGATTCAAAATCATGATCGATCTGCACTATAGCGATATCTGGGCTGATCCCGGACATCAGACAAAACCCGTGGCCTGGGATAGCCTTGACTTCCATGGTCTTCAATCTGCATTATCGAATTATACTTTGCACATCATGGATACCCTGCAGTCAAACGGAATCACGCCGCAGTGGGTACAGATTGGAAATGAGACCAATGATGGTATGTTATGGGAAGATGGACGAGCCTCTACGAATATGGCCCAGTTTGCTTCCCTTATCCAGGCGGGTTATTCGGCAGTTAAATCCGTCAGTGATTCCACCAAGGTGATTGTGCACATATCTAACGGATATGATAATACGCTTTTTCGCTGGGTATTTGACGGGTTGAAAGCAAATGGGGCAAACTGGGACGTGATCGGCATGTCGCTTTATCCCACTACTGCCAACTGGCAGTCCCTCAATGAACAATGCCTCGTCAATATGAACGATATGATATCGAGATACGGAAAGCAGGTGATGATCTGCGAAGTTGGCATGGATGTAACGGCTGCGCCTACCTGCGAATCTTTTCTCACCGACATCATCAGCAAGACCAGATCGATTGCCAATGGCAACGGGCTCGGTGTTTTTTATTGGGAACCCGAATGCTTTTCCAGTTGGAATGGATATGGAGAAGGAGCTTTTGATGACACGGGTAAACCGACAGTAGCTATGAATGCCTTTGCCAATTGATCAACAGATGTAATCGCCATCAATAATAATTATTATAGGATGAATACTCCCGGATGCAATCAAACAAAATGGATCATTGTGGTTTTACTGGTCACTGCTTTTTTATCAGATGCATTCCTTCCGGTAAAACAAATCAGCGCTAAAAAAGAAAGGATTCTGGGCGCAGATATTTCTTTTTTGCCTGAGCTGGAAAACCGGGGAATGAAATTCTATGAGAAGGGCTCAGAAAAAGATGCCATACAGATTTTAAAAGATCATGGTTTTAATTATATACGACTGAGAATTTTCAATAACCCCGGAGAGGACAGCGGGTATTCTCCCAAAAAAAATTTTTGCGACCTGGAACACACACAGAAAATGGCCCTGCGAATTAAAGCAGCAAAAATGAAATTCCTGCTCGATTTTCATTACAGCGATTACTGGGCTGATCCGGGAAAACAGTATAAACCGGCAGCATGGAAAAATCTTGGATTCGTTCAATTACAACGGGCTATTTACGACTTTTCAAAAAATGTAATCCTCGCCTTGAAAGCACAGGGCACTCCTCCAGATATGGTTCAAATCGGAAACGAAATCAATCATGGAATGCTCTGGCCTGATGGAAATTTTGAACATACCGATACCCTGGCAGCTTTCCTTAAAGCCGGTATCGCAGGAGTAAAAGATGCAGGCCCGGATATAAAAATCATGTTGCATATCGCGTGCGGAGGACAAAACAAAGAATCCCGGGATTTTATCGATAAGATGCTCGCCCGCCATGTGGATTTTGATTTAATTGGTGAATCCTATTATCCACGCTGGCACGGAACTTTGGGGCAGCTCGACAGCAACTTAACTGACCTCGCAGGAAGATATAAGCAGGATATTATCGTCGTAGAATATTCAGCACACAAAAAAGAAGTGAATGATATCGTATTTAATTTACCGGGAAATAAAGGGCTCGGCACTTTTATCTGGGAACCGCTCAATACCTGGGAATCTATTTTTGACAAGAGCGGAAATGCAAAGGATTCGTTGATGAATTTGTATGGCGATATCAGCAGAAAGTATAAAATTCCTTCGGATTAGAAATCAATCCCAAACCATTTTTTTCTTTCCTTATTCTGGTATTTATCGTAGTTGAATTTATATAGCTTCCCCGGCCTGTGCGGGACATCGGCCTCGTATTCCTGCGTGTCTTCCAGGAGATCCATTGAAAAAAATTTTTTCCGGAAATTACGCCTGTCCAACTTCACTCCCAGTATGGCTTCATATAAATTCTGCAATTCTCGCAGTGAAAATTTCTGCGGCAGCAAACTAAACCCCAATGGATGTTCCTGTACTCTTTTCTGCAGCCAGGAATGGCAGGTGTCCATAATTTTTTTATGATCAAATGCCATTTCCGACAAAGTATTCAGGCGATGCCAATGTAATTCGTTATCGAGAATTTTCAGTTTATGATGCTGGATATTGACCAGGGAGCAATAGGCTATGGTAACCACTCTTGCCGCGGGATGACGTCCCATTTCTCCAAAAGCCCTGACTTGTTCCAGATACACATCGTCCATGCCTGTGCGTTCCTTCAGCACTCGGTAAGCTGCTTCATCCAGGTCCTCATGATTGCTGACCAGGTCTCCCAACAACGACCACTTGCTTTCAAACTTTTTAAGATCTGATTTAATGAGCAATACTTTCAATTCATTTTCGTCGAATCCAAATATTACACAGTCGACTGAAATGCCAATGATCCCGTCGCTTTCTAATTGTTTTAAAATTGTCTTGATATCTTTTTTACCGGCCGCCATGGAAGATGAACCAAACATTTTATATCTATTTATTGTAAAAGATGCAGTCGTCTGATATGTCAAAAATTTCCAGATACCGGGCTTTCTGCTGATGCACTAAATGAATAACGAATTTAATACACCGCAGAAATTTACATAATTATTTTTAATGCGTGTATGAACGATTGCTATTAACAATGATTCCGAAGCCTGGGTTTAGATGACTTGTCTTAAATTTATATTTCCAAATTATTATTATGTATTCTTCGGCTCAAACCCGGGATCTTGAAAATCTTACCCGTTCGCTGCTGGAAAAGGTTAAAAAAAACGCTATTCATAAAACTGATATAGAATCCATAAAAAACGCACTTCGCTTTCACGAATACAGGTATTATATACTCAATGATCCGCTGATATCGGATTTTGAATATGACAGCATTTACAAACAACTCGAGAAGCTGGAAGCGGCAAATCCTGAACTGATCACACCCGACTCGCCTACTCAAAGAGTCGCAAAAGAACTAACCAAAGATTTCCCAACCGTTCAGCACCTGGTGCCCATGTTGTCGCTGGAGAATTCTTACAATGCGGAGGACCTTGTCGATTGGGATCGAAAAGCGAGAGAGCTGTCAGGGCTCAAAGAAATTGAATATTGCGTGGAGCCTAAATTCGATGGAGCCAGCATTTCACTAATTTATGAAAATGATTTACTGGTCAGGGGGGCAACAAGAGGAGACGGGGTTGAAGGCGATGATATAACCATCAATATCAAACAGATCCGCTCGGTCCCCCTGTCGGCAAAATTTTCCACATATGGTATTCAGCAAATTGAACTGCGGGGAGAAGTATTACTGACCAAAAAAAATTTCAAAAAATACAATGAACAATTAGCCGAACAAAACCTTCCACCCCTCGCCAATCCCCGCAATGCAGCCTCCGGATCATTAAGAATCAAAGACCCGAAAGAAGTCAGCCGCAGGAACCTCGAAGCTTTCCTGTATCATGTAAGTTTTTATACCCGAACCGAGCACAAGGGCAAGGGGGCCGGAAGCCAACGGCCATCCATACACGATCCACTCACTACCCATAGCGATTCACTGGAAATGCTTTGGGAGCTCGGTTTCCGAAGCCCCCAAAAAGAAAAAAAGGTTTTGACCGGAATTCAACCGGTCATCGATTACTGCGTCCAGTTCGAATCCGGTCGGGATAACCTGCCTTATGAAATCGATGGAATGGTTATTAAGGTGAATGATTTTGCGTTACAGGATAAGATGGGTATGACGACTCACCACCCCCGATGGGCGATTGCTTTTAAGTTTAAAGCGAGACAGGCAACGAGTAAATTACTGAAAGTGGAATTTCAGGTGGGAAGAACCGGTAGTATCACTCCGGTAGCAAAGATCGAACCCGTGCCCATTGGTGGTGTAACGGTAACGTCTATCTCCTTATTCAACGAAGATGTCGTCAGGGAAAAAAATCTGAAAATAGGGGACACTGTGCTTGTCGAACGGGCCGGGGATGTGATTCCCTACATTGTTAAATCGCTGGCCGAATTGCGGAATGGCAGCGAAAAGAAAATTGTTTTTCCTGCGCATTGCCCGGAATGCGGCCATAAACTGGTCAAGCCGCCCGAAGAATCCGTATGGCGTTGTGTGAATATTAACTGCCCTGCACAGGTGATAGAACGCATTATTCATTTCGTAAGTAAGGATGCCATGGATATACGCAGTTTCGGGGCTGCCAATGTGCGCAAATTTTTTGACCTGGGTTTTTTGAAAGATATACCGGGGATATATAAGCTACCTTTCAATCAGATCAGGGAATTGGAAGGTTTTGGCGAAAAAAGCATCGTTAATCTGCAGTCAGCTATTGAAGCATCGAAGCAACAGCCTCTTCACCGGCTCATCTATGCATTGGGTATCCGATATGTAGGTGAAACAACAGCTAAAACACTGGCTAAAGCAGTAGACAGCCTGCTTGATTTCAAAAATTATTCACTCGAAGACCTCCAGAACCTGGAAGATATAGGGCCCAAAGTAGCAGGAAGTATTTACCATTTCTTCCATGACAGGGATAATATCCATATGCTTCAAAAGCTCGAAGACCTGGGCCTGCAATTCAAAAGCAATAAATCAGACCTGAACAGGCAGGGCAACCTTGATGGACAAACGTTTTTATTTACAGGTACTTTGACCAGGCTTAAACGAAGTGAGGCCGAAGAAAAAGTAGAGCAAAACGGAGGAAAGATACTCAGTGGGGTAAGCAGTAAATTGAATTACCTGATTGTCGGCGAAGATGCCGGATCAAAGCTGGAAAAAGCCAAAAAGATACCCTCCATTAAGATTCTTTCCGAAAACGAATTCCTTCAATTCATCAGCGGCTAAGAATATTTCTTTTTTCTGCACTAATTCGAAATTCTTTTTTGTAACTTTAAGAAAATTGCAGGCAATGATTAAAAAAATCCCAGGCGAAACATGGAGACCGTTAGAGTTTCCAGGCTGGAAACAACTTCGAAAAAAATATGCCTTATCTTCAGCAGGCCGCGTTGCCAGTTATTCAAAAGATATTTCTGGTGATGGAAAATTATTAAATGGTTCTTTAACCACTGGCTACAAAACGCTGAACCTGCATCGTCCAGGCAACAATGGTACTTTATATATTCATCGGGAGATCGCGAGACTTTTCCTCAGGAAATCATCTCCCAAACATAAGTACGTCATTCACGTCAATCACAATAAAACCGATAACTCCGCCAAAAATCTGAAATGGGCCACGCTGGAAGAGATGATCCATCACCAGCAGAGAAGCCCGGCGAAAGTTGCCTACAAAAGAGTTCAGTCTAATCGAACTGTAGGATTGAAACTTACTGCATCACAGGTGAAATCAATCAAGAAAACTTTGTCCAGCAAAAACCGCCAGCTCACCATTAAAAAATTAGCTGACAAGTATGGCGTAAGCGAAATGACAATGTACCGAATTAAAAGCGGTGAAAACTGGAGCAAGGTTTGACAAAAAGAAGTTTAATTCATTGAAAAAGGAATTGGGGAACCAATTCTTTTTTATTTGCACAGCACGAAGCGCCGCTTGTCCGTAAAAATCTTTCGTTATGTTACAACCATCCACATTAAAATTCTTAAAGGATCTCAAGAAGAATAACAATAAAGCATGGTTCGATAGTCATCGCAAGGAATATGAAAATGCAAAGCTGGATTTTTCTGCATTCATACAATTGATTATTGACCGCCATGCAAAAAAAGATCCTACTATCGCCACATTGAAAGCCAAGGACTGCATGTTTCGCATCAACCGTGATATCAGGTTTTCTAAAGATAAGTCACCATACAAAACAAATTTAGGAGCCAGCATTAATCGTGGCGGGAAAAAATCTATTTATGGAGGTTATTATTTTCATTGTGAACCGGGAGAAAGTTTTGTCGGAGGAGGTATCTGGATGCCCATGCCCCCGGAATTAAAAAAAGTGAGGCAGGAGGTGGATTATTGTTTTGATGAATTCAAAAAAATTATCGGTTCAAAGAAATTTAAAACTGTCTATGGTGATTTATATAAAGGGGAGGATTCGAGCCTGAGCAAAGTACCGCAGGGGTTTGACAAAGAAAGCCCGGCCGCTGATTATCTTAAACTAAAAAGTTTTATTGCCATGAAGAATTTTACTGAGAAAGATGTTCTCTCAAAAACCCTGCTCAATCAAACACTGGAAGCATTCGAAACACTTCATCCGCTTTTACAATTTATCAACCGGTCGTTTGAATAAATCAATCACAATAGCCATACATAGTTTTTTGATTAATCCATTCTATGTGAATCTATGTGCCTATGTGGTAAAATTAAAATTCACCGCCAAGTCCTGGACAATTTATTTCAGCAGCCCCTTTTCCAATAAGTATTCTGCAATCTGAACTGCATTCGTTGCAGCACCTTTGCGCAGATTATCGCTGACAATCCACATATTCAGAGTATTTGGCTGCGTTTCATCGCGGCGAATCCTCCCGACAAACACTTCATCCTTTTCATGCGCATCCTTGGGCATGGGATATTGCTGTGTAGCCGGATCATCCACGACAACCACTCCTTTTGCTTTTTCCAAAAGACATTTTACATCATTCAATTCAAAATCATTTTCAAATTCAACATTCACCGATTCGCTATGACCACCCACTACAGGAATTCTCACTGTAGTGGAAGTGACGCGAATGCTATCATCACGCATGATTTTTCTTGTTTCATTCACCATCTTCATTTCTTCCTTCGTATATCCATTGTCGAGAAAAACGTCGATCTGGGGAATCACATTCAAATCTATCGGATATTTATAAGCCATGTCTCCCTGCACCCCTTTTCTTTCATTCATCAGCTGATTCACTGCTTTAACACCGGTGCCCGTTACGCTCTGATAAGTGCTCACTACAATTCTTTTGATATGATATCTTTTGTGAAGCGGGTTTAGCGCAACGACCATTTGTATAGTTGAACAATTGGGGTTGGCAATGATCTTATCCTCCTTCGTCAATACATCTGCATTGATTTCCGGAACAACAAGCTTTTTAGTGGAATCCATACGCCAGGCTGATGAGTTATCGATCACCGTTACGCCGGCCGCTGCAAATTTGGGCGCCCATTCCAATGAAGTCCCGCCTCCTGCTGAAAATAAAGCAACAGCCGGCCGGGCAGCAATTGCATCAGTTGCACTAACCACTTTGTACTTTTTTCCTTTAAATTTAATTTCCTTTCCAACCGATCTTTCCGAAGCCACGGGAATCAATTCCGTTACCGGAAAATTTCTTTCTTCCAATACCTGTAACATTTTAGTGCCCACCAGGCCCGTGGCGCCTATTACTGCAACTTTCATTTGTTCATCATTTAGGTTAAAAATCAAAAGCCTTCCCGATGTGAGAAGGCTTTTATTATCTTGACATTACAAAACAATCAGTCACCTTCCCGGTCAAGGAACAGCTTCTTTGTTTGTTTTGTATGTTTAGTAATCAATTTCATAAAGAGACGCAAAAATAGTTACGAATAAAATCAGCTCCAAATTTTTTATTTTTGCGCAAACCTTATCTCATGATAAACCTTCGTTTGTCGGCAATTGCCGTATTATTTGCATACACCTGCATTCCGCTTTTTGGTCAGACACCCGCTCCATACAACGTTGTAATCGATGAAATATTTCCCGATCCTTCGCCTGCTGTAGGTTTGCCCGGAGCAGAATTTATTGAATTAAAAAATGTTTCGTCAGTCGCCTATGATTTACATAACTGGAGGATCAGCAATGGCAGCAGCACGACAACAATCAAAAGCACTTATTTCCTGGAGCCCGATAGTTTTGTAGTAATCTGCTCCGCCTCAGCATCGACCGACTACTCAGCATTTGGTCCGGCAATCGGTATTTCCGGTTTTCCTTCCCTCGATAATACTGGTGGTATCATTTATTTGCAGTCGCCGGAAGGAATTACAATTCATGCCGTTGCTTACAACAAAAGCTGGTATCAGAATGATGTCAAAAGCAGCGGCGGCTGGTCTCTCGAAATGAAGGACACCAGAAATCCCTGCAGCGGATATAACAATTGGAGTTCAAGCATTGATCCTGCCGGAGGCACACCAGGCAAAAAAAATTCTGTTGACGGGATCAATAAAGACGAACAGTCGCCTGTCCTGCTGAGAACTTATACCATCGATTCTACAACTGTTATTGCGGTTTTTGACGAACCGGTTGACAGCCTGCACGCCTCATCAACAGATAATTATCTTTTCGATAATAATATTGGAACACCGCTGAGTGCATCAGGCAGGCCACCGTTGTTCAACGAGGTTGAATTGAAACTTCCTGACCAATTGCAATACGGAGAACTATATCAACTCACCGTAAATAACGTGACTGATTGTGCAGGAAATACCATTGGTGCAGAGAATATTGCCAAAGCAGGTATGCCTGTTGCTCCGCAGAGAAGCGATATCATAATCAACGAAATTCTGTTCAACCCAATACCCAACGGTTATGACTATGTTGAATTCTATAACAGAAGTGATAAAATAATTGACTGCAAACAATTGTGGGCCGCTGCGAGGAATATCACCGGTGGACTGAACGATCTTTCACGATTAAGCTCATTGCCCTTATTGTTTTTCCCCGGGGAATACTATGTAATCACCGAAAATGCCTTGTGGCTGAATCAAAACTATCAGGTGAAAAATCCGAAAAAAATAATCGAATTATCTTCTATTCCTTCTTTACCTGACGATCACGGGGATATTGTATTACTCGATCAGGCGGGAAATATAATAGATGAAGTGCAATATGACCACAAATGGCATTTTGCACTCGTTAATAATGAAGAAGGAGTAGCCCTTGAAAGAATTGATTATAACAAACCTTCGCAGGATCCTGCCAACTGGACATCGGCAGCATCCACAGCAGGTTTCGGCACACCCACTTATCAGAATTCAGAGCTTGCATCCAATACACAGTCGGGAAGGGAGATCACAATATCTCCTGAAATTTTCTCACCCGACAACGATGGATTTGAAGATTTTTGCTTTATCAATTACCAGGTTCCCGAACCAGGATATGTCGGGAATATCACCATTTTCGATGCAGCCGGCAGGCCAGTCCGTTATCTCGCAAATAATGTCATACTTGGATTGAATGGCAATTTTCGCTGGGATGGGCTGGACGATAACCAGAAAAAACTACCTATCGGAATCTATGTTGTAATGACAGAGATTTTTAACCTGCGGGGAGATACAAAAAAATTCAAACAGGCTGTTGTTCTTGGAGGACGTTTGAATTGATGGGGGTGCCGGGATTCGAGATGCGGGATAGTGGCTCAGACAATGGCAATATCAAAATGAACCAGCTGAACGAACTGCTGAATGCGCTCGTCAATATCTTTGAGCGTGATTTCTTTCAGTCTTTCAGGTCCGAATTTTTCCACGCAAAAAGAAGCCATTGCGGAACCCACGATGATCGCTGTTTTCATATTTTCAAAAGAGATGTCTTTTGTTTTTGCAATATGGCCTACAAATCCGCCTGCAAACGTGTCGCCCGCACCGGTAGGATCAAATACCTCTTCTAACGGCAATGCAGGAGCGAAGAAAACATTATTGCCATGAAACAGGAGGGCTCCGTGTTCTCCCTTTTTTATGATCAGGTATTTAGGCCCCATCTTCATGATTTCCCTGGCCGCTTTTACGAGCGAAAACTGTCCGCTCAGCTGACGGGCTTCGCTGTCATTAACCAGCAGCACATCCACCATCGTCAATACTTTTCTCAGGTCATCCATGGCAGTTTCCATCCAGAAATTCATCGTGTCCATAACGATGAGTTTGGGCCGCTCTTTCAATTGGGTAATTACGTTCATTTGTATACTCGGCATCAGGTTACCGAGCATTAAAAATTCACTGCCCTGGTAGCTATCCGGAACAACGGGTTTGAAATCGGCGAGCACATTGAGGTCTGTTACAAGCGTATCCCTCGTATTCATGTCGAGATGATATTTTCCGCTCCAGAAAAAAGATTTTTTATTACTCACCATTTCAACTCCATCCATCACAACCCCGCGGAAGATCAGTTCGTCCAGCTCCCTTTTGGCGAAATCGTTTCCTATGATAGAAATCTGATTAACAGGCCGGACAAAATTGGAAGCAGCATAAGCCACATAGGTAGCCGATCCCCCGACAATTTTATCTTTTTTCCCGAATGGAGTTTCAATGGCGTCATAGGCCATGGTTCCAACAGCAATTAATGACATAAAATGGTAGTTACTGTATATTGACAGACCTCCGCGGAGGTAAAACCGTGCAAACCTACATGAATTTTTCCTGGATTCTCCTTCCAGGCTCAGAATGAGGAAAAAACTAAAAAAATGTTAGCCTGATTTTGGGAAATTTAAAATAATTTTTAGCTAACGATCGTTAGTTTTACATTTGCATTCTGTTATGGCAAAAATTAGGGGCAAGAAAAACAGCACGAAGAAGGAAGTCATCATTGAAAAAGCTTCCAAGCTTTTCCGGGAAAAAGGCTTTGGTGCAGCTTCTATGCGCGACCTGGCAGTCCATGTAGGCGTTGAAGCCGCCAGCCTCTACAATCATATTCAGTCCAAATCAGAAATTTTGCAGGCGATCTGTTTCCGGGTTGCAAATGAATTTATATCTCACCTGGATACTGTACAGGCCAGCAGGGAAAGCTCATTAAAAAAGATGGAAATGATCATCCGTTTCCATATCCGCATGATGATGGATCAATATGAGTATGTGTATATCTCCGACCACGAGTGGCGACACCTGCCCGAACCTTATCTGTCCAACTTCCTGAACCAGCGGCGCAACTACAGGAAAATCCTGGCCGAGCTGATCGGAGAAGGCATTGTGAAAGACGAAATAAAACCCATTGAGCCTTATGTCGCTGTGCTCACCATCCTGTCCGCCATTAGCGGTATTGAATCCTGGCAGCGCTCACGTAAACATATAAGCGCAGATGTGCTGGAAAACAATATGGTAAAATATTTAATTGAGGGGCTGAAAAAATAAAGGCATCCAATATCTGTTAAATTTTAAAAATATTTTCCGTGGCTTCGCATTTCAGGTCATTGACTGTAAAGGATATAAGAAAAGAAACGGATGACTGTGTGTCCATCGCTTTTGAAATTCCGGATCAATGGAAGGAAGAATTCAAGTTCAAACAGGGGCAGAACATCACGGTCAGAACATCCATGGAAGGAGAAGAAATTCGTCGTTCCTATTCAATATGCAGCAGCCCGCTGGACAATGAATTACGAATCGCAGTGAAAAAAATTCCGAACGGGAAATTTTCGCGGTTTGCCAGTCAGCGGTTGAAAAAAAACTCAACCCTCGATGTATTGCCCCCGACCGGATTGTTCTTTACAGAACTGCAACGTTCAAACAAAAAAAATTACCTGGCTTTTGCAGCCGGCAGCGGCATTACCCCGGTGATCTCTATCATTAAGACAACCCTTGCCACTGAACCAGAAAGCAGCTTCACTTTGATTTATGGCAACCGCAACCGGAATTGCATCATCTTCAAAGAGGAACTGGAAGGAGTAAAAAATAAGTATATCGACAGGTTCAGCATACATTATATTCTGAGCAGAGAAAAAACGGATGCTGCGCTGAACCAGGGAAGAATAGACGCGGGAAAATGTGAACTGTTGTTTACACATTTCGTTGATCCGCGGTCGATCGATGAATTTTTTATTTGTGGCCCTGAGGAAATGATCTTCTCGATCAAAAACTGGCTTGAATCAAAGGGAATTGAAAAAAAGAAAATTCATTTTGAATTGTTTACCGTGCCGGGACAAAAAAACAAACCGGAGACAGAAGAAACAGTCATAACAAAAAAAGCAAAATCTGAAAACTCCAGGATAACTATCAGGCTGGATGGCATTGCTTTTGATTTTGACCTGGGCACAGATGACGAACCGATTCTTGATGCGGCTTTGAAACAGGGAGCTGATCTGCCTTATGCCTGCAAGGGCGGAGTTTGTGCCTCCTGTCGAGCCAAACTGATCGCCGGTAAAGTGGAAATGGAAAACAATTATGCGCTGGAGCCCGAAGAACTGGAAGCAGGATTTATTCTCACCTGCCAGTCGCATCCGAGATCTGAAAAAGTGGTGATTGATTTTGACATGAGACACTAATAAAAACGTATTGATACTAACAACTGTTAGTTTTTAAAAATGTAAAATCGTAACTTTGATTTCCATGGCGGAACAACAAGCAGAAAAAATATTTAACGACAAGATCGAGAAGGAGATCAGGATTGAACCGAAAGACTGGATGCCCGATCAGTACCGCAAAACACTGATCAGGCAAATGTCTCAGCATGCCCACAGCGAAATCGTCGGCATGTTACCGGAAGGCAACTGGATCACCAGGGCCCCATCGTTAAGAAGGAAGGCCACACTCATTGCCAAAGTACAGGATGAAGCGGGGCATGGATTATATCTCTATGCAGCAACGGAAACACTCGGCATTAGCAGAGTTGAAATGATTGATCAATTGCATAGTGGCAAGGCGAAATATTCGTCCATCTTCAATTACCCTACGCTCACCTGGGCCGATATCGGAGCCATTGGCTGGCTGGTCGATGGCGCTGCCATCATGAACCAGGTTCCTCTCTGCCGGGCTTCTTATGGTCCTTACGCGAGAGCCATGATCAGGATTTGTAAGGAAGAAAGTTTTCATCAGCGGCAGGGCTTTGAAATATTATTAACACTGAGTAAAGGGAGCGATGAACAAAAACGGATGTGCCAGGATGCGATCAACCGATGGTGGTGGCCGGCAGTGATGATGTTTGGCCCGAATGATGAAGCATCGCCGCATACGGTGCAAAACATGCAGTGGAAAATAAAGCGCTTTAGCAATGACGATCTTCGCCAGAAATTCATTGACATTTGCGCCGTGCAGGTAAAGATATTGAACATGCAGATTCCCGATCCTGATTTGAAATGGAATGAAAAAAGAAAACATTATGATTTCGGTCCGATCAACTGGAAAGAATTCTGGGAGGTCGTCAATGGAAAGGGGCCCTGCAACAAGGAACGCATGTCGGCAAGGATAAAAGCTCATGAAGAAGGGCAGTGGGTCAGGGAAGCAGCCATGGCCCATGCGGAGAAGAAAATGAATCCGGCAGCAATGTAAACAGAAATGACTATGAGTACTACAAAAAATACTTCATCGCAGAACCATACTACCGGTGAAGCTCGTGTGGAGAAGAAAACCGACTGGCCTTTATGGGAGGTATTTATCCGCAGCAAACAGGGCCTGGACCACAAACATGCAGGCAGCCTGCATGCAGCGGACGCACAGATGGCCATTGAAAACGCAAGAGACGTGTACACTCGCAGGATGGAAGGCATCAGCATCTGGGTGGTGGAAAGCAAATATATTCATGCGTCAAATCCTGCTGAGGCTCCCTCTTTGTATGATCCGGCAAACGACAAAATATACCGTCATCCGACATTTTATAATTTACCGGATGAATTAAAAAATATGTGATGACGAAACCTGTCATCAAAAAACTCTAGGAAGATCACGTGTCAAAAATTGTTTCGCTATATCAACCCACTGACTTTATTGTTCATCTCGCAGATGATGCACTGATTTTGGGTCACCGAAACAGTGAGTGGACCGGTCACGGTCCAATATTGGAACAGGATATCGCTTTATCCAATATCTCACTGGACCTGATTGGCCAGGCGAGAAATTTTTATCAATATGCAGCAAAACTTTATTCTGTTTCCGGAAAACCTGTGGTTACAGAAGATATATTAGCCTATCACCGCGATGCCTGGGATTTTAAGAATTGCCTTCTCGTCGAACAATCCAATGGAGATTGGGCCAAAACTATTTTGCGACAGTTTCTGGTCAGTCAATATCAATTCCTTTTATACGAATCATTACTGCAAAGCAAAGACGCTACCATCTCTGCGATCAGTGAAAAAGCGCTGAAAGAAGTCAGTTATCATTTGCGCTGGAGCAGCGAATGGGTGATCCGGCTGGGCGACGGGACGGAAGAAAGTCACAAGCGTATGTTGAATGCCGTTAGTGAGCTGTGGATGTTTGCCCCGGAACTATTCACCAAAACAAATTACGAGAAAGAGGCAGAAGCGAATGGGATAGGGACAGATATTTCTTCCTTCAAACCCAAATGGCTGCAAAAAGTGAATGATATATTCCGGGAAGCGACGCTTTCTTCGGTTGTACTTGATAGTGAGGAATTGCACACGCTTTCCGGAAAAGAAGGAAGACATACTGAACACCTGGGGTACCTGCTCGCTGAAATGCAGTTTATGCAAAGAGCTTACCCCGGCTGTGAATGGTAATAACAGAAGGAGCAAAAAAATCAAATGAGTGTAAAAGAGGAAATCCTGGAAATATTAAACGGAGTGAATGATCCTGAAGTTCCGGTCCTTTCCATTATTGATCTGGGAATCGTAAGGGATGTGAAAATAAATAACGATGCTGCCGAGATCATGATCACGCCGACGTATAGCGGTTGCCCGGCTATGGAGGTGATCAAAAAAAATATTCAAAGATCTTTAGCAGAGCATGGATATAAAAATCTAAAGCTTACCACGGTTCTTTCTCCAGCCTGGACGACAGACTGGATGACTGAAAAAGGAAAGGAAAAGCTCAAAGCTTTTGGCATTGCCCCGCCTATGGCGAAACAGCATATCTGCAAACCGGAATTGTTTCATGAAGGAGAAGCCATCCAATGTCCCCTATGCAATTCGTATAACACAAAAATGATTAGCCGTTTTGGTTCTACACCATGCAAAGCATTGTACCAATGCAATGATTGTCTTGAACCATTCGATTATTTCAAATGTCATTAGTCTACATACGCTCCTATGATTTCTATTGTGTCCATCCCACAAAAGCAGGACAAGTTGTGCTGAATTTTGTCACATAGAATCATAGACGCATAGATACACATAGAATAAAAAGTTACATGCTCAATATTTAAATTCTAATCTGAATGAGTTCCCCTGTATTGTTCGAACTAAGAAATAACGTAAGCATCATTATTTTGAACCGTCCTGACAAATTAAATGCATTCAACCGCGAGATGTCACTGGCATTACAGAAAAAATTAGATGAATGTGCAATTGATCCTGCCATCCGTTGTGTTTATTTAAGTGGAAATGGCAAAGCATTCAGCGCAGGTCAGGACCTGGCCGAGGTTTCAGGGGGAGATCCTGCAATATTCGACAAAATTCTTTCGGAACAATATAACCCCATCGTGACCAGGATCAGGCGAATGGAAAAACCCGTAGTGGCTGCGGTGAACGGTGTAGCAGCAGGAGCAGGCGCAAACATCGCCTTATGTTGCGATATTGTTGTAGCTGCTCATGCTGCTTCTTTCCTTCAGGCTTTTTCAAAAATCGGGCTCATCCCGGACAGCGGCGGTACCTATTTTCTTCCCCGTTTGATCGGATGGCAAAAAGCATCTGCGTTGATGATGCTCGCCGATAAAATAAGCGCTTCGGAGGCAGAACGAATGGGTATGATCTATAAAGTATTTGCTGATGAAACATTCGCCGAATCATCCATACAGATTGCAGAAACACTGGCGCAGATGCCCACCAAAGCATTGGCACTGACCAAACAGATACTTAACAGCTCAATGACAAATTCATTCGAAGCACAACTCGGTGCAGAAAACTCCGCGCAGCAGGAAGCCGCCAAAACATTTGATTTCAACGAAGGGTTGAAAGCATTCCTCGAAAAACGATTACCAAAATTTAAGGGGGAATAGGGAAACAGACTTAACAAATGGCCTACATACTGCCATCAGAAACTTTTGGGGTTTCTTCTTCATAATCCTTCATTGCAGTTATTAATGTAAGCACAGGTGCCTGGGTAATTTTAAGCTTGGATTCCAGTACCACGGTTTCTTTCTGCAATTCAAGAATCTGGGCATGATTATAAACTATTTCTTTTCTTAATTCCTGGATCTTTAATTGTTTTTTCCTGATCTGACGGCTCCTGAAACAATACCCGATAAAAGCTGATATCAGAACAACCAGGAACAGGGTCAGCAGATTTATCGAAAACTCTATGTCTATCATCGGAACAAGGTTTAAAGATTAACGAAAATGGTTTTAAAAAAATTATATCTGAATGCCCTGTTAACATAAATTTTATCAGAGCGATTATCATTTAATGATTTCCTCAATTCTTGTCAATTTGCCCGCTTTATTCATCCCCTCAATAACCACTCTAAACTTGTTGCTGATATCGTTATTAAAAAATACCAGCCTGACTTTTTTGTGATTTTTATCGGCTACCACATGTGGATTCCAGTACAACGTGGACCGAAAATCCGTCATTTCATTATCTTCTGCATTGTCGGCATATTGAGGTGAATAAAATTCTTTCACAGCAGTATACCCCGTAACCAAGGCGAAACCCGTTTTATTGTTGATAATATTATTCTGATCTATCGATTGCCTGCTCGAAATGGCTAAGGTCGGGAGGTCTTTTGCATTTGTTTTAGGAAGAAATTTCAGAAAAAGCACTTCTTTCATTGTCACCAGCTTTAAATCATCCAGATTGACCAGCACGCCATCCAATAATAAATTGACATTACTTCTCTGCACAGGAGAAACTGATTGTGCAGAAGAATTTGTCATTGAATAAGACACATACCTGTTATCCGTGTTGCCGCCTGGCGTATTCGCATCTTTTACGGCATAGGGAAATTTGAGATCCGGGAAATTATTCTGGAGGTAATGAGCCACGGTTTCCAGATTGGTTTTTTCCTGCTCATTGCGCACCGGAGTGAACACATAGTTCATTGCTGCAGATAATCTTGAATAACTGTTTATTTCTGTTATCAATCCATTCGATTCTTTTGCCAGTACCACATCTGGTACTTTGATCCATTCAAAATTGGGATCTGTTGCGCTGACCTGATCATGACCCGCAGGCAGCAGATTCGTGTGCAGACTAACTTCAGGATTTGCATTGATCTTAGAAGCATGATTCAACCGATAAACAATTTGAACGGAATCATAAAAAAATATTCCTTTCTGCCCGAAGCTGCCATTTGAACCGAGTGGCAGGTTCACAATATGTTTTTTGTGGTCTTTTGTTATTACCAATAGAGCAATTGAATCGCTGGCATCGAATGGGGCATGATTGGATGCGACCTGTCCTTTGAGTTCCATGTAGCCGGAATCAGCGGGATACTGAATAAGCGGCAATTTCCCGGCAAGAATATCTTCCCACTTAAAACGTCTCCAGCCATGTGTGCGCATCAGCAGGTCAAGATAAAAATTGATGCTGTCTGAATTGCCCGAAAAATAATAAGCAGGGTTGGAAATATATCCTTTCAGATCGCTGCTTAGCAGAAAATCTGTGATGATGTTGTTGGTAGTATCATATCCAAGTCCGGCATCCGTCACGGATACAGAAAAATCAGTGTTCAGGCTGTCTGGAATTTCGATGGAGATTTCATTTCTACCCCTTTTATTCAAATTGACAATTTCTTTTTTTAACTGGGTAGTGAATTCGCATTGATGGTTATTCACGAATACCAGTCGTTCGGCGAATGGAAT
>DATJWE010000011.1:0-31000 GCA_035501475.1 Puia sp. | reverse complement strand
GAAATTTTATTTAACTTATCTTTCCTCAAACCCTTACTACAGGTATGCAAAAAAAAATCTTTGTGTTCGGGTTCTGCCTTTTGACAGCATCCGGCACGGCTTTCTCCCAGATAAAACTTGATACCGGCATGATCACTGCAGCATCAACGCTGATTGATCTTCAGTTCAGTCAGGCAGAGAAAGATTCCATGCTGGATGGCTTGAAAGATAATGAGGCGACTTTTGAAAAAATGCATCAGAATAACTTGTCTAACAGTCAGCCCTATCCGTTTACGTTTAACCCGGTTCCCATTGGATTTCCTGTTCCGTCGAAACAGGAAGTGGTAAACTGGAAAATTCCTGATCATGTCGCTTTGCCTGCCGACCGAAATGAACTCGCTTTTTATTCTGTTTTGCAACTGGCCTCGCTGATCAAAAACAAAAAAATCAGTTCTGTCGAGCTAACGAAATTTTTTTTGCATCGTTTGCATGAATGGGGCGACACGCTTCAATGTATAATCAGTTTTACAGAAGATATTGCGCTGAGCCAGGCTGCACAGGCCGATGATGAATTGAAAAGAGGTATCTACCGGGGACCCCTGCACGGAATTCCGTACGGATTGAAAGATTTGTTTGCGGTAAAAGGAACAATCACTACCTGGGGAGCCACTCCTTATAAAGATCAGACCGTTGACGAAGATGCTTTTGTATATAGCCAGTTGCGCAAAGCGGGCGCTGTGTTGTGCGCCAAACTCTCACTCGGCGCGCTGGCCATGGGTGACGTGTGGTTCGGCGGATTAACCAAAAATCCATGGAATACCAAAACAGGATCCAGTGGTTCTTCTGCCGGATCCACGGCCGCAACTGTTGCCGGATTGCTGCCCTTTGCCATTGGTACGGAGACCTGGGGTTCGATCGTTTCTCCTTCACATACCTGTGGTGCAACGGGCCTGCGCCCGACATTCGGTTCCGTAAGCCGCAGTGGCGCCATGGTTTTGAGCTGGAGCCTCGATAAAATCGGCCCGATCTGCAGAAGCGCTGAAGATGCTGCCATCGTTTTCTATTATATCAAAGGAAATGACGGAAAAGATGCCGGTGCAGTAACGCGGGCTTTTAATTATACCGGCAAGACCAATCCGGCCAAATTGCGCATAGCCTATGCCGTGAATTATTTTGAAAAACTGCCTGCAGGTGCAGCTGAATGGGCTGTATTGAACGAATTTAAAAAACTCGG
Organism: Puia sp.; assembly: GCA_035501475.1. Lineage (GTDB taxonomy): Bacteria > Bacteroidota > Bacteroidia > Chitinophagales > Chitinophagaceae > Puia. The sequence goes on along the minus strand of DATJWE010000011.1, from coordinate 29,787 downwards.
TTGCACTCCGCAGCCTGTGGTTTTCCCGGATTCCACAATATATCCTTTCTCCATAATGGATCCGATCATTGGGGCAGAATGCGCTGCTTCATTTGATGAGCTGACCCGCAGCAACAGGGACGATCTCCTCACCGGTCAGCAGAAATATGACTGGCCCAACCAGTTTCGGGTAGCGCGCTTTATTCCTGCTGTCGAATATATTAATGCTAACCGTCATCGTTATGCGCTGATCGTAAAGCTAAACGCATTCATGAAAAATTATGACGTGGTAATCGTTCCCACTTTTTCAGGAAACCAGATGGCGATGACTAATCTTACCGGTCATCCGGCAATCTGTATGCCGATAGGTTTTTCCAAAGAAGGAATGCCCGAAAGCATCACGCTCCTTGGTAATTTATTCGATGAAGCAACCTTACTCGCTGTAGCAAAAGCGTTCCAGGATTCAACCGACTTCAATAAAAAACACCCCGCGATGTTCAGGCATTGAGATATCAGCGAAGCGGATCACATCAGGATTTGTTACAGGACTCCGACTACTGCACCCAGTGGCACTCCCAATCCTGAACAGGCATCCCATCCTTTTTTTGCCGAATAGCCGCCAACTTTTGCGGTGTTGTTATTTCCCTGCGTGATATCTTTAAACACTGTCGATTTTGCTGCGTATAGTTTGGGATTGATGAACCCAACCGAACGACCCAGTTTTTGATTGGATAGCGCAATAAGCCCAGCCATCAACGGAGCCACGGCGCTGGTTCCTCCAATCACACTCCATTGTCCATCCACCAATACATTATATCCGGTTTCAGAATCTGCATTGGCAGCAATATCCGGCATACCCCTGCCTTTATTCCTGGTAGAATTGATCGAAACCGGCAATGAAATTTTTTTCTGATAATCCGGTATCTGGAATACGTCGCTGATACCACCACCCGTTGCCCACCCGTCGCCATCATTCCAGACAGTTTCCTTATTTTTTTCCAGTCTTGTTCCTCCGCAGGCCAACACATAAGGACTACTGGCCGGAAAATCCACATGCGCCTTACCATCAGTCTGTCCATCGGATGAACCGTTATCACCGGCAGCCACGGTGATGGTTACTCCCAAAGCAGCAGCCGACATAAAAGTCTGATTGAAATTCTGCATCGCCTGCTGGCTCCAGTCAGATTCCGATGAGCCCCAGCTAATGGAGATGACCGAAGGCTTATTTGTATTATCATGCAAAGCCGATGTAATCGCATCAAGAAAACCTTTATCGGTGTTCGGAGTAAAATAGACAACGATTTTTGCGCCAGTCGCCACCGCTCCCGCTACTTCAATATCGAGGGCAACTTCTCCATCTGCACTGTCAGGGGTGGAAGGACTGTTATGGCCTCCGTCAACAGAGACAGATTTAATTTTTGGTTGCGTTAATTTCAGGTGTGAAAAATAATTTTTCATGTCTGCAGCACGATAGCCTCCCCCGAGTTCAATAAGCGCAATGCATTCCCCGCTCCCATCCACACCCTTCGGATAACTATATGCTTTTGCTACATCATCCGGATTATACGAGACGCCTGCTGCATGCGGCTGCAGCGCATGACCGTTATGATTCGCCATATGAAACATGGGTCTTGCCTGCGGCCTGTCGTCCAACCCAAAAATACCTTCTACGATCCCTTCGAGACGGGTTGGAATTTTAATGGTTCCCATTCTTCCGCGGAAAATTTTTCCATCCTGATGCTGGTAATTGGCGAGGAACACGCCCAAAGCTTTCGAAAAATTTTGAACTGAACCTTTCAGAATTACGCTCCGTCGCGAAACAGAGGATTCCACTACAGTAAGATCATGCTCATGTGCAAATGCTTCCACCAACTCGATATCTTTTGGTGAAGCGCCAAACTTATGATCGAATTCTTCTCGGCTCAGGATTTTATTTTTATCCTTTCCCATATTTTTTACATAGTCTTCAATGGAGTTCTTTCTCCGCAGGCGAACGGTAACTTCTATAATATCATTAAGGTTAGTTGTGCCGATATTTTTTCCTGGCGGAATTTTCCGGGTGCTTCCTGCTAAGTCAACATGTCCGGTAAAATTTTTTTTCTTCGCGGGAGAAGGTTTTTTTGTCTTAGGCATAAGAGGTGAATTTTTATGGTGAAGAAATTACAATCAGGGCTTCAACCGGATCGGCTCATGTATGTTTCGATGACGGTTCTCAGATGATCAGAAGCCATTCAACAGAAGTAATTTTGCTCTTGAAAACCGGCAAAATGAGTCGATGGTGTATTAAAGGTAGAAACTAAATCATAAACATGTATACAATTTTAGTAGTATGTCCGGCCAGATAGGATTGGGGAATTGATCAGTTTGACTTCACACAAAAACTCTCTGCAGCTCTGCGTTTTCTTTACGCCCTGCTTAAACAACTACTAAAAATCGTAAATTTGCAGGAACTATGAAGCGAAAAATACGAGTAGCAATTCTCGATCTCTATGAAGGACAGCCTAACCAGGGCATGCGTTGTGTCCGACAAATCCTGACCCAGTTTACTGCAACCAACCAGCTTGACATGATCTGGGATGAATTTGAAGTCAGACTGGAACAGCAGGTTCCCGATTTATCATATGACATTTATATTTCTACCGGCGGCCCCGGCAGCCCGCTCGAAACAGAAGGCAGTGAATGGGAGCAAAAATATTTTCATTGGCTGAAGCAGGTAGAAGAGTACAATGAGTCAACGGCGAATGGAAATAAAAAGCATGTTCTTTTTATCTGTCATTCTTTCCAGCTTGCCTGCAGGCATTACGCCGTTGCAAAAGTGACTAAACGCAAATCTACTGCCTTTGGTGTTTTCCCAATTCATATGCAGGCTTATGGAAAGAAGGATCCCGTTTTCGCGGGTCTGAATGATCCCTTTTATGCAGTCGACAGTCGCGACTTCCAGGTCACTTCACCTGATCATGACCGGTTGCAGCAGATGGGAGCTCACGTTCTTGCCATTGAAAAAGAAAGGCCGCATGTTCCGCTTGAAAGAGCCATCATGGCTATCCGCTTTAATAAATTTATGATGGGAACCCAATTCCATCCCGAAGCCGATGCCACGGGCATGAGTATGTACCTTCAGCGCGAGGACAAGAAAGAAACGGTAATCGCGGAACATGGTACAGCAAAATGGCGCAGTATGATCGAACAGCTCAACGATCCTGATAAAATCCTCTGGACCTATTCACATATCATTCCAAATTTTCTTCATACAGCTGTGAAAGACCTGATGAAAGTGAAAGCCTGATTGAATGTCTGAACAGAAATCTGTTGTCGCCACTGGCACAGAATTCGTATCTTCCATCAACAAATAATTGTCATGGTACCGGCTTTGCGCAAAGCTTTCAATGCAGCATTCACTGAGAAACAATACGAAGCTTTTTTGAAAGACCTCGACCACCTGCACCCCGGCGCGATCGAATTCCGTATAGCCGAAACGCCTGTTTTTGTCGCCCGTGATTTCGGGCAAAAAATAATTGACGCCTGCGAAGCCATCGTGGATGTTATTACGAATGATCAGTTCCTCAAACTAACGGATAAGGCTATCCCCAAATTGGACAGGGTACCCGGGGAAAACAAACATTCTCATTTCATCGCTTTTGATTTCGGAATTTGCGTAAACCACTTGGGGGAACTGGAGCCCCAGCTCGTCGAAATGCAGGGATTTCCGACTCTTTTCGGATTCCAGGTGTATTATCCGGATCTCCTGCGAAAATATTTTTCCATTCCCGACAATTATAGCCAATATCTGAACGGGTATGACAGGGAAACTTATTTGCGGGAGCTGCGACAAATCATTGTGGGCAATGCTGCAGAGGAAAATGTCATCCTGTTGGAAATAAAACCACATGAACAAAAAACGAGGATCGATTTTTACTGCACGCAGGATTATCTCGGCATAGAGCCAGTGTGCATTACCGATTTGAACCAGGAAGGAAAGAAATTATTTTATATTAATGGAAAAACGGGAAAGAAAACCCACATTGAAAGAATTTATAACCGGGTTATTTTTGATGACCTCTATGCACAAAAAGACACCCTCGGAAAATTTGTAGACATCAGGCAGGAGCTCGAAGTGCAATGGGTCCCCCACCCTAACTGGTTCTATCGCATCAGTAAATACACGCTTCCGTTTATCAGGCATCCTTATGTGCCGCAGACTTTTTTTCTTAACGAAATCAAACAACTACCCGCTGACCTGGAGAATTATGTCCTTAAGCCTTTATTCTCTTTTGCGGGACAGGGCGTGGTAATCGATATCACACAGGCAGATATCGATAAAATTTCTGATCCGCAAAACTGGATCCTGCAACGTAAGGTAAAATATGCAGACGTGATCAAAACTCCTGACGCGCCTGCGAAGGCTGAGATTCGTATGATGTATATGTGGAAGGATGACGATCCACGACCGAAACTGGCCATCAACCTCTCAAGGTTAAGTAAAGGAAAGATGATCGGTGTCCGATACAATAAAGACAAGTCATGGGTCGGCGGAAGCGTTTGTTATTTTGAAAGATAAACAACATCATTCAGCATTCAGCGTTTAGCGTTCTGAAATATTTCCAACATTTCTTTCACAAATGGCTGTGTGTACTTTCCTTCTTCATCAAGATCCGGATCAAGAATCGTGATATCCATTCCAGCTGCATAACCTGATTCCAACAAGGGTTGAAGTGTTTCCCCCAATTCAGCGTAGCTCAATCCATCTTCCTGCCTTGAATCAACAGCAGGCATCAGCTGATCATCCAATACATCCACATCGAAATGAATCCAAAAACCATCCAGTTTTTTTTCTTCAATCATTTCAATAAATTTTTTTGTGATGATTGATACTCCAGTACTTCGTATGGAACGAAGATCGTAATAATGAATAGCCGATCTTTCGATTCCCCCCACATATTCTTTGTCGTATTCCCGGTTTCCGAAGGCAAATACATTTTCTTCTTCTGCATAAGGAATCGAATTCGAAATATTCGTGAGTTTAAGATGACGGTTACCGTTTACAATAGCTAAATCCATAGCTGCCGCGCCTTTGGTGAAAGAACTATGAGGCAATACATAATCGGTATGTCCGTCGATAAAAAACAAACCATAATTTCCATATGATTTAAGCCCAAGAGTGCAGCCGATGAGTACACTGCAATCGCCTCCCAGAACCAGAGCAAACTGATCTGAGTTAACAGTATCTTTTACGGCAGTAGCAAGAGCTTCTGAAAACAGAACTACCTTATCTGCATTCCTCACGCCGGTGGTTTCGTCGTAGTCCATCCCGTATGGCGGAGCCGGAATAGATATGATCTTCCCGGGTGAAAGCCTGCTGTGAAATGAATATTTCCGGAGCCAGGCAGGCAGTTTGGCGGCCCCCGGCTCTCTTCTGGGAACGAGCTGAAACAACCCGAGGTTGCTTGGTGCTTCTATGATTGCTATTTTTTTTCAGGGTGATTTTATTTCTAATGAAGACCCGTGATTAACATTTATTTTTCTACAAGATTACCCGCAATTAAATAGGCAGCAATCTCACTAATCAAGGGAGTATCCTTAGCTTCTTCAACAGTGATGCGCATACGCTGGGCTGTCTGGGTCGGAAATGTCACAATTCGTTTGCGCCCGATTGTTCGCTTTCTTATCTGGAATGGTATGCCGTCCGCATTGAACATTGTAATTGAAAAATTACCTATCCTCTGACCCAATGTAATGGGCTCTCCCAGTACAATACAATTCAACGAAGTTGGTTTGTAAAAAGCGATCTCGATATAATTATTTTTGTAATCATTACCAAAAGAAACATAGGTCTTACTATCATTATCTGTCAGTGCCTGTAAGTTCTTCGTAGGTTTTTGCATCGTAATAATTGCATTTTTGTTGATGAGAGAAGTCTTAAAATTTTGATCTCTCATTTTTTTAAATCCCATCAGCGCGGCTGAGTCCTGAGGAGAAATTAACCCATTCCTGTCTGGCGGAACATTGAGAAGCAGTGAAGCCCCTCGTCCGACAGACTTTAAATACAGGTCAAACAATTGTTCAGGTGTTTTTACTTTTTCGTCCTCCGACTGATGGTAAAACCACCCGGGTCTGATACTCACATCACATTCGGCCGGTATCCAATTCTTCCCATATACATTACCGTGATTAAGTGTGTCCGTTGGCGGTGCTCCCGCTCCACGGGTAAATCCTGCTGTATCGAGCAGCGCCCAGTTGGGGTCTCCTGCAATACCCTTTTCATTACCTACCCACCTGATATCAGGACCAATATCACTAAATACAACCGTATAAGGAGCAATCGCTCGCATCGTTTGCTCAAAAAGATGAAAATCATAAACCTGTTTCTTTCCATTCGGCCCTTCGCCGTTTGCGCCATCCCACCAGAATTCGAACAAGGGTCCGTAGCGATGCACAATCTCCTTCATCATATTTACATACACTTCATTGTACTCGGGTGTGCCATATTTTGGATGATTGCGGTCCCACGGTGACAGGTATACGCCAAATTTTAATCCATATTCTTTGCAGGCTTCGGCTAATTCTTTCAACACATCTCCTTTTCCATTGCGCCATTTGCTTTCCCGCACGGTGTGCGTGCTGTATTTGCTTGGCCACAGGCAAAAGCCGTCGTGATGTTTTGCGGTAATAATGATGCCTTTGGCTCCGGCCGCTTTGGCAATACGGCACCACTGGCGACAATCGAGTTTTTCCGGGTTGAACACTTCTTCATGTTCGGTTCCCTTACCCCATTCCAGGTCGGTAAAAGTATTTGGGCCGAAATGAGCAAACAGATAAAACTCCATCTCCTGCCATTGTAGTTGCCTTGATGAAGGAAGAGGACCTTGTAGTTCGTTAGATTGTGTTTGGGCAGATAATGAGATCATCCACAAACAAAGTCCTGAAAAAATTTTAAAGCATTTCATTCCCTGCAGTTTTAGCACCCTGAAAGGAGATCAAATTAATAAAAAGAAAACAATAAGCCCCGGTTAAAAATAACCGGGGCAAGATTACTGCTATGGACTGCCTTTACAAAAAACCCGCCAGGAATAGCAGGCTTTTACCAATTACTGTTTCCAAAATTTTGCAACTAAGTAAAATATCAAATATTACCTGAACATTAAGCTGGTTTTATCAAAATAAAAACCCCGGATATAAATATACCCGGAGAAAGCCTGTTAGGCAGTGCAGGCAGCCTGCCAGGAATAGTGGCTGCCTGACTCTCATTCCATGATATTCCCAATACCAAAACTATCCAGCAGATATTAACTGATCATTATGCAGATTTTATCAAAATAAAAAAAGGCTGCCCGATAAAGCAGCCATTGCATTGTGAATTTTGTTGTGCTTAATTACTTTTTTCTTTTGCTTGTTTCCTTTCTTTTTGAAACTGTTTTTGAAAATAAAAAGTCCACGCAAGTCCCCATACTGCTGCGTCGAGATATTTACCCCATTGAGTTTTTTGGGATGACCAACCAAGGTCAGTCAAAATAATCTCGCAGGTAATAATCCAACAAAATGCAAAAAGGAATTCTTTGAATTTTTTCATATTAAGGAGTTTATTTCTTACCCTAATTCTTAATGATTCCCATAGAGCTTGCTTCTGCGGCATTGGACAACCCGGCTTTTATACGGGTATTTTCATTTTTTTCACCCCCGAAATAGGATTTTCCCCATCCCCAAAGATAAGCTCCTGCATCCACTTGTAAAAGACCCACAGATAGAACCAGGCCCCAGATACGTAGATTGGGAGCCGCTGCAGCCTGGGTAAGTTCGGGTGTAATCCTTGCTAATGCTGCAGCATTAGCGCCTCCGTCCGCAGGAGGAACTCCGTTGTCATAAACATATTTCCAGAACATGGCAGAGTTGATGGCTATGTTCAGGTATCCGCCAATGCATCCTCCATTGCCGGTAGTCCAGTCAATCGCATTGTACTGATTTTGCAAAGCTGTTGCTCTGGATATTACCATATCACAGACCTGGTCATTTGTCATACCTGCGGTATTGAAATGATAAATGTTTAGTGCACTCAGGAGAAGATTTTTTTCGTCCGTAGTTCTTGTCGGAGCAATCTGATTTATCAAAGAAGTGATCGTGGAGTCTTCGGCTTTTCCATCATAATAATGGGGTACATTATTGAGTATATTGGCTGTGTAATTTATAATATCTGTTTTGTAAGGTATTGTCATACCGCCCTGTTGATTAAGATAATAATTTGAAATAGCAGTCATGATGTTGGTTGCTGTAGTTAACCCGTTGATGTATGTCGTGTTTCCATAGTTGTACACATAGCTTAATGCGTTGTTGTGAATGGTGCCTGTCATCGCGACAAAAGTTTTCATCGGCAACTGATCGGGAGGTGTGGTAACGCCGGGGCCACAATATCCAGATGAATAGCCTTTGCATCTTACGTCATGGCAATCATAGGGGCAGGGTCCCTGGAAAAGGTTCGACTCCGTCACCTCCTTCGGTAATCGGGTTTGAACCTGTTTTTCGCAGGAAAAAAAAGGGATCAGAGCGGTAATGAGGAAAGCTGTTGTCAGTACATGTTTCATAGTTGAGGTTTTTAAGTTAAGAAATGGCTGATCAGCAAAAGAAAATCCAATCAGCCTGACGCTGTAAATCTAATACCATGGTTATCCTTTAAATACCGTTTTTTCACCTGATTGTGCTAGAAAAAAACGCTTGTTTATTTTATCATTTCGATTTCGAAATATGAAAATGTAGTAGGTTGTTTGTCGGGAGACAAACAACGGCGGACAAGGTTATTGGTCCGGAGGCCAACAACAGCGCAGAAATAGTTTTTTTGTAAATTGTGTCAGAGGATAAAAAAAGAACTAAATATATTCATAACAACCAGTTTCAATTTTATGGCTCACTTTACTATCGATCTCCCAAACAACGTAAAGGGACAAGTGAATTATGGATTAGTATTTAAAAAACATTTTAATCTGAATTTTTTTAAAAAAAGAACTAAGGAAGAACCAATGACAGGATATATTATCAGGTTGAGCCAGGAGCCAGACGCAAATAAAAAGTACATACTCTATAAATCGAAAAAAGGAAAATGGTCAACAGACCCTGCGGGCAGCATGAATATAGAAGAAAAGATTTTGATTGATATCCGGGAAGCCATCATAAAGAAAGAAAGTGAATTAAATAAAAACTAATTCCTCTTTACACTGGTTGTTGGCCGGGAGGTCAACAACGACTGCCTGAGATAAAAGGAAACAAAATGGACCGACAGGAACGTATAAAAAAAGTAGGCGAGTTTATTGACATTTACGGCAACAGAGAATTTAATTTTGATATTCTTTATGCCAAACTGCTGGAAGAATTTGAGCATGAAGTAAATTTCAATCCCGATCATAACACTAACCACTACCTGAATAATTTGAAACTTACGAGAGATGTGCATGCAGAAGCATATATCGAAGCAAAAAAAAGAAAGCCTAACGAGGGTGCTTCATTCGAGTTCAGGGATTTCGTCAGCAGGTTCAGGCGTAATGTGATTGAAGCCAATCACCAATAGCAATCAGTTTATTCTTCCGGTCGTCAGCCATTCCGGTGGCCTGTTTTACAGATTTTCTACCTTTTCACATCAAATATTGGATTTTCGGATAGATTTCTTCTCTTCTTCATACCCCCATTCTTCCTCATCCTTGATTATTGCCATTTATTGAAGGTTTTATGCCACTCATAGTATTATGCATTGCATAGTACATAAGTTTACACATATATTTGTACTGCAAATTACTTAACAATAAATACCAGATCATGAAAAAAATAACCCTGATAATATTCCTGATGACAGTCAGCATGCTGATGATCAACCTTTTAGCAAAGGCACAGTGCGATAAAAGCGTAGCCTGGCATGCATCAAAAGTCGAATTTTTGAGCCCAACCGGAAGTCTCGACAAAGAAGACAGCGAAAAAGTTATCATCCAGACCTCGAACGCCCACATAACCATTCAGCATGGAAACCGGGATGAAGATATCCTGAAAGGAGATGTCAGCAACCTGGTCTGTAACTGGACAACCCCATTCAAAGAAGGGAAAACGAGTTTCAAAACCCTGCTGGAAGAATCAAGTGGCGATACAAAGGATGCAGTGGTGAATATTGAAGGGAAAGAAGGAAAAATAGTAATCACTATAACCTTTGAAAGCAACCAGGGAAGAATGATCCGGCTGAAAATTGACAGCTATGAAGAAACCAAGTAAACAAGCAAACCAATTTCAATCAACCATAAAACTTTAAAAAATGAAAAAGAGAATTTTAATCTGGGGACTGATGCTTATGACAGCTATTTCCACCAGTTTTGCCAACAGCAATGAGAACGTAAACAGAAATGTGATCAGTGCTTTTCACAAAGATTTCAGTTCAGCCCGTGAAGTAAAATGGGAAAGCAAAAAAGAATTTGATATCGCTACTTTTACAATGAATGGTCAGGTCCAGTTTGCATATTATTCTAAAAGTGGTGAATTGATCGCAGTGACCAGGAATATACTTTCAAACCAGCTCCCTGTCATGTTGCAGAAACAATTGAAGAAAAGATATCACGGCTACTGGATCAGCAATCTCTTCGAAATCGATGTCAATGGCGACACAACATATTACGTCACTTTGGAAAACCAGGACTATACGATGGTTATGAAATCTTCCGGCACTCTTGGGTGGGAATTATTCAGCATGGAACATAAAAAATAAGAATTCCAATTTCCACCCACTTTAATTAAACCCGCTTTTATGCGGGTTTAATTTTTTTATGACAGGCTTTGAATGATACCTGCCTTCTTATATCGACTGACGATAATGTGTTGATAGTTTCCCGAATGATTAAAATCATGAGTTCCGAATCAGCAAACAAATATTTTTGTAAATAAGTAGAACAGAGTTTAAATTAGAGTGGGATTAAGAAGTTAATCTTACTTTAATTTTCTTTGTCCGACCCCACCTCCTTAATCTGCTACCATTGGTTCTGCTCAACGATCCTGTACTTCATACTTAGTAGTAAAAGTGTTTGCATTTCGCTTGCTTGTGCGTATCCGATGATCACGGTTCGGAATTACTGCTGACACATAGGATTAACCCCTTGATAATTTATCGAGGTGATATTTCGCTTGAAACGAGAAATTATTCCGTCCAGTTGAGAAAATAACATTCATGTCTGGTATCATACCCGGAAAATGGCTGAACTAACCGAAGGAAAACACAAATCACACAAATATTAGGCGCTGCTCATATTAATCTTATGTATAAAACCAACAAATATGAAAAAGTTTAGCCTGGGCCAATCGCTTCTCTTTATTTTCATTTCCTATTCAATTCTTTTCTTATCGGCTGTAGGTTGTAATCAGCCTTCTTCAACTCAATCAGCCGGAGGAGGAGCGGGTCAATCGGGCTCCGATACAGTGAGCAGGATACCACCCGATTTCAAAGGAAAAATAGAACTGGATGTGAGAAACTCAACTGCTGACTGGGGGCCATTCATTCCTAAAAGAGCTCCGGAAGGTTCACCCAATATATTGCTTGTATTGTTTGACGATACAGGTCTCGCAGCATGGTCGCCCTACGGCGGCAGGATCAATATGCCTACTCTGGATATGCTGGCTGCTAACGGCCTCACCTATACGCAGTGGCATACCTGTGCTTTATGTTCTCCCACGAGATCAACATTATTGACAGGAAGAAACCACACACTCAATGGGATGGCGGCCATCACTGAAGCTGCCAACGGTTTTCCCGGTGCCAGCGGCCGTATTCCTGCACAATGCGCCACCATGGCCGATATCCTGCGTGACAATGGCTGGAGCACATTCTGGCTGGGAAAGGATCATAATGTTCCCGAACAGGATGTCGCTTCTGGAGCAGGGCGCAGCATGTGGCCGGCGCAACTGGGGTTCGATCGCTTTTACGGATTTCTTGGCGGAGAAACCAATCAATGGTATCCCGATTTAGTAGAAGATAATCGTTTCATTGATCAGCCATATAGTCCCCAGGAAGGTTATCACTTATCAAAAGATCTGGCAGACCAGGGCATTAAAATGATCCGGGATCAAAAAGCAAGCAATCCTTCCAAACCCTGGTTCATGTGGTTTTGTCCTGGTGCTAATCATGCTCCGCACCATGCACCGCAGGAATATATTGATAAGTACAAAGGAAAATTTGACGACGGGTATGAAGCCTACCGTACATGGGTTTTACAACGCATGATCGACAAAGGAATCATGCCGAAAGGCACACAACTTACCCCCATCAATCCTCTTCCCGAGGATATCGCAAATAAAGGAGATTATGTGAGACCATGGAACACGCTCAGTGCTGATGAGAAAAAATTATTTTCGCATATGGCTGAGGTGTATGCCGGTTTTTCCGAATACACCGATGCTCAGGTGGGAAGGATCGTTGACTATTTGAAACAATCAGGACAGTTCGATAACACCGTGATTATCTATTGCGCCGACAATGGAGCTTCCGGCGAAGGCGGGCCGAGCGGATCTGTGAACGAGAATAAATTCTTCAATAACTATCCTGATGACATCAAAGAAAATATGAAATATCTCAATGTACTCGGCAGTACAGCCACATACAACCACTATCCTACCGGTTGGGCCACTGCATTCTCCACACCGTTCCAGATGTTCAAACGGTATTCCGAATATTCAGGAGGCACTTGTGCACCGATGGTCATCTGCTGGCCAAAAGGAATTAAAGCAAAAGGACAGATCAGGCATCAATACCACCACTCAGTTGATGTTGTCCCGACGATATTAGAGATTTGCGGCCTGCAAATGCCGAGTGTTTATCGCGGAGTTCCACAATTTTCGTTGTCTGGCATATCCATGAAATATTCATTCGATGCCGCTCCCGATGCACCAACACAAAAGCATATTCAGTATTATTCAATGCTCGGCACGAGAGGAATCTGGCAGGACGGATGGAAGGCGGCTGCATTGCATGCTGCATTAACCGGGAAAGGAAATTTCGATAAAGATGGATGGCAATTGTACCATGTAGATGAAGATCGTTCCGAATCAAAAGACCTCGCGAAAGATAATCCTGACAAACTAAAAGCGCTGATTGATCTGTGGTTTGATGAAGCAAAAAAGAACAATGCATTGCCACTCGACGACCGTACAGCAGCACAGCAATTGGGAGTTGAACGTCCTTCTGAAGAACCTCTGCGAGAAAGATATATCTATTATCCGGGCACAGCACCGGTGCCGGAAGGTGTTGCAGTTAATATTCGTGGTCGCTCATATAAGATTTTGTCCGATGTTGAAATAGGCCCCAATGCATCGGGTGTTATTTTTGCGCATGGTTCACGATTCGGCGGACATTCCCTGTTCATCAAGGATCATAAACTTTATTATGTTTATAATTTCCTTGGCATTAAACCAGAACAAACATTTTCTTCTCCCCTACTTAAGCCGGGAAAATATACTTTTGGGGTGGAATTCACGAGAGACACTACAGGTCAGTATGGCGAATCGGTTGGTCACCTGAAATTGTATGTCAATGATAAGGTCGTTGCAGAAGGACCGATGAAAACACAGCTTGGAAAATTTACTTTGTCGGGCGATGGTCTTTGCGTTGGTTTCGACAGCGGAGATGCAGTGAGCCAGCAATACAAAACGCCGGGAACATTTAAGGGAGGGACCATTCAATTCGTAGGGGTAACAGTTGAAAAGAAACAATACATTGACCTGGAAAGCGAGGCGAAGCGGGCCATGATGGCTGAATAAAGAAGAATGAAAAATTCATTTATGAATAAGATATCCAAACTCGTTCCCCTGTTTTTTATTTTGATTGGATTGGGTTCTGTTGCGTTCGGACAGGAGTCCAATCAGCAATCCAATAAAAAACCGGAAAAAAAATATAAAAATGTAATACGTTATAATCTATCCGGGGCACTGCTTTTTGGAGTCAATAGGTATGTTGTGTTTGGATATGAGCGTGTAGTAAGTCCGCATCAAAGTTTTTCAATTAACATGGGACCTGTTGGCCTTCCTAAATTCATTTCCATTAACACCGACAGTTTTGCTCTTTCAAAGGATGTGAAGAATACCGGTTTCAACATCTCTGGAGATTACCGTTTTTATCTCCCGAAAGAAAATAAATACGATGCCCCGCATGGGCTTTATATCGGTCCCTATGCTTCGTACAATCATTTTCACCGGGAGACTGATTGGAACTATCAACAGAGCGGATCCAACCAGCAGGTTGTTAATACCTCTACAGATCTGGGCATCGTCACATTCGGCGGCGAGTTGGGCTACCAGTTCGTTTTATGGAAAAGGGTTGCATTGGATCTGGTGCTTGTTGGTCCCGGGCTTTCTTTCTACACGCTGAAGGCGGAAATACAAAACACGCTTAGTGATGCTAACAAAAAACAACTGCAGCAGGCCCTGGAACAGCTCCTGACACAAAAATTTCCCGGCATGAACTATGTCTTTTCAGGTAAAACTTTCGATGCCAACGGGACAATCCGGACAGGAAGTATCGGTTATCGTTACATTGTGCATATTGGATTCGTTTTTTAGTTCTGATAATATTTTTAGTTGAATAAACCCGCTGATTTGCGGGTTTATTTTTTATGATTGAACCGCGTGCAGGCCTGACTGGAAAATATTAACTTCAATGGTCAAACGCATGGACGTCCATCATCATCCTAAATTGCCTCACGGAGAAAAAAAACATATAAAGGAATATTTTCTTGAATTCCTGATGATTTTTCTCGCTGTTACACTTGGATTCTTTGCCGAAAAAATTGGTGAAAATATTACGGAATCCAAGAGAGAAAAAATGTATGTCCGAAACCTGGTGGATGATTTACAAAAAGATACGACAGAGCTGCAGGCAGCTTTATACCGGAGCAAAAAAAGAAGCCTATACCTCGACACCCTCATGCAATATCTGGAAACAGATCTGCAAAATGTTCAGAACCGCGAAAGGATTTATCATTTTTCGCTTGATGCCCTGCTCAAAGGAGCAACCTCTCCTCTTCATCACGAGGCATCTTATACAGAAATTGTGAATAGTGGAAGTCTTGGCCTGTATGCTTACAACCATGTATCCGACAGCATTATGGTCTACCAGGACCTGAAAATATTAGAGGCTACTAAAGCCGTTACAGTGGATAATAACAGAAGAAATGCTGTCGAGATTGCTGGTGAGATTATGAATTTTCATGATGCGGAGTCACTGACCAACCCGGGTTATCTTGCAAAACTTTCCGCCTGCAACGGCTGCCTGCGTATTTATGGTAATCCTGAAAAAATAAATAAATTCTCCAATTCGCTGATCGCATATAAGTATGCATTGGATGATTATGCCGCTTTTTTACCTCTGCAGTTGGATGAGGCGAAAAAGGTCATTGCCTTCCTGCAAAAAGAATATGATCTTCCCTGAAATATATTATTGATATGGCTCCTTCTATTTACCCAACTAACACATATGAAAATCGTCCGAAAATTTTTTACGACACTTGCGATTATTTCTGCTTTTTTCTCCTGCAATATTGATATCCAAACTAAGCAGGGGCTTGAACAGTCAATTGAAGATCTCAAAAAAACAGATGTGGCTTTCAGTAAAATGTCAGTAGACAGCGGAATTGGAAAAGCATTCATTCAGTTTGCTGATACAGGAGCATACATACTTCGATACGACAGATTTCCTGTTGTAGGGACAGACGAGCTGGTGAAAGCTTATTCATCCCCCACTCCCTTAAATCTTGTTTTAACCTGGGAGCCGGTGAAAGCAGAAATCGCCCGCTCTAACGATTTTGGATATACGATCGGTAATTGGGAAATGAAAACGAAGACCTCCGGCGGTGCCGATACAGTTTTATACGGAAATTACCTGACTGTTTGGAAAAAGCAGTCGGATGGAAGCTGGAAATATGTCAGCGACGCGGGAAGCCATACTCCTGGTCCGAATAAGAAATAATTTTTCTACGTGTGAACACTAGTAGGAAGTTAACACTGATTCAGCGGCCGACTGAATGGCGCCATTGGTTTCATTCTGCACAAAGCCGATCAACTCCCATTTATTTTCGTTATAATCTGGTGGCAGGACGATACTGATCGTCCCGCTGTTCGCATTAACCGGTTCAACAACCAGTTTTCGTACGATTTGAACATGAGAAAGAGTTCGTCCCGAATTCTCACCTCCTCCAACTTTTGTCTGGGCAGATTTCTGGACCAACGCCACGGCCAGGTCTGAATTTTTAATCGGACCATATAGCTGGTAAGAAATACTGAGTTGGTTATTTACTATGCTGCCTTTCAGCACCAGATTGTCAACAGCTGTTTGTTGCCATCCGGCGCTTATTGCTTTCCGTAAGGCGTTTTCATTTGAACCAACAAATTCAGTTCTTCCATTGACAACAATCTGCGGAGTATAAATCGATTCAAGCTTAAGCCAGTTTGCGTAACGGTTTTGTCTTTTTGTATAATCAGCATCGCTGAACCTGTCCTTCCATCCCAGCCGGTCCCAATAATCAACATGGTAGGACAGGATGTAGATATGATTTTGCTCATTCTCCTTTTCTACTTTTGCAACCAGCTGGTCAGCCGGGGGACAACTTGAACATCCTTCCGAAGTAAACAATTCCACCACTGCAAAACCGGGGTTACTTTTTTGTTGGGCTTTGACGATTGCCGCCGAAGCAATTGTTATACATAGCAGGATAAATGCGGGTGCAAGTATTTTGATTGGTTTCATCAGGGCAATTTAAATAATAAAATTGTTAACGAATGTCCGTTGAACACTATCTTATGTTAGTTCCGGAATGCGGATAGCGGAACCTTATGGGAAAGGAGTTACCAGTCTGAAGATGAGGTTTGATCAATGAGTTTGCTTGCTTTTTATTGCATTCAATATCTGGAGTTCCTTATCGACTTCTTTTTGTTGTGTCAACAATTCCTTTTTAGTCTGCACAAGGGTTTCCTGGGTTTTCCTTAATTTCTTTTGCAGATCACCCTGTTCATCGATCAGTTTATTCATCTTCTTTTGCGCTTTTTGCCTGGTGTCAAAATCCGAAGTGGACTTGATTTGGATGTCTATGTTTTCTTTCGCCTGGTCATTTTTGTTTTGGTCAAGGTCTGCATTGATGTCCCTGATCTTTTTTTCCAGGTCTGATGAATCGCTTTGCAGGCTGCTCACTTTTTTCTGGGCCTTTTGCAAAACTTTTTCCTGGTTTGCAACCTGAAGATTGAGATATTTCGCTTCAATAAATGGGTACATATTATTGAGGAAAGACTTGGCTGATTCAATTTTCGAATTATCTGACGGGGAATGGGAAAGAATATCCTCGCCTTTTTTGGTTGGCAGCAAAGTTACCATACTGACGTCCTTTTCATCAGAGCTTTTCTTCTCAACCCGGAAATACAAATCGCTGAGCTCTTCGCTGCTGCTGTCCAATTTGCAGGACCTGAAAACAAAATAATTCTTATAACTCGAGCTCTTGACCCCGCGCATTCCCATATATTCTTTTATTGCATCTTCGGTCACATCGGGACTACTCTGAATATTGATTTTTGCTGCGGGTTGTTGGGTTTTTTGCACTTCAACTCTGGATTCAACAGCCTGAACCTGCGATTTAACCTGACTATGCAGGAAGATAATAAAGCATAGAAAAATGATTTTTTTTAGCATAAGTTCTGGTTTGGAATTAGGGATATCTGATTACAGGGGAAAATTATGAAATATTATGTAACCGGGTAATATCGTGTTGGAAAAGATTCTGTGATGACTTTGCAGAAGCAACTTTTCGTCCCTGCCGGGTCTCCGCAATATGAATTTATTTTATCACGCAATTATCACGGGACTCGGCGATATTCGATGAAGTTTTCCCGGCACGATTTGTCAATCGGGCATTTACATTTTATTTGGAATTAGTTTTCGTAAGCCCGATTGACTGCCCGTGCCCTGAAAGAAAAAGCTGTTCGCTCTAAAGAACTCCGATCAAAGTATTCCAGAACCTTTCAGAGCGAGCCGTCCCGCAGGCAGCAGATTTTTTAGAATTGAATTCGCGAATGTCTGCGGGAACATTCGCGCCCATATGGGGGCTATTTTTTTAAAAGGCCAACCGAAATAAAAAAGCGTATTGAAACGGATTCGTTTTCAATACGCTTCGATATCTATTCGTGATCCGGATTGGATTCAAACCAATGACCTACTGCTTAGAAGGCAGTTGCTCTATTCACTGAGCTACCGGACCATGTTGTTTTATTTCCTGCTCAACCATTGACCTTCCCGACTTCAGTCGGGATGCTCTATTCACTGAGCTACCGGACCGATAAAAAACGCGCAAATTTAATAAATTTATCCTAAAACCATGATCGCATCAGATTGTATTACATAAATCCTGATGCATCTTCGTTTGCCTGCCTGAACAAAATCAATCCAAAATAATTTTTCCACGAAAAAACTAACCGAATGGAAATTGGAATCAGCAGTTTTGTAGAAAGAACCCCGGATCCCACAACAAAACAAACCGTATCGCCTGCCCAACGCATCAAAGATCTGATGGAAGAAATTCAACTTGCCGATCAGCTCGGCCTTGATGTGTTTGCCATTGGTGAACATCATCGCCCCGATTTTGTAGCCTCTGCTCCTGCTGTGATCCTCGGCGCTGCAGCAGTTGTGACCAAAAATATCAGGCTCTCAAGTGCAGTATCCGTACTCAGTTCAGACGACCCGGTTCGCGTTTTCCAGAGCTTTGCAACCATTGATTTATTATCTGGAGGAAGGGCAGAAATTATGGCCGGACGCGGTTCTTTCATTGAATCTTTTCCCCTGTTCGGATATGATCTCGATGATTATGATGAATTGTTTGAAGAAAAACTGGCGCTGCTCATTGAGCTCAATAAAACCGAAAAAGTGGTCTGGAAGGGCAAACACCGCCCTCCTATTGATAACCTTGGCGTTTATCCAAGACCTTACCAGAGAGAATTGCCGATATGGGTGG
This sequence comes from Puia sp., assembly GCA_035501475.1. GTDB lineage: Bacteria > Bacteroidota > Bacteroidia > Chitinophagales > Chitinophagaceae > Puia. Next base: position 10,816 of record DATJWE010000011.1, on the reverse strand, counting down.
CCGTTGGCGGCACACCTGAGTCTGTGGTTCGCGCGGCATCTTACGGACTGCCCATGGCCCTGGCCATTATCGGTGGAAGCCCGGATCATTTTAAACCCCTCACAGACCTGTACTGGAGGGAATATAAAAAAGCCGGGCACGATGAAAAAAAACTCCAACTGAGCGTTCACTCACATGGATATATAGCCGAAGATTCAGCGCAGGCGGCAAAAGAGTTTTTCCCTTCTTACCAGTACGTGATGACGCAACTGGGAAGAGAACGCGGGTGGCCGCCCATGAGCCGCGAACAGTTTGAAGCCATGCGTTCCCCCAAAGCATCGCTGCTGGTAGGAAGCCCTGCAGAAGTAACCGATAAAATCCTTTACGAATCCGAAATGTTCGGCCTTACCCGTTACCTGCTGCATATCAGCGTAGGAACCCTTCCCCATGCACAGGTCATGCATGCCATTGAGCTGTTAGGCACCAGGGTTGCGCCTGAGGTCAAACGGGCAATGAGCAATAGGCAATAGGCAAAACAGTATTTAGCGAAGAACTGCCGTCTATTCGTCGAAAATCATTTCCTTTTCCAATCCCATTTCCTTAACTTAATAAAAATTTGCTGCCATGACTAATTATGATACATCACATGTAAAAAACATTGTCCTGCTCGGACATGCAGGATCGGGGAAGACCACCCTGGCTGAATGCATGCTCTTCGAAGCAGGTCTGACTACCCGCCGGGGAAGCATCGAAGAGCGTAACACCGTAAGTGATTTTTATGAACTGGAACAGGAAAGAGGAAACTCCATTTTCTCCAAACTCCTCCATACCCAATGGCGGGGATATAAAATAAATATCCTGGACACCCCTGGTTATGACGATTTCGTGGGGGAGGTGGTGTCGGCGCTGCGTGTGGCTGACACGGGCGTCATGTTGCTGAATGCCAGTTTCGGGGTTGAAGTGGGAACGGATATCATTTGGGAATACACCGAAAAATTCAAGACCCCGATGATCTTCGCCGTAAACAAACTGGACCAGGACAAGGCCGATTTCGATAAAACAGTCAGGCAGGCCAAGGACCATTTCGGACGCAATGTCGTCGTGGTACAATACCCGCTCAACGCCGGACTGGGATTCAATACGATCATTGATGTGCTTCGCATGACCATGTACCAGTTTCCTGACGAAGGAGGCAAACCCCAAAAACTTCCCATTCCCGCAGAAGAAAAAGAAAAAGCCGACCAGCTGCACAAAGAGCTGATTGAAGCCATCGCAGAAAATGACGAGGGCCTGATGGAAAAATATTTTGATAAGGGAGAACTGGATGAGGATGAAATGAAGATCGGATTGAAGAAAGCCATGATCAATCACGACCTCTTCCCACTGTTTTGTATATGCGCAAAAAGAAATATGGGAAGCGGAAGACTGATGGGATTTATTGATAATGTTTGTCCCAGTGCGAATGAAATGCCCCCGCAAAAAACAAAATCAGGTGAACTCCTCCCGTGCGATGCCAATGGAGTGCCCTGCATCTTTATCTACAAAACCATTTCAGAAGCCCATATCGGGGATATGTCGCTCTTCAAAGTGTATTCCGGAACGATCAGGTCGGGAATGGAACTGATCAACGAATCGAATGGAGTGAATGAAAAACTAAACCAGTTGTTTGTGGTGGAAGGAGCGAAAAGAACATCCGTCAACGAACTCACGGCCGGTGATATCGGCGCAACGATCAAGCTCAAACACACCCATGTCAATAATACTTTGCATGTAAGGGGAAAGAATTATGAATTACCTCCTATCGAATTCCCTTCTCCGTTGATGAGCATTGCGATTGAGCCGGCACAAAAAGGAGACGAAGAAAAATTATCCATTGCACTGCACCAGGTGCAGGAAGAAGATCCGACAGTAATCGTTGAAGTATCACAGGAACTCAAGCAGACCATCATCCATTGTCAGGGCGAATTGCATTTGGCCGTGATCAAATGGAAACTGGAACATATTTCCAAAAACCTGGTCGTAAAATTCAATAAGCCCAGGATTCCCTATCGCGAAACCATCCGAAAATCGATCCAATCAAATTATCGTCACAAAAAACAGTCTGGCGGTGCTGGACAGTTCGGGGAAGTCTATATGCAGGTTGAGCCCTGGAAGGAAGGTATGCCCGATCCGAAAGGTTTTTCCGTTCGCGGGCGTGATGAATACAAACTGGACTGGGGAGGTAAACTCGTATTCCTGAATTGTATTGTAGGCGGCGCGATTGATCTGCGCTTCCTGCCTTCTATCCTGAAAGGAGTAATGGAAAAAATGCAGGTGGGTCCACTAACGGGATCGTATGTACGCGACGTGAGAGTGAGCGTGTACGATGGTAAAATGCACCCCGTCGACTCCAATGATATTTCTTTCAAGATAGCCGGACTCATGGCCTTTAAGCAGGCTTTCCAGCAGGCCGATCCGCAGATATTGGAACCTGTATTTACTGTTACGGTTTTATGTCCCGATGAATTGTCTGGCAATATCATCGGCGACCTGCAAACGCGCAGAGCCATCATGGAAGGAATCGACACAGAAGGTCATTTCACGAAAATAATTGCCCGGGTTCCACTGGCGGAAATGAGTGATTATTCTTCCTCGCTTCGTTCAATCACGCAGGGGCGTGCCAAATTCAGGATGGAATTTTATGAATACGTCCCCGTGCCATTCGAAATTCAGCGCAAGCTGATTGATGAATACAATAAGGTTGCTGTGAAGGAAGAAGTTTAATCGTTCATTCGAATTTTTTACCACATAGGCGCAATAGGGTCATAGGTACACATAGAACCCTATGTGATTCTATGTTTCTATGTGTCTATGTGGTTAATTTTTTAATATTAGAAGCTTGCAAATATTCTGTTCGCAGGTTATTCATTGCCAATTGCCCATTGTCTATTGCTTATTTTGCTTTTATTTTGCTTCCAGTCTGCACTATTCAAGCAAAATCAATGGATGTAAAAATAGAAGCGAGCTGGAAAGAAGTCCTCATACAGGAATTTTCCAAGCCCTATTTTTTACAGATCGTGACTTTCCTGAAGACCGAAAAATTATCTGGCAAAACCATCTATCCTCCCGGCGGACTTATCTTCAACGCATTTAATACGACGCCATTTGATAAAACGAAGGTTGTGCTTCTTGGCCAGGATCCCTATCACGGCCCGGGGCAGGCACATGGGCTCAGCTTTTCGGTTCCGGATGGAATTCCACCACCTCCCTCATTGATCAATATTTTCAGGGAGCTTCAAACAGATATTGGAATGCCTACGCCACGGAGCGGCAATTTGACACGCTGGGCGCAGCAGGGCGTGCTCCTGTTAAACGCCTCACTGACTGTCAGAGCCAACGATCCGATGAGTCATTCAAAAATCGGCTGGACCGAATTCACGGATACGGTTATCCGAAAAGTATCAGAACAGAAAAAAAATATTGTGTTTTTATTATGGGGAAAATTTGCACAGGAAAAGCAGGTGCTGATTGATGAAACCAGGCATCTCCTGCTCAAAGCAGCACACCCCTCGCCTTTTTCGGCAGACAAGGGCTTTTTTGGCTGTCGCCATTTTTCAAAAACCAATGCCTACCTGGTCAGTAATGGCATCGATCCGATAGACTGGATGTTGTAAAATCAAATTACTGAAAAAACCGGAGATACACATGAAAGATGCACCCAAAAGAACTGAGGAGAAATTCGGGATTCTGAAATCAATATTCGGCCATATATGGGCGTTATGGGGCGTGCTGGTTTTTGCTTCAACCATGCTCATTTTTCTTATCCCTTTTTTACTATTCTGCTATCCGCTCGCCGAACCCAGGCAAACGCAGCGTTTCATTATTTATGGAAGAATCTGGATGAATACTTTTCTGACACTTGTTGGCTGCCCGTTAAGAATAAAGGGCAAAGAACATTTCAAAAAAGGAGAAACTTATATTGTGGTTTGCAATCACAACGCACTGATCGATGTCCCGGTTTCTTCACCAGGCATTCCCGGAGGCAATAAAACAATCGCTAAAATAGAAATGTCGAGGATACCTCTTTTCGGTCTGGTCTACAAGGCGGGAAGCGTGCTGGTTGACAGAAAAAGTGAAGCCAGCAGACGTGAAAGTTTTTCAAAAATGAAAGAAGTACTGGCTATGGGTTTGCATATGTGCATTTACCCCGAAGGCACGCGCAACCTGACTGATCAACCCCTGAAATCCTTTCATGACGGGGCTTTCCGCCTGGCAATCGATACAAAGAAAGCCATTATCCCCGCCATTATTTTCAATAGCCGAAAAGCGAATCCCGCAACAAAAAGTTTTTTTCTCTGGCCTCATCGGCTCGCTATGCATTTCCTTGAACCAGTTGCTGTGAGCGACAAGGATACCACTGCGAGCCTGAAACAAAAAATATTTGATATCATGAAAGATTATTATGTCGCGGAAGAAATGAATCAATAGATTCAGAAGAAATAAGGTCCGGGAAATCCTGTTCAACAATTTTTTTAGTCCTGGAATGACCTGGCCCTGTTGATGCGCAGATCGCGCAGAATTGCGGCCTTGGGATTGAGTGTAATACTGAAAGAACGCCAGGGTCCGACAGGAGTAACGTTGATGGATAGCTGCCAGCAATGCATATCCCGGGACAAATAGCCAGTCAGCGAATTCAATTTTAAATTAATGACATCAAAATAGCCATTCGCTCCTAATTTCCATTTCTCTGTCAGGTTAAAATTACCATTGAAAATGATGGACGAAGTAACCGTCGTTTTGTACCCGCTGAATCCTTGTCTTATCTCAAACACATTGCTAAAGTTCAATGAATAGGAGAGATTAAGTTCCCAGTTGACGTTGAAATCAGCGAATTCTGCCGGATGGGCTTTGATATAATCCAGTTGAGCCTCCTGTTCATCTACTGTCATCGGTAACTGGTCCGACGCAGCCTGCTTCTCTGCCTCTGCTTTTTTCTCATCTTTCGGTTTGCTTTTGAAACTGGTCGATATAGCGAGATTGGCGCTTGTCAAGCGTCCGATTGAAAATTTCTTACCCGGTGCATCCCACGCATATATATTTCTTCTGTACCCAAAAGAGTCGGTTATATAGGGATCAAGTGTTGCTCCTCCTGTAATATTGATATTTTGAAAAAGCGTACTCCGGATATAGAAACTGATCGGAGATAATTTAAATGAATCTGCCAGGTAGTTATAACTGCCGGTAAATCCAAAACCATCAATCAGTTTTACTTTTTTGAAGGCGCCCGCGCTGGTGTCGCCTTTATTTCTGACTTTCATTTCGAGGTTATTATCCAGTCCGAACGATAATCCGCCAAATGTTCCCGGTGAAAAGCCGCCGGTAAAATTGGAAAAGTTTTGATAATGGCCAAAGGTATCCACCTGCACGTTCATATAGTACTTCGAATTGAGATCCGGCGTATAGTTGAGACCGATAGTGGGTCGCATCACGTGACGGATTCCCAGCACAGAACTTGATTTACCGAAGTTTGTAAATGTTCCAAAAATTGCCGTGCTGAAATTAAGCGAGAAAGAAACATTGTTGGCAACATAAAATCCTTTTTGTTGAGAGACGTCGACCATATTGGTTGTCGGATCCCACTTGTAAAGATATTTTTTGGAAAACCATTTTTCCTGCAGGCTCATACCCGGCGCAATTTGCAGGGGGCCAAGCTGAGGCAGGGCAAGCGTAATAGGAATGCTGTGCGATGCGCCCCACTGAAAAGTATCAATCAGGTTTTTAAAGCTGAAGAGTGAATCATAGAAACTGGTCCCGCTGCTAATGGATGAGGTCAATCCAATACCCAGCTTTTCATACCATTTGGGAGTTCCTATAAATTCTTTCTTCTGGAATGGATAAATGGTAGTGGCAGTAAATCCGATATTGGGCAAGTTGATTGAAATTAATTTAGTCTCATTATTCTGGCTGTGGTTTCCACTAACCGTCAGGTTTAGTTTTCCATTCCAGGTTTTTGAATAGGTAATGGAAGAACTTATCTGGTTGGTGAAATTGATGGTTGGATTATTGTAAACATTTTGATTGTACTTGGTCGACATAAAATTCACGTTCGCTCCAAAATTAGTGCCCGGTCTTGCTTTGCTGTCGACTGTATGCGACCAGTTTACACTATAGGTTTTAACATCATCATATGTTTGTTTCCCTGTATTGTCAAGCGTTCTCGTCAGTTGATACGCTAAATTCATTCGGCCGCTATAACGGTAACGCACCTTGTATTCCGGCGTGAGATAGAGATTCCATCCTCCATATGAATACAAATTCGCACGGAAAATGGCATCGAAATTATCGCTGAATACTTTGTAGTATCCAAGTCCTTCGATTCCTAATCCAAATTGCGGACTCGCATTAAATGCAGGAGGCAAAATCCCCGAATGCCGTCCTTCTGAAATTGGGAAAAACCCAAATGGAAGATAGATCGGCACCGGCACTCCCTCAAATTCAGGATGTATGGGACCGGTTATGGCCATTTTTTTATTGATCAGTATTAGTTTCTTTGCACGAAAAGCAAAATGAGGCGTATCGAGATTACAGGTTGTAAAACGCCCCCTCCAGGCATAAAATTCCGTCGGAGAAATTTTCTTCATCTTCTCCCCCATCACATACATCTCACCGCTTTTTGTCCATGTATTTCTGGTAATCCCTTTCTGATTTTTCAGATTATAAACAATGGAATCCGATTCCATCGTGCTTTCCCCCTGCACCATTTTGGGCTTGCCGACCATCTGGTTTGCAGTATCCATTGTATAGGTGGCAATGACAATCTGTGAAGGCTGATCCAATTGAATTTTGTATGCATCAAGTGTCAGGTCCTTATATTTTGCATTTGCTTTATTATACAGGGTAATATTTTTCGTCGGTATATCAAGCACAACAGAATCTGCTGCGCTGTAAGAAATCGGGGCCTCCAATGAATCTTTTGAAATCTTATAAGACAGAGTATCTTTTCTCTCACCTGCAGTATCTTTCGCCGATGTATCTTTAAGTAAACCGTCTTTTATGACAGTATCCTTTATCGAGGTATCTCTTGATGCCTGACTATTCGGTTTTACTGTATCACAAGATGCAGTTAAGATTTTGCAAAAGATTGGGCGAATTGAATAATGAGCGGGGTTCCCAAGCGTTATAACAAAGAATAACGCAGTAAAAATCGACGCGGGAACGTATTTTAAGTTAATTTTGCGTGCGTTATTCATACAATCTATTGATACAAAAATAGGGTTTACGCCTGTAAGATTTCTGTGAACATTACTGTCCTATTGTTAAAAAGAAAAAAAGTATGCTGAGAGGAACGTTTGTATTTGTTATTTTGTTTGTTGTTGCCTGCCCGATTTCATCTTTTAACAATTTTCCCGAGACCCAGAAGCCTCCCAAATTGCGCACCATCATTATCGATCCGGGTCATGGTGGCTTTGATCCCGGCACGCATGGTCTTATTTCCAAAGAAAAAGATGTAGCACTGGATATTTCACTCAAACTGGGTGAAGCCATAAGCAAAGAATTTTCTGATGTCAAAATAGTTTATACCCGCACGACCGATGAAATGGTAGGTGGTGGAACAACTATCGGTGAAGGACTTCGCAATCGCGCAGCCATCGCCAATAAATCGAAAGGAGATCTTTTTATCTGCATACATTGTAATTCCAATGGCCATCCTGCCGGAGGCTACTATGCGAAACGGGTGATCGGTTATAAAAAGAAATGGGAATATGTCGGCAAAGGAAAAAAGAAAAAGAAAAAACTGGTTAATGCCCCGATTTATGAATCCTATTGGGTAATCAATACAAAAACAGGCACTGCAACTTATATCTGGAAGGCCGACAGAAGCGGACCAAAAGGAGAAGCCATCAAGGATACCGAAGAAGGTGGAGACGACATTACAGACAGCGCGGATGCCATATTTGATATGAGTTCACCCGAGGCTAAGATGAGAGCACAATTGTATGAAAAAAAATTTTTTACAAACAGTTTTTTATTCGCTTCGTTAGTGCAGGAGGAATTTCAAAAAAGCGGGCGCGAAAACGATGGTGTACTGCAAAGAGACAAAGGTATACAGGTATTACAGGCCACCGGCATGCCGAGTGTGCTGATCGAAACCGGCTTTCTCACCAACAAAGAAGAAGAAGAATATCTCAACAGCGATAAAGGACAAGACGAAGTAGTGCAGAATATCATTGATGCATTGAAACGGTACAAGGATGCCCTGGAAAATACCAGCGCCGGAGGCGGGTCGGGCACCGGATACAGGTAAGCGCAGGTATAAAGAAAGTTTTTCTCCGAAAACATGATTCTGCTACCATTTTCCGGGTTTTAATGTAGGTTTGTATCCGTTGTGACTAAACAATTCCTGAATGAAAATTTCTAACGAAACAAAAATCGGTGCGCTCACAGCGATAGCAATTACCCTGCTGATCCTCGGATTCAATTTCCTGAAAGGGAAGGACGTCCTGGTACGCACCAAAAAAATATATGCAGTTTTCAGAAATGTGGAAGGAATTGAGGTATCCAATTCCGTTAGAATTAATGGACTCGAGATCGGAACGGTATCCGATATCAATGAAATAGACGAAGATGTCAAGGAAATTGTGGTCACCATCAATCTGAAAAAAAATGTCCGTATCCCGAAAAATTCCATTGCAGTAATTAATTCAGGACTCATCAGTTCTTCTTCACTAGTGATTAATAAAGGGGATGCAACAGAATATCTTCGCAATGGCGATACCATTGAGACGCAGGATAAATTAAACCTGGTATCACAGGTAGAAAAAAATATTGACCCGATTGTAGCCAGACTGAACGGCACATTAGAATCACTGGATTCTTTGGTCGAAGTCGTCGGTTCAATGTTTGACCCTAAAATGAAAAATAATTTCACTTCAATTTTTGAACACCTGACCGCCACATCAGCTTCGCTTGAAAAATTATTGAGCACAGAACATGGCGCCCTGGCACAATCGCTGAATAATGTCGACAGTTTCACAGCTAACCTGGCAAAAAACAACAGGCTCATCGATACCACCTTATATAACCTGCAAAAAACAAGCAATGGACTGGCCAATGCAAAAATCCAGGAAACTGTTGAATCGGTTCAATCTACCATGAACGCTTTAAAAGAAGTGATCAATAAAATCAATAACTCGAATGGTTCACTAGGCCTGTTGCTGAATGATAAAAAATTGTACCAAAACCTTGAAAGCACTACCCGGAGCCTGAATATCCTGTTGGATGATCTGCGGGTTCATCCGAAAAGATATGTTAATGTTTCTGTGTTCGGCAAGAAAGACAAAAGCGGGCCCCTGACCGCTCCACTAAGTGACTCCACATCAAAATCGGGTAATAAATAAAAATGAAGCAGGTTGTTTCCCTGGTTTGCGTGGCTTTGTGCCTGTTAACAAGCCGGCAGGCTTATTCGCAGGTGGCAATGAATTTCAAATCAAAGAATGACGACACCCTGCGCACGGTGTTTATCTGGCATTCCGATACATTGCGCGAAGCAAAAAAAGACTCTGCTACAACCATTCAATCTCTTTTTGGACATGTAAAACTGCAGCAGGAAAAAACAGTCTTCTATGGCGACAGTGTGTCTATTAATCAAAAAGAAAATATTGTCGAAGCTTTTCGCAATGTGCATATTAATGATTCTGACACTACCAATATTTACTCCCAGTACATGAAATATTTCGTGGATAAGAAATATATCATTTTCCAGAAAAAAGTAATGCTCACAGACGGAAAAGGCACGCTGACAACCGAAGACCTGCAGTACGACCTGAACCAGCGAATCGGGAATTATACCAGTGGCGGAAAAGTCGTTGACGGGTCTACGGTAGTCACCAGTAAAGATGGTACCTATTATGCGGAAACCAAGGACGTTTATTTCAAAAGAGATGTGGTACTTAAGGACCCTGCTTACGACCTGGTCGCTGATTCTTTGCTCTACAATACAGAATCGCAAATCGCCACTTTTATAACGGATACATATATACGCGACAGCAGCGGCAGAACCATTCGCACAAAAGAAGGATTCTATGACCTGCACAATCATCGGGCCCAATTCGGAAAAAGACCAATGATCAACGACGGGTCCCAGTTTATTACCGGGGATAATATCCAGTTCGACGACAGCACGGGCAAAAGCGTGGCTACGGGCAATGCCGTATTCCGGGACACCACCCAGGGTGTTTCTGTCATCGCTAACCTGATGATCTCGGACAAAAAAACCAACTCCCTCCTGGCGACCGAAAAACCCCTGATGATACTGAAACAGGATGAGGATTCCATCTATGTACAGGCCGACACCTTATTTTCAGGAAAGCTTGCCGATTCGCTATTTGACAAAGTAGATACCACGACCGGGCTAACGACATTGAATACTCGAAATTCCAACGACAGTAGTCACCGTTTCCTTCGGGGTTTTCACCATGTCCGGATTTTTTCAGATTCTCTCCAGGCAGTGGCTGACAGCCTTTATTATTCAGGAGTGGATTCTGTCTTTCGTTTGTACACCAACCCAATTGCCTGGGCCAGCGGATACCAGATTACAGGTGACACCATGTTCCTTTATACTAAAAATAAAAAACCTGACAGGCTATATGTTTTTGAAAATGGACTGGTGGTAGGTAAATCGGGAGAGAACATGTACAACCAGGTCAAGGGAAGGACATTGAATGGTTATTTTAAAAATGGGGAAATTGATTTCTTGCGAGCCAAAGGAAGTGCCGAAAGCATTTACTATATCAAGGATGATAGTTTGGCATTGGTGGGAGTCAATAAAGTCAATAAGGCCGATATCATTGATATGATC
>DATJWE010000010.1:0-3569 GCA_035501475.1 Puia sp. | reverse complement strand
ACCAAGAGGGTTTTTTAGCCTCAGTCGTTTAATGGCAGCCTCATTAAATACTACACTGGTTGAATCGTAACTATTATTGAAGCCTCTGCCTTGCTTAAAATTCATGCCCATTGTTTTAAAATAATCATCGCTTACAAACATGCATCCCATCTCTACTGTTTCGCCGGCCTGCTTACCGGCCCATTGTTGAATATCCGTATGCCACCAGATATCTGTTGCAGGGCTCATTGCTGTGGTAACCGAGGAAGCGATGCCCTTATTTATTATTTCATTCTTTAATGCTGTAAAATTTTTGCTCAGATCTTCGTTCATACTGGTTTGCATGAGTCTGCTCAGGCTATAGCCAGAGGGCCTGTTTTTGGCAAATTGTATTTGCTGATAAATAATAATTGTGCTTATGATTAAGGAAATGGAGCAACTGAATTGTACAACTACCAATACTTTTCTTGATAGGGAAGATTTACCTGCCTGTATAGTTCCTTTCAAAACCTTTACAGGATGGAATGATGAAAGATAGAACGCCGGTCTGCTACCTGCTAATAGCGCTGTAAGTATTAGACAGCCGATCATTAGTAACCAGAAATAAATATTGCCGAATGGAATAATAATGTGGCTTTGTGTTAGAGTGCTGAATGCTGGTAAAGACAAATAGGTCAGAAAAACTGCTAATACAAAAGCAATGGCTGTAAGCAAAAATGCTTCCAATAAAAATTGTATGACAAGATCCTTCCTCTGCGAACCAATGGCTTTTCTCACCCCTACTTCCTTCGCTCTTTTTTCTGAGCGGGCCGTTGTAAGATTGATGAAATTGATGCAGGCGATGATTAATACCAGCGAGCCAATAATAGAAAACATCTTTACATAGTTCAGAAAACCTTCAGTGTCTTTGCCATTCACGTAATTTGAATACAAATGCCAGCGTTCAAGAGGTTGAAGCGTAACATACGAGTCCATCGCATTGATGTTCCCTTTTTCTGTATGTTCTATTTCCCTGATTTTGGGTGCAACCTGTTCATAGGCAATTCCCGGTTTGAGCTTAACAAATATTTGAAGATTGTTATTGCCGTAGCTGCCTAAGCCATCCGTCTTTGCTTGCGGATTAATAGCATATACATAGGAACTTGGAACAACGTAATTAAAACTGAAACTTGCATTGGCGGGTACATCATTAATGATACCGGTTACTTTGAGATCATGTGCATTGTCAAAGCGGACCATATGGTTCATAGCATCTTTATTGCCAAAAAGGGATTTTGCCAATGACTCCGTGAGTACGATGGAATAAGAGTCTTTAAATGCTGCGTCAGCTTTGCCTTTTATAAATGGATATTGGAAAATTCTAAAAATATCTGTGCCCGAAATGGCACCATTCACATATAATTTTTTATCGCCCACAATCAACCCGTGATTACCGGTCCAGTCGCTTTCAGCCAGGCATTCTATCTCCGGAATTTGTGTGCGCAATGCGTCCGCAAGCTTTAATGATGTTGTTTGAAAAGTAAGCGTATCTCCATTGCTGTTAAAATTGCGCTGAACACGATACACTGACTGATAGTCGGGCAAAAATTTATCGAACGAATATTGATAATATACCCAAAGACCTATCAACAATGCCACGGCCATTCCTATAGAAAGACCTGCAATATTCAGGAAACTGTAACCAACTGTCTTGGTTATATTGCGCCATGCAGTTTTGAAATAATTTTTAAACATAATATATGCGATTTATATTTTCGTTGATCAATGGCCGTTGGCTGATTTTTTCAGCATGGCATTTAAATGCCGTGCTGAAATTCATTCCGTTCTCAAACTTTTCACCGGGTTTGCTATGGCTGCTTTGATTGATTGGAAGCTTACCGTTATCAGGGCAATCAATATTGCCAATAATCCTGATGCAATGAAGGCAAACACGCTTATATTAATTCTGTAACTATAACTTTCAAGCCATTTGTGCATAGCAAACCATGCAATCGGCGATGCGATGACGATGGAGATGAACACCAGCTTCACAAAATCTTTTAATAACAATGCAGTGATATTGGGTACGCTTGCGCCCAACACTTTTCTTACGCCTATTTCTTTTATTCTTGTTACTGCCATATAGGTTGCGAGCCCGAATAATCCAAGACATGAAATAAAAACTGTAAGGCCTGCAAATAAACTTGCTAAAGTCCCTATTCTTTCTTCATCTTCAAATTTTGCGGCGTATTCCTGGTCCACGAAATTGTTTTTGAACAGGTAAATCGGATCATACTTCTTAAAAATGGACGCGGTAGCTTTTAAATTTTGTTCAATATTATTCTTATCATTCAGCTTTATCTGCACTACATTGAACCAACTTTTGGGCCCAAATATCAGCATCGGCTTTATGGGTTCATAGGGCGATGTAAGAATGAAGTCTTTAATTACGCCAACAATATGCCATTGCCGGTTGTTGGATTTTATAATTTGGCCAATTGGATTTTTAAACTTTATTACTTTTAATGCGGACTCATTTAAAATGATTCCTAGTGAATCGCTGGGATACTTTTCAGCATCAATATCACGTCCTTCTACAAATGTTAAACCTGCAGTTCTACCAAGGCCTCCATCTTCTGTAAATAAGCTGAACCCGGTTTTATCTTCCGGGTCTTTGCCATCCCATTCCGGGCTCCAGCTGTTATCCCAGTCTACAGTAAGTGGCGCACTTGTTGCGGTGATGGAAGTGGCTACGCCAGATCTCAACAGATCATTTTTCAACAACAAATAATTTTTTCGGATATCATCTGAAAAATAACTATAGATTAAATTATTTTTATTGTAACCCACCTGCCTGTCCTGGGCATATTCAATTTGCTGCTTTATTATGATGGTACAGATGATAAGCACGATGGCAAAAGTGAATTGAAGTACCACCAGCACTTTTCTTGGTGTAATCAATGCATTTATTTTTTTGAATGTGCCCTTTAACACTTTTACAGGCTGAAAAGATGAAAGAAAGAAAGCAGGATAGCTTCCTGCTAACAATCCCGTAAATACAACAAAACCACTTGCACAAAGCCTGAAATATGGACTGAAATAAGGAATGAATAGATTCTTGTCAGTAAGCCGGTTGAATGAAGGAAGACTATTCTGCACAATAATGATGGCAATGATGCCGGCGATGAATGCCAGCAAAATAGATTCGCCAATGAACTGACTAATGAGGGAAGCTTTTTGTGCCCCGACTACCTTACGAATGCCTACTTCTTTTGCCCGACTCTCGCTTCTGGCGGTACTCAGGTTCATAAAATTGATGCATGCGATCAGTAAAATGAATGCGGCGATCGTGCCGAACAATTTTACAAAAGTAATCCGGCCTCTGCCTGTTTCGTATCCATTTTGAAAATCGGAGTAGAGCCGCCAGCGGGTGATGGGATAAAGGAATAATTGCCAGTCATTCTTTTTAGCGTCATCATTGTATTTCTGCTTTAACGCTTTCAGTTTGATTTGCACAGAAACAAGGCTGGCATTAGGTTTCAGAAGCACGTACGTGGTGATACTGTTATTGTCCCAGCTGTTCTCATCGTTGCTACTCCTGCGAAAATTGC
>DATJWE010000009.1:0-4412 GCA_035501475.1 Puia sp. | reverse complement strand
ATCCAACTGATTCAACACATAGAGAAATACCTGCTCTTGCGGAGTATATGACGGATTTGAATTAGCAGGAGCCTCCAACGCATCTGCCTGGGGAACATCCCCGAACATCGAAGTAAGATTATAATAATAATATGCTCTGATAAACCTTCCAATTGCTTCATAAGGATTTATTGCAGCCCCTCCTCTTTTCGTAACTTCTTTTTCCATTTGCACCACATTTTTTAATACCAGGTAGGGGTCGAATGAACCGCTGGCCCATGAGTAAATATTATTTCCGTAATAATTATAATTCTGACAATGATATTGATTCCATTGAGGGACATAATCCCAGGAATTGACGCCACCAAGATTACCTGCTGTTCCGGTACCCGACATATCAGTCAGTACGGTTCCCAGGATCAAAAAGGGTGGAACAGTGGTAGGATTGTTTGGATCAGCTTGTAATTCCTGAATTTTTTTTGTGCAGGAGCTCATAATCAAAGCGCCTATCAGGATGTAATAAATATATTTTATCTGTTTCATTTTTTGATGCTTTTTGGATTAGAAGGATAGGGTTAAGTTAAAACCATAACTACGCGTAGTCGGGGTTTGCAAACCTGAGCCGCTATTCTGTGTATATTGATCAACATCGAGGTCTTTGTAACGACTGGGGAAGAAGTACAACAGGTTTCTACCCACCAGTGAAACACTTGCTTTTCGGATAAAAGATTGCTTGTTAATTATATTCGCCGGCAGCGTATAAGTCAATACTACCTCTCTTAATTTGACATAGGTTTTGCTGATCATGTTTAAATCAGGAATAGAAGCAGCATTATATACAAATGGCTGAACCAGGCTTTTCGTAGAGTTCTTGCTTTCTGTGAGGTCTTTATAATTGGTGATTTGTCCGTTTATCGGATCCAATTGTATCGGAGCGCCAGTCAGGTTTACGCCGTCTCCGGTGTATGCTGCAACATTAGCTTCGTCAGAAGGTCTAGCAACTCCCAGCGCACCTTCGGCAGCTTCAATATGGCGACCACCCTGCAGTGTTTTCACTCTCACATAATCTTCAATCACGCCACCCACAATGCCATCAAACTGGAACCGCAATGAAAAACTTTTATAGCTCACCGTGTTTACTAAACCCCATTGCCAGTCGGGATCACTATGTCCATATATTCTTTGGGCAGCAGATCCTAAATCAGAATATCGCAAATAAACTCCTGATCCCGGATCGATGACCATCTTGCCGTCAGGTGTCCTGACGAATCCGTTACCATAAACCAGGTCGATCCTCTTTCCACTGTACTCCCAATTATCCGGAGCGGAAGAGAATTTCACCCATTTTCTGATATACGTGGCATAATTCAGCGCGATATCCCAACTGAATCCGTTCGGATTTGCGAAGGGATGACCCGTCAACACGGCTTCCCATCCATCATTAGTATATACATCGCCGTTAGTAAGGTCTGAAGAATACCCGGATGCAGATGAAGTGCCCTGGTATATTATGCCTGTATTTTTATAGTGATAGCGTGTTACGTCCAAACCTATCTTATTTTTCAGGAAACGGATATCGATTCCAAATTCAGTTGCCTGCCTGTCCGCTGTTTCAACATTTGTACTTACAGTTTGATCGCTATACCTTGCACTGCTCTGGCTATTGTAGGTGGGAGCCAACGTATAGGTCTGGGAGAATTGGTAACTCGGTCCGCCATAGGGCGAATACCAGGTATATCCATACTGGCTAGCCGGCGTGGGGCCTACATTCGGAGCGAAAAGAGCGTGGGTTCCCCCGCTTTTACTTTCAGCATAAGATCCTCTCAGTTTCAGAAAAGAAATGAAGCTCGGCAGGTTCAGATAATCTGAAACAACTGTGGCGAGGTTAAATGAAGGATAGTAATAGCTATTGGTATTGGAGGGTAAACTTGAAGATTCATCCACACGGCCGGTCACACTTGCTGTGACGAAGGATTTATATCCAAGGTCAACTGAATAATAACCGCTCAACATCAGCATAGATGCATTATAACTGGTTGGTGGTTGAGGAAAAAGTGAGTTTGTCAAGGCATAGATGCCCGGCGTATTCAGATAATTTGTCGATGCAAAATTTGAATTGAATTTGAAGTTCCGGTAATTTCCGCCAACCATTGCCTGTATATCCAGGAATCCGAATATAGCATTTTTATGGAACCGTGCCTGGAATTCAGTATTTGATTCAAATAATGATCTTCTGTCTTCTCTATAATCTCCCTGGCGTAGTGGTCTTCCGTACACGCCCGCAGAATAAGGCATTTTTTCAGAGTTGAACATATCATAAGCGGTTATACTCGGCCTCAACTGAAAGTCAATATTATCATTCAGTTTATAGTTCAGTGATAAATAGCCATACTCATTATTCTGGTAGTGACCCCGCAGCCATTCGTAGGACATAAAATAGGGATTGTTGTACCTGTAGTATTCTTCGTATAATTGTTGCAGCCCTACTTTACCAGGTTGCCAATAATTTCTCATTGAATTCATAGCCCAATCAGCGCCGCCCCAAATAATAATATTATAAATAATACTGTTCGGTCCGTAGTTTACGTCGGGTACATTCGGAGTTGATTGCCTGCTGTAGTTGATATAGGCCGTCAAACTCAGATTGTGAGTGAGTCTTTGTACTACACTCCCGGCAAAATTAAAATTGTTCAATTCAGTGTTTGGAACTATTCCTGTCTGATAAATATTTCCAATTGAAATTCTGGTATCTGTTTTTTCCGTGGAAGACGACAGTGAAATACTGTTGGACGAAAGAAGTCCGGTTTGTATAAATTTTTTCAGATTATCCTTGCCACGTGCTATGAAAGGTGTAGGAGCCACGTGACCGGTATATTGGCTTCCGTCAGCAAAAGTAGTTGTATAGTTTTGAGTAGGGTCATACGCACCATCATACTGGGGTAAGAGCTGGCCTCTGAATTGTGGCCCCCATACGTCATAATCATAATCGTTGATGCCTACACCCACAGCACCATTACCAAAATAAGAAGCAGGACTGGATCCGCCGCCTCCGAATGCATATTTGCCATTGTCGCCAGGACCAAACGAGTCCTGGTATTTCGGCAAAGTAATAAAACCTTTATTGAACTGTGTGCTGGAATTAAAATCCACTGAAAATCCTCTTTTATCTTTTGTCCCTTTTTTTGTAGAAATAATAATAGCTCCGTTTTTCCCCTGGAAACCATAGAGCGCAGCTGCCATGGGGCCTTTGAGGACTGTGTAGGATTCAATATCATCAGGATTCAGATTATACGTATCCGAACTGATAGGAACGCCATCCACGACAAACATAGGGCGGTCATCCTGGCCACTTTCTCCCCGCATTATGACATCCGGTGAATGACCGATTTCCTGGTTGATATTGATCTCTAATCCGGCCACATTTCCTTTTAATGAATTGATGGGATCAGGTTCCCGGGCCATGGTGAATTTTGAAGCATCGATTGTCTGTACGGAGTATCCCAGCCGCTTGGATTCTTTTCGTATACCCGTTGCCGTTACAACGACTTCATTCAGGTTTTTTGAATCGGTAACCACATTGATTGTGAGAATAGGTTCATTTCCCACGGAAACCTCCTGGGTCTTTAACCCGACACCGGTGATGACTAAAGTATTACCCTCCTGGGCTTTAATGTTGAATGTGCCGTCCAGTCCGGTAGATGTTCCAGTCTTGGTTCCTTTTACCAGGACAGTTGCGCCTGCGACAGGTGTTTTGTCGGTCAGAGACATAACGCGGCCGCTGATAATTTTCTGTGCCAAGAGAAAATAAGGCGAAAAGAAAAGCGCCAACGTGGCGAGGGCCTGCATGATCTTCTTACTCATAAGAAAGCGATTTTGGTTTGATTAAAGCAGTAAAAGAGATTCGAAACTATCGCAGCAATATGAATCGAAGGTTAGGCCAACTTTAATTAAATATTATGAAATGTTAATAAATACTAAACCAATGTTAAGTATTTATAAAATTGAATTTTGGGCCTGAAATCTTATAACAACAGAAACCTTAATATAAATTGAAAGCCAATCGGGAGGAGAATATCAACTCATTAAAAAAGATAAATGACGAAGATGATGGCAGCGCCGGGACCGATATTTCTTAATCGATGTTTCGTTCGCCCGTCAAAAAAAATGGTATCGCCTGCATTTAAAATAAATTTATCCTTCTGCACCTCATATTCAATTTTTCCTTTTAATATGTATTTGCATTCAAAAGCATCGGTTTGTATCATTTGTTTTCTGCCCGCTCCTTTTTTTAATTCAAGCAAAACCACATCGGTTGTTTGTGAAGCAATGGATTTGGTAAGAATGCGTTTGTAGGAAAATCCTTTCACAGGTTCTTTCTTAAATTCTTTCTCCTGTCCTTTTCTGATAATAAGCACTTTCCCTTTATTCATATG
>DATJWE010000008.1:0-11213 GCA_035501475.1 Puia sp. | reverse complement strand
GCATCTTTAAAATTGACAGGATAAACCTCATTAATGGTTTGGATATATTCAAGCTCTTTTTTTGCAGCAACATTATCTCCCTTTTGCAGATATGCATAAACCAGGTAATCCAGGCCATGTAATTCTTCATCCCAATGACCTTTGATGCCAGCAGACTCAGCATAGCATTTAGCCGCTGCAACAGATTTCATATTCGAGCTGATGCAATCATCCCAGAGCCCCAGTCTTGTAAAAATATGAGAGGGCATATGCAACGCATGTGCGGAAGAGGGGGCCACAGTTGCATACCTTTTCGCCGCATCTAACCCCAAGTTTGCAATCCCCGGGTAATCATAGGTGTGAATAATGTAATGAATGATGCCCGGATGATTCGGTTCAATTGCATACAATGCGTTTAAGATATCTCCGGCTTTTTTTTGATTTGAATAAGTCTTGTCCGTAGGATCAGCCGATGCATCTAATGAGAGTGCATAGAAAATGGCTGCTTCTTTGTCGTCAGGGTATTTTTTGTGCAATAATTCCATTGCATTTTCAAAATTGAGGGTTCGCGTATGGGGATCCGTTTTCGCCCAATCCTGATAATAGGCAGCGACGGCATTGATATATCCTGATTCGCGTTCTGATTTTTTCCTGATTGATCTTGCAATCTCAATGGCTTTAAAGCCTTTCGAAAGATTGACTTCTGTCGGCGGTTCCCACAAAGGATGAAAGTTGCACATGGCAACACCCCAATATGCCATTGCGCATTCCGGAGCCTCATCGATAATTTTTGCAAAAGCCTTCTCTGCTTCATCGTACTCAAATGAATGCAATAATTCTATAGCAGTATTGAAATCATTTTTTACAGTCTCGCTGCCTTTAATTTCAAAATCAACAATACCAAATTCTTTGTCGGGGGGACCGCAGGAAATAATTTTACCGCTTTTTAAATTCAACTCATCGATCAATTCTTTCGAGGGACCTGATTTTTTTTCACTACAAGTGAACAACATGGTAGCAATCCATAACAACAACAAGCCTTTTTTTAGAAGGGGATACATATTGTATTGCTTTGTTTATCGTCTGCAGGTCTCCGAATAAAGATACACAGATTTTTTCCCTGGTGATAAGATTGCGACTTAGGACTAACATTGATCAGGGAAGGAGGGAATAACCAGATCGATCTTATTTTTTTATTCCTTTTAATAAAGCATAAATAGCCATTGAATGACCATGCCCAAGGTTAAAATCTTTTTTGAGCCAGCTTACAACTTCCCCGGCTTTTATTCCATCTTTGAGTATTCCATTTTGGGTATACCCTTTTTTGTCGGCCATTTTTTTAAAGTCCTCAGGACTTTTGCCTGTCTTTGCCTGAATATTGTCAAGATAAGCCTGAAATGACATAGTTGGTTTTATGTAGTCTTGATCATTCCTTCTCAAAGGGAATATTATACAATTTATAATAAGTCAACTTGTCCCAATATCCACGTTGGGTCTTTATCAGTCCATTTTGAATTTCAAAAAAACCGCAACCCTGAAATCCTTTCGTCTCGCGCCATTCCAAAACAGCCCAGTTGTTTTCCTCAATTATCTGAATCGGTATGCAATGCATTTGAGGAGCCATTGCAAATTCGTCATGAAACATTTTTCAATTGCATTCCTTCCAATAATTGCCTGATTTGGCATCTGATGATTTCTTGCATCTACGGCATACAAATTTTTTAAAGTTTGTACGTAGGCCTTGTTAAAAGCATTGACCCATTTTTCGATTATGCTTTTGGGATTCATTATTTATATCTCTCAATAATTTCGAACGGGATTTTTGAATCAGCGTATACCCGCCAGATCTTTATTTTGTTGTTACTCACCACGCTTTCCAGGACGCGGAGAGGCGCCAATACAGTTTGCTGTCTGGCGTTTTCCTGTTCTTGTATGTCCCGCTTGCAAAACCAAATCCTGCCAGGGTGTCGCCATCTGTAAACAGATCGGTGATTTCAATCTTGTAATCCGGGAACAATTGGAAATATCCTCCCCATCCCCCTCTCATTTTCTCTTTACCGGTTACTTCATTGCCATGGGCATCAACAAATTTGTGATCGTCAGACATGAGTGAATATATTTTGTCAACGTCGTGGACATTGATGGCATTAATAAATTCGAAAAAGACTTGCTTCTCCATGTTTGCTCATTGTGGAGTTTTTATTCTGAAATATCATATTCTTTTTTTAGAAACGCAATTAAACGCTCTGCGTTTTCCAATTGTGGCTTCAAATAATTCTCGATATACGATCTCGCAATTATTTTGAAAACAAATATTTTATTGAAAAGAGTTTGCAACTTCTCATTATCTCCCCGCAGAGGTGGAAATGGTTTGTCCATTATTTTCCCATCTTTTATGAATAATGTATCTTCAAGAACTATCACATTACTTACTTCATCAAGCAGGGATAAAATTTCTTTAAAATAAGCGTTGTAATAAGCGCCCTGACTGTAAATACCCTGCACTTCCGCATCATATTTTGAAATACTATCTGCCACATGCGCTCCTTCAATTAACCTGTAATCCCCAGTGCTTTTTAACTGCTGCAAAGTTGCATCATTACTTCTGAAAGAAGATGAGTTATAAAGATATTTTATAGTGAGATAATAAAATGATTTCCGGTTGCTGTCAATTGCCATGTTTAGGTGAGAAAGTTGTATTATGCTGTCTATTCCTTTTACCTGTTTCCCGTCAGATTCAATCACATGGCGTAAATCAGCCGTATCATCTTTTACATTTCGGATAAAGGCCACGATATATTCTTTTCCCTTTGACTTATTTGTAAGATGTTCCCGCAGATTCTCAGCAATGAAACCCATTGTTACAGCGAGGAAAATCATCAGAAATTCCAGAAAATATTCTTTCCATTTTTTGGGCTTATGATGGATATCGGGATGATGATGCACTTCCATATTTTTTTCCTTTTATTGTAGAAGGATTGGTGGAGTCAGTCTCCTGTTTGCACATATTTTTTTGCCCCATCATCTACTTATTTTTTTGAGTTCAATTGAGATTGAATTGAAGCTGATAGCGAAACTATCGTTGAGGCCTGTCCCTCATTGTTAAAATCTAAATATACGCATCTTTCACTTGGTTCACACCCCAATACATCGTACCTTTGCAAATTCAAAAAAATGAACATGATCAGGGTAAATAATCTGACCTTATCTTTTGGTAAAAGGGTATTGTTTGATGAAGTGAATCTTACTTTCACAAAGGGAAACTGTTATGGAGTGATCGGAGCAAACGGGGCGGGCAAATCGACCTTTCTCAAAATATTATCCGGCGAAATAGAACCGAATAAAGGCTCGGTTGAGATTAGCCCCGGACTGCGCATGGCAGTACTGAAACAAAACCATTTCGAGTTCGATGAATCTACTGTGTTGCATACGGTGATGATGGGATACCAGAAACTCTGGAAGCTGATTCATGATCGCGAAACGATTTACGGTAAAGCAGATTTTACGGAAGAAGATGGGATACGTGCGGGCGAGTTGGAACATGAATTTGGTGAACTGGGAGGATATACTGCGGAAAGTGATGCCGCTGCCTTGCTGAGTGATCTCGGCGTAAAAGAATCTTACCATTCCCAGTTGATGAAAGAATTGCCCGGCGCAATAAAAGTAAGGGTGCTGCTTGCCCAGGCTTTGTTCGGCAATCCTGATATCCTCTTGCTCGATGAGCCTACAAATGATCTCGATGTGGAAACCATCAACTGGTTGGAAAATTTTCTCGCCGATTATGAAAACATTGTGATCGTCGTATCGCACGATCGTCACTTCCTCGACGGCATATGCACACATGTAGCGGATGTGGATCGTCAGAAAATAAAAATCTTCACTGGGAATTATACTTTCTGGTACGAATCATCACAATTGATGGCGCGGCAGCTCAGTGATAAGAATAAGAAAGTGGAAGAAAAGCGTCAGGCATTACTGGATTTTATTGCACGCTTTTCTGCCAATGCTTCCAAATCGCGCCAGGCCACTTCACGAAAAAAAGCACTGGAGAAATTGACTATCGAAGAGATCGAACCTTCCAACCGGCGTTATCCCGGAATCATTTTCAAACAACAGCGTGAAGTGGGTAACCAGATCCTGCATGTGGAGAAACTGTCTAAACGTGCAGAGGATGGAAGATTACTTTTCGACAATATCAGCTTTACAGTTAATAAAGGCAATAAGATTGCTTTGGTGAGTCGTGATCACCTTGCGCTCGCCAGCTTTTTTGAAATTCTGACCGGCGGTCTTTCTGCCGACGGTGGAAAATTCGAATGGGGAACTACTATTACTACGGCCTATCTGCCGAACGATAACAGTCAATATTTTCGCGATAAAGATATTACCCTGATGGACTGGCTCAGGCAATTTGTTCCGCCACATGTGACGGATGTGGATGAACCTTTTTTGCGTGGATTTCTCGGAAGAATGTTATTCAGCGGCGACGAAGTGATGAAAAAAGTCGGTGTGTTAAGCGGTGGAGAAAAAGTAAGATGCATGATCAGTCGCATGATGCTGCAGGATCCGAATGTGATTTTATTGGATGAACCAACCAATCATCTCGACCTCGAATCCATCCAGGCATTTAATGAAGGAGCAGGCAATTTCAAAGGTATTGTACTCATTAGTTCACATGACCATACTTTCCTTCAAACTGTTGCCAATCGTGTTATCGAACTCACACCCAACGGAGCTATCGACCGGCTGGTCTCATTCGATGAATATCTCGAAGATCCACGTGTAAAACAATTGCGCGAAGAAATGTATGCGAATGGTAATTTCGTTACGGTGTAAATAATCATTGTTATTATTGCAATTGGTTGTCAAAGAAACACTCAATATTCAATAATCAACACTCAATGTTCAAGTATCTTTTTTCATTGATTGGTGATTATTGAATGTTGAATATTGAGTGTTTTTTTAAAAACTATTATCACATAAAGTTTATATCATGGATTATACAATTCCTTCCGGCACCCGCATTGGTCATGTACATCTCAAGGTGGCTGATATCAACAGGTCACTTTCTTTTTATCGTGACCTGCTTGGCTTTGAGATCATGCAGTGGTACGGAACAGATGCGGTTTTTATTTCTGCCGGGGGATATCATCACCATATCGGCCTGAATACCTGGTTTAGCAAAAACGCACCACCGGCTCCCCGCAGGAGCACGGGATTGTATCATACGGCTATTCTCTTTCCCACAAGAAAAGATCTTGCCATTGCCCTGAAAAGAGTGCTTGATGCAAATTATCCTCTGACCGGTGCAGCTGATCATGGGGTTTCAGAGGCCTTATATATGGATGACCCCGATGGAAATGGTGTTGAATTATACTGGGATAAGCCGAAAGATCAATGGCCTTTCGATGCACATGGCGAGCTGCAGATGGTAACTGAACGACTGGATATCGAGAATTTATTGGCGCAAGCAGAGCGGGATTGAGCTGTTATAGACAAACAGCCAGGTAGATTTCATTTTAAATCCAACGACCCCCGCAGCCTCTAACTTCCTGATTTTGTCTTGTTTAATACAATAAATTACAGATTTAAGCATTTTAAGAAAAACCATTTTTGTTGACCACGAGGCTGCTTATATTTACCCTGATCTTCTGTGGTTTCGTTCTCGCAGTTAAGGCACAGCAACCCTTGCCAAAAAATACAACCCCTGCGTTAAAAAAACCTGTCTCCAACCTTCATCATAAAATTATTCCTGTTAAGCCGGGAACGCTGGCTTTCGATTCGCTGAGTGTTATCCCAAAAACATTTTTTGTTGCCGGCATTCCGGATAGTGCATATACGATCGACTATGTCAATGCAACAATTGTATGGAAACAAAAACCCAATATCGATAGCGTAGTGGTCAGCTATCGTTCTTTTCCTTATAAACTAAATAGCGTGACCAAGCGACTCGATTACGAGCGCATCGAAAATAATTTCATCATTCAGCCGAGTACTTTCAGTGGACAGAACCAGGGGATGGATAATTTTTTCAATTTCGGCAATATCACTTATAACGGAAGTTTTGGAAGAGCCATTGCTTTTGGCAACAGCCAGGATGCTGTAGTGACTTCGAATCTCAACCTGCAGTTGAGCGGATATCTTGCCGACAGTATCCAGATAGCTGCAGCCATCACAGACAATAATATTCCCATCCAGCCTGACGGCACTACGGCAGAGATAAATGATTTCGATAAAGTGTATCTCGAGTTCAGAAAAAAGAACTGGGCGCTAAGTATGGGAGATATCGATTTGAAACAAACACAGGATTATTTCCTGAATTTTTACAAACGATTACGTGGTGCAACTTTCGAAACAACGACAAAACTTTCACCTAACAATGCAAACAAAGTACTGGTAAGCGGGGCTGTAGCCAAGGGAAAATTTACCCGTAATGTTTTTCAGGGCCTCGAAGGCAACCAGGGGCCTTACCGACTGCAGGGAGCGAATAATGAATTGTATTTTACCGTGCTTGCCGGAACAGAAAAAGTTTTTATCGACGGACAATTGATGCAAAGAGGAGAGGACCAGGATTACGTGATCAATTATAATACGGCCGAAGTCACTTTCACGCAAAAAAGAATGATAACGCAGGACAGCAGAATACAGATTGAATTTGAATATTCAAACCAGTATTATCTTAACGCAAATCTTTACCTGTATGATGAGGCTAATTTAAACAACAAGCTAAAACTAAAACTGGGAGTGTACAGTAATACTGATGCAAGGAATTCTCCCATCAATCAAACCCTCGATGAGAGCCAGCGAAAATTTTTGAACTTACTCGGAGACAGCGTCAACAAAGCATTTTATCCTGTAGCTCCCATTGACACGCTGGGACCCGGAAAAATATTATATCAGAAAGTGGATACGATTTATAAAGACAATAATGGTTTTTTCAGACACGATTCGGTCTATGTCTTCTCCAATAATCCCAATGTAATCCTCTACAATCTTTCATTTGTTGATGTGGGCATCGGGAATGGCAATTATATCCCGGATTTAAATGGAGCTAACGGGAATGTATACATGTGGGTTGCTCCGGTCAACGGACAAAAGCAGGGACAGTTCGAAGCCGCGCAATTCCTGGTCACGCCCAAATCACAACAGGTGTTAACCGCCGGTGCCGACTATGCATTGAATAAAAATACAATCATGACCGGTGAATTTGCGGCAAGTCATTATGATGTCAACACCCTTTCTTCGCTGGATAAAGGAAATGATTATGGCTATGCGACAAAGTGGACACTGAAGAATATTCGTCCTTTTATTGGTTCTTCAAAAGGCCTGGAGCTGGCTACCAATTTATCGTATGAATATGAAGATGTCAGGTTTCAGCCCGTAGAACGATTGCGGCCCGTTGAATTCCTGAGAGACTGGGGTCTTCCGCTTGACCTGCTACAGGACAATGAAACGGTGTATTCAGCCGGGTTCCAGTTATCAGATAAGAAGAAAAATTTCGTCCGGTATGAATTCTCGGGCTATGACAGGGGGACAAGTTTTTCCGGAATTAAAAATACATTGTCGCATATGACAGATGTAAAAGGCTGGCATTTCAATGACCAGATCAGTCTGATGAATGGCAACAGTACTTCAGACAGAGGATACTATTTCCGGCCCACCCTCGATATTTCTAAAACCCTGACCAAATTGAAGAGCTACGTCATAGGAGCAAGTTATTCTCTTGAAAGAAATGAGAGTCACAATAAAATTACGGACACGATTCCAAGCTCGAGCTTTGCTTTTGAAGTGTTTCAGGCTTATCTGAAATCGCCACAGAAAAATCCGAATCACTGGTCAGTGACTTATTTCACCCGTGATAATTCTTATCCACGGGGAACGCAATTGATTAAAGGTGACCGAAGTCAGAATATTAATGCATCGGTTGAATTTACCAAAAACAAACACCATCAGTTACGTATAAACGCTACCTACAGAAATCTGCAGATCCTGGATACCCTGGTTACTACCCAGAAGGCAGATAAAAGTTTGCTCGGCCGGGCTGAATATGTCATCAATGTCTGGAAAGGCATGCTAATGGGAAATGCATTGTATGAAGTGGGGTCCGGACAAGAGCAAAAAAGAGCATACACTTATGTACAGGTTCCGGCGGGAACCGGACAATATACCTGGATTGACCTGAACGGGGATGGCATTCAGCAACTGAATGAATTTGTAATTGCCCAGTTTCCCGACCAGGCTACTTACATCCGCGTATTTACACCGACCAATGAATATGTCAAGGCCAATTACAACACTTTCAATTACAGCATAAGTATCAATCCCCGTGCTCTCATCAATCCTAAAGCAAAAGGAATGCAAAAATTTCTGGGAAATATCTTCCTGCAATCCTCCCTTCAATTAAATCAGAAAGAACTGGCCACCGGATTTGTACAAATGAATCCTTTCAAAGCGCCATTGGATGATACTTCGCTGATCTCAAGGACGTCCATTTTTGT
The DNA here is from genome assembly GCA_035501475.1 of Puia sp. GTDB lineage: Bacteria > Bacteroidota > Bacteroidia > Chitinophagales > Chitinophagaceae > Puia. Next base: position 2,739 of record DATJWE010000008.1, on the reverse strand, counting down.
CAATACTTTTTCGTTTAATAAATCCAGCCCAAAATGGGGATTTGATTTCAACAATACTAAAAACAGCACCAAATCATTATTGACTTATGGTTACCAGACGCAGGCGTTGAATCAATGGAATCTGAGAGGAAGGCTTAGTCTTTCAAGATCCTTCCTGATCAACGCCACACTTATTAAAGGGAACAGTCAATTGATTACAAACAGTAAAAATTTCGATAACAGTAATTATGATATAGACCAGTATTCAATTGAACCGGATCTTAGCTACACACATAAAGCAAATCTGCGTATTACAGTCGGATATAAATACAGCAGTAAAATAAATTCTGTCGATTTTGGAGGAGAAAAATACCTGTCGCAGTCTATTAACAGTGATATAAAATATAATATACTTCAGAATACTTCTTTGCAGGCGAAATTCACATTCAGTAACATTAATTATACTGGTGATCCTGCTTCTACAGTAAGCTATACGATGCTGGATGGACTATTGCCCGGCAAAAATTATTTATGGAACCTTGATTTCACCAAAAAGCTTGGCGCTAATCTGGAAATGAGTCTCCAGTATGAGGGCCGCCAGCCGGGCGAGGGAAAGACAGTGCATACCGGAAGGGCTTCACTTAGAGCTATATTATGATCAGGTATATAAAAAATAAAACCGGGGAACTAGCCCCGGCTTTAATTTTTATCTGGTTTTTTATAGTAAGAGAAGTTTAACCAAAGATTCCACCTTTCTTCAATTCCCTGGTGCCTTCGCCGATCTTGAAACCATTGTGATAGATTTCAATTTTGTAGTCACCTTTTTGGAAAGGAGTAGTTTGTTTCCAGGCGAACTGTACTGATTTAGTTTTTCCTGCTTCGATATCAACAGGCACTTTTGCAGTAAATACTTTGTCGCCTTCTTCACGGGTAGTAAATGTTCCTGAACCCAGTGAAGCTACATTGATTGGTTTTCCATCAGGACCAGTGATGCAAACATATACATCTGTTTGACCAGTTTGTGCAATACGGTTGCTTACATCAAAGGAAATGATCAGTTTGTCGACTTTCTTAGCGGTAGTCGTCATTTTTTCCTGACCATTCTTTTTGTCTTTTACAGGAGTGATGGCGATATTGGAAGCATTCAGTGTAGAAGCGATATCGACTTTCTTTTCCAGATCCTGCTTTGCAGTGGTGGTTGTCTGAAGGTCGTTAGTCAGTTTGTCTTTGTCCTGAGTCAACTGTGCTTTGTCAGCAGTCAGCTGCTGATTTTCAGTGGTAAGACGTGCAACTTCCTGTTCCATGTTGCTGATCTTGTCATTCAATTCTTTGATCAGGTCATCAGCTTTTTTCTTTTCAGCTTCAGTTAATTTTTCCTTTTTCAGAAGGCCGCGGATTTCGCTCTTCAATTTGCCTACCTGAGTGTTGCTTTCGGCCAGCTGATTCTGTAATTTGTTATTGGTGCCGGTTAATGAATCTAATCTTACTAAGGCATCGTCAAAATTCTTCTGCAATTGTCCTTTTTCGTCGGTTACTTTAGCAATTTGAGTTTGCTGTGCCTGTTGAACCTGTTCCTGCTTGTTATTATTCCATAACAAATAGCCCCAGGTTCCCAGAAAACCCGCAGCCAGGATCCCGATAATAAGATTCTTAAAATCTTTTTTGGGAGGCTGGCTTTGAGGAGTTGCTGATGGATAATTGGTCGTGCTCATGGTTTTGTTTGTTTATGATTTAAAAATTTACCCGGTTAAGGGTTGTTTAAAAGGTTTCAGCCTTATTTGAGACCAAAACTGTGCCAATTTTATTTTATCGCCCTAAAAACACGTATTTCAGTGACTTATGAGATGGCAAAACAAGAAAGGCTTTATATCTTATCTCTATGAAAGCTATACTATATTGCAGCTAAATTGGGGGATATGTCTGTGGATAAAATTTTAAGTGAATGGAAACAGGGAGCGTTTAAACCAGTGTATTGGCTGGAGGGAGAAGAAGAATATTATATCAATCAACTGGTGAATTATGCCGAGCATTCCATCCTTTCGGAAACAGAAAAATCGTTTAATCTTACTATTTTTTATGGAAAAGACGCTGACTGGGCCTCGGTAATCAATGCCTGTCGCCGTTATCCGATGTTCGCCGACAAACAGGTAGTATTGCTCAAGGAAGCCCAGCAAATGCGTGATATCGATAAACTGGAGCCCTATATTCAAACTCCGCTTGTTTCTACCATATTCGTTGTTTCCTATAAAGAAAAAAAAGTTGATGGTCGGAGTAAACTGGGCAAATTGCTCAAAGAAAAGGGAGAAGTGCTGACAACAAAAAAAATGTACGACAACCAGCTGCCCGAATGGGCGAGCGAGCTGGTCAGGTCGAAAGGGTATACTATTTCACAAAAAGCGCTTATGCTGCTGATCGATCATATCGGAAATGACCTGAGCCGGATCGATAAGGAAATTGAAAAGATCCTGATCAATATTAGTAACCGGAAAAATATAACTGAAGATGACATTGAACAGTTTGTAGGGATCAGCAAAGAATACAATGTTTTTGAATTGCAGGATGCTTTGGGCGCCAAGGATATTTCCAAAGCCGTTCGCATCATTCAATATTTTGAAAGCAATCCAAAAGCAGCGCCCATACAACTCGTGCTTCCCGCACTCTATAATTTTTTCAGTAAAGCATATATGCTTTTCGGGCAATCAGGGAGTGATGAAAAAATAGCCGCTGCGAACATCGGAGTGAACCCCTTCTTTATAAAAG
>DATJWE010000007.1:0-11436 GCA_035501475.1 Puia sp. | reverse complement strand
TCTTAACGACCATTAGCCCTACCTTAGCGAAAATTTTAATGCAATGAATTTGGAAGCTGTAGACAGTGTTGAAACGATCAGTCCTGAAGATTTCAGAAAAAATTATTATGAGCCTCTGAAACCACTGGTCATTAAGAATCTCTCCAAATCATGGCCGGCCTATCAGAAATGGAACTGGGATCTTTTCAAATCCCTGTTGGGTAATGTGAAAGTCGGGGTTTATAATAATATTAAAAGTGATGCATATACTCCTATCAATACAGCTGATGCTTATATGAATTTTGGCGATTATATTGATATGGTCAGCAAGGGACCGGCAGAATGGCGCATTTTTCTCTTTAATATTTTTGATCATGCTCCTCAGTTAATCAATGATTTTACCTGGCCGGAAGATCTTGCCAAAGGGTTCGTAAAAAAATACCCAATGTTGTTTGTCGGAGGCAAGGGTTCCGTTACCCATATGCATTTTGACATTGATTTATCGCACATATTTCATACCCAGTTTGCCGGCAGGAAAAGAGTTTTATTATTTCCTTTCCGGGAGCAGCATAAGCTCTACCGTAAACCCTGGGAAGTATTGAGTCTTGTAAATTTTGAAAAATATTTCGATGAGGAAAATAATCGGCTGGAGATCACAAAATATCCTGCACTCAAACTGGCCAAAGGATATGAAATCGTACTTGACCATGGTGATACGCTTTTTATGCCGGCGGGCTATTGGCACCATATGGAATATATAGATAGTGGCTTTGCGATGAGTTTGCGGGCCATGCAGTCGGCGATTTCAGGTAAATTAAAAGGCGCCTGGTACCTCTTTGGCATGCGTGGTATCGATACCCTCCTCAAAAAAACAGCTCCCCACTGGTGGTATAATTATAAAAAGGAAAAAACTTTTCTTGCAGCGGAAAAAGAATTGGAGGCCTTGAACAATGAATGAGTGAAGCCTGTGCCGGCCTTCTGACGATAATTTTGACTCCCTGGATAGTAGAATTTCGCGATTCTACAAAAATTTTAAAAAAATATTGCTTTTTAAGAAAACTGTAGTTATTTTTAACCTACTTATTTAGTGAAATAAGAAATTTCAAATACCCGTTCCCCCATCCAATTTCCAGTCTATTGATTCCAATCTCCGGTCATTTCAGGAATATTATGAAGATACCATCTTCATGATTTGCAGTCGCCAACTATCTTTGTTACGTTACCCTTTTAAAAAGTAATTTTTAAAAAAGGTTTATTATCAGCTTTTGTGAAAGAGGAATATATTTAACCTTAACTAAGGGAAACCTATTACGGACTTATATCAGCATAAAGGATTTTATCAACTGATGAATCAGGAATATCTAAAATATCAGAACTTCTTTCTTTTTGTGGTTTCAGAGGTAAGCACAGGCCGGCGATGTCTATCGCTGGCTCTTTTTTTATTGGCACTTGAGAAAAAATTAGCTGTGAAAAAACCAATAAAAAATCCCCTGAATAATTTCGGGGGATTTTTTTAAAGAGTTGACAGTTTACAGTTAACAGTTGACAGCTTATTTCTTTCTTATGCTGTTAGCTATCAACTTTCAACTGCTATCTGCTATACGATGCTCCAGGTCTCATTCCCACGCAATAGCTTATCCAGATCAGACTTTCCTTTGCTTTTAATCACTTCTTCTATTTGCAGGTTTAATATTTCTTCATAACAGGGCCTTTCGGTTTCATAAAAAACTCCGAATGGCCTTGGTAGATGTGTGGCAGACATTGGGTCATCAAACATGCGAACAAGTATCTGGGCTTTGTAAAAATCTTTTTCATCATGAATCCAAAGCTCCTCTGCACTAATGCCGTTCCCGATTTCAACCACTACGGGCTTAAAGCCGTCTAATTTTATTCCTTTGTTTTGCTGGGCGCCAAATAGGAGTGGTTTACCATGTTCGAGAAAAAGTGTCTCGGCAGCTTTGGTTCCTTTTTCAGTAAAAATTTCAAAAGCCCCGTCATTAAAAATATTACAGTTCTGATAGATTTCAAGAAATGAAGAGCCCTTGTGCCGGTGACTGCGGAGCAGAAGCTGTTGCAGATGTTTGGGATCGCGATCCATACTCCGCGCTACAAAAGTCGCATCAGCACCCATTGCCAAGGCAAGCGGATTGAACGGATGATCGATGCTTCCGAAAGGCGTGGATTTGGTAACCTTATTTACTTCGGAAGTAGGCGAATACTGACCCTTGGTCAACCCATAGATCTGATTATTGAATAACATAATATTCAAATCGAAATTCCTTCTCAACAAATGAATAAGATGATTTCCCCCGATACTCAGACCATCTCCATCACCTGTAACAATCCATACACTTAATTCAGGACGGCTTGCTTTCAGTCCCGAGGCAATTGCAGTGGCCCTCCCATGAATTGAATGCATACCATAGGTATTCATATAATAAGGAAAGCGGCTGCTGCAGCCGATGCCTGAAATTATCACAATATTTTCCCTGGGGATACCTAATGAAGGCATTATCTTTTGCACCTGTGCCAGTATGGAATAATCACCACAGCCGGGACACCATCTGACTTCCTGATCGTTTGCAAAATCTTTGGCAGTTAATTCGTTTTTAACGGGAATCGTAGTATTACTCATGATAAACACAAATTTACTGATTTGATATCAACTTTTTTATCGATTGAGTTTTAAAAAAGTTAAAGTAAGTCTGCTCATATAACGACGAGAGCCTGGCAATATTGGCAGATGCATTAACTCCATGGAGGCTGAAATCTTATTTGTGTCTAACTCTCCCGGTTCAGGAGTTAAATCAATTGACATGCAAAAAATTGCAGTTTCTTTTCTTCGTCAAATGGGCTTTTTTGACAGAAAATAGCCGAATCAGACAATGGAAATTATCGGACTGAAAATTGAAAATTGTGGAAAATCAACCTCATCCTCCTGCGATTTTCCAGACTCTACTGCATAAATCCCTGTAATGCTGCTTTATTGATCATGGCACCATCTTGGAATCCATAGCTATGTATAAATCAATTATTCATTAAACTTTAGCATTATGAAAAATCTAATAGCAGGAATTATAATAGGGCTGATCATCATTGCATTTTCATCCTGTGCCGGGGAAGTTGTGGCCGTGCGTCCGGCTGATGTCATATATACGAAACCGGCAGCACCTGGCCCTGATTATATCTGGATTAGTGGTGACTGGGTTTGGGCAGGAGGAACTTATGTTTGGCATAAGGGGTATTGGGACAGGCCAAGAACAGGTAAAGTATGGCATGAAGGGCACTGGAAATAGTGAAATCACTCTGATCCGGGCATAATACACAATAGCCGGGGCTTTCGATTCTATAACGGTTCCGGCTATCCTATTACCTGCCTGCTGAAGGGCATCAGGGACAGCTCCATTAATTTAATATGTTGCCTGGCAAAAGGAATCCCGATAATAGTAATAAACAATATGGCAGCAAAAACAAGATGCACAATGGCAGTATACAGACCACCGAACAATAACCAGATGATGTTAAAAAAAAGGGGTAAACATCCTCCGCTGTTTTCTGTAGGGACCACTTTTTTCCCAAAAGGCCAAAGTACGAGCCCTGCAATTTTAAAACACTGTACTCCCCATGGAATTCCTATAATTGTAAGACATAACACAAATCCCCCAAACACGTAGCCTAACGCAGCAGCAAGACCGCCAAAAAGGAGCCAGATAATATTTCCAAGGAAATTCATACCACTAATTTCAGGAATTCATTTCAAAAAAAAAGAGGGTTTTGAGACCCTCTTATAGTAATTAAACAAAAACAGAATTAATACCTGCTTTTGCTGAAATTGTTTCTGCGCTGGAAAGAGCCGTTATTGCTGCGTTCTTCCTTTGGTCTTGCAACGGATACTCCGATGGTTCTGCCATCAACAGATGCTCCGTCCAATTCCTGGATCGCTTTTTTGGCTGCTTCCTCATCAGGCATTTCTACAAATGCAAATCCACGGGATTTGTTGGTGAATTTGTCTTTAATTACTTTGGCAGAGGATACTTCGCCATACTCTGCAAAATACTCCTGTAAGTCTTCGTCCCTGACGTTAAAACTTAAATTTGAAACATAAATGTTCATACTTAAAAAATAATTTAATTATTAAATAACAAGCTGACTAAAAAGCAGAGTAAAGAAGATTAACTATTGCCGAAGATATATAGCAGAAATGATCGTTCACTTACTAAATGCTGTATCAACTTAATTCGCAGCAAAGCTACTTCTTTTAATTCAAACTGAGAAATTCTTTACGTTTAAAAATTCTCCCTCCCCTGTGATAAAAAAATTTTTTTTGGCTGTCATTAACTCGTACTGAGGCTTTTAAAAGCAAACAGTGTACTAACCAACATCAATATCCCACCGAGGAGAAAAGCAGCGCCCGGAAATAAAAATGGAGCATTTGAACTGGTAAAATAGGCGAACAAATTGGTCATTACAATTGGTCCTATGATAGAGGTTACACTCATCAGACTGGTAAGTGCACCCTGTAATTCGCCCTGTGCATTGGGGGGCACATGCCCAGACATGATGGCTTGCAATGCAGGGCCGGCAATGCCACCAAGGCAATAAGGAACCAAAAAAGCAAACATCATCCAGCTTTGTGTCGCGAAGGCAAATAAGAACATACCCAGCGCATACAGGCTGAGTCCAACATAAACGCTGCGTTCATTGCCGATTTTGGGTGTAATGATGCGAATCAATCCGGCCTGCACCAATGCAATGAGCAGACCCACGAGTGCAAGTGAAAGTCCAACGGTTTTTGGATTCCAGTTAAACCGATAAATAGTGAAATAATTCCAGTTGCTTTGTACAGCATGAGCAGCGAGGTAGACCAGTGTCAGTGAAAAAATCAGGCCTCCAATGGCGGGATATTTTTTTAAATGCATTAACGAACCAACCGGATTAGCTCTCTTCCAGTCAAAAGGACGACGATGGTCTTGGCTGAGTGATTCGGGCAAAATAAAATATCCATACAACCAGTTGAGCAGTGTCAATATGGCTGCTGCATAAAAAGGAGCCCTCAATCCGAATCCACTCAGCAGTCCGCCGATTGCCGGGCCAATAATAAAACCCAATCCGAAAGCTGCCCCGATCATACCAAAATTTTTTGCCCTGTTTTCCGCTGTGCTGATGTCTGCAATATATGCTGAAGCCGTAGTAAAGCTGGCGCCGGTGATTCCTGCAACTGTGCGGCCGACAAAGAGCCAGCCAAATGTTGGTGCAAAACCAAGAAACAAATAATCCACTCCGAATCCGAATAAAGAAAATAATAGTACAGGTCTCCTTCCGTACTGGTCACTCAGGTTACCCAATATAGGAGCGAAGAAAAACTGCATGAAAGCATAAACGAAAAGCAGCCAGCCACCATCCTTGCTGGCCTGATTGATCGGAATATGTTTCATGCCTGCAATCAGGTCTGGCATTACGGGGATGATGAGCCCCCACCCGATAACATCTATCAGGATGGTAATAAAAATGAATCCTATTGCAGCCTGTTTCTTCTTCATAAAAAGTTGGAGCAAAATAACATGAATTGGAGCGAATTACACGAATTATGTTTCTATCCAATCACATTAATAGTTTCTTTAGTCCATATCTAATTTCTAAAAGATTTTATTGCTCTGCTTATTCTGTGAGTATATGATCACCGGGTTCATCCCGAAAGCATCGATCAGCTTTTTTGGTATTCTACTTTTCGTTAAGATTCACCATCCACTTTATAACGGATACCAGCAACCGAACGAATCCGGTCAAGCGTTTCCATTAGTAGTAAAGTATCTTGATGGCTCATTACAGGACTCTCGGTGATGCCCATACGTAAACAGTCGCCGGCATGGCGGGCTTCGTACTGGTAACCAAACCCCGGCTCCTTTGAAAAAGAAATGACCTGCCTGCTATTGACACGGTCCGGGTAAAACTCCATCGTGGTGGCCGGTTCATAAAAACGGCTGGTAAGTCTCAGGCGGCTCTTATTTCCGCTGATATCTGCTTCCGTTGCAAGATTGGATGAAAAGCTGGAGAAAAGCAGGGCCATGGCCCCGTTACGGTATTTGAAAAGAACTGCACACTGTTCGTCCACGCCCGTGGCTGCAGGAGTCATGGAAGCCTCAATCGAATCGGGAGCGCCCAAAACAGACAATGCCATGAATACATTATAAATTCCGATATCCAGCAGGCTACCGCCACCAAGCGTACTATCATATAGCCTTTTTGGCACAGGAGCCTGGGGTATGAATCCGAAATTGACCAGCACACTTTGTATCTCTCCCAGTCTTCCTTCTTTAATCATTTGTAATGAAAGATTGTAATGCGGAAGAAACTTGGTCCACAACGCTTCCATCAAAAAAACTTTTTGTTTCTGCGCTTCGCCAATCATTTGCGAAGCCTGCTTTGCATTGAGCGCAAAGGCCTTTTCGCAGAGCACTGCTTTTTTATGCCCGAGACAAAGCATTACATGTTCGTGATGAAGACCGTGAGGAGAAGCCACATAAATAATATCTACTGCAGGATCTGATACAAGCGCTTCATAACTATCATGCGCATGGCCAACGGGAAATTCTTTCGCGAAGTGATCAGCCGCTTCCCGGCTTCTGGAGCCTACGGCTACAAGCCTTGCTCCATCAACATATTGCAGATCTGCCGCAAATTTTCGGGCAATACGCCCGCAACCCAGAATGCCCCAATTTACCGTTGATTTCATATGATGAATTTCGGGCAAGTTATTTTATTCAACTGGCACGGAAAAGATTTTCTGCCTGTCATTCAGCCTTACAAAAAAATGCTTAACCGCTCGCAAAAATTTTAATTAACAATAAAAAGATTTCATTAGTTTCGGGAAATAGCCTGTCACTAAATATCAGTATACATACTTTAAGCTTAAAACCATCATCGTTATGAAGAATGCAAAAAAATTCAGCGTAGCAGGAATAGTCCTTCTTTTCATGATCCTCGGAATCGCAGCTACCACTCCACCGGGCGACCAGCCTCACAAAAATCTGAAGATATTACCCAAGAATATAAGTCATGAAGACCTCGATAAAGTCATGGATGGTTTCAAAGCAGCTCTGGGCGTGCGTTGTGATTTTTGTCATGCACCACTGAAGAGCGACAGCACAGGTCATAAACTGGATTTCCCCAGCGATGAAAAACCCGAAAAAAATATTGCCAGAAAAATGATGAAGATGACAGGGAAGATCAATAAAAAATACTTCGACTATAACAAAAACGACCAGGGGCAAACCGTTCCGGAAATCAGTTGTGTTACCTGCCACAGAGGTAATCCACATCCGGGAGATAAACGTTAATATTTCATATCACTACCAACCAAATCACGCGACCCGTGTGGCTCAGAAAAAAAATTGCCGTGGTTTCAGGACTTATTGCTTTTACCCTGATCGGAATTTCTGCAAGCAGACAACCGGGCAATGATCCGCCTCGTTGGAAAAACCTCAGGATCATTCCCAAAACCGTGGATGATGTATACATGGAAGCCCTGATGAATAAATACGACAGGGACCTGGGTGTAACCTGCAACTACTGTCATGCTGCGACGAAACCGGGCGTTGTTCCACAGCGGGCAGATTTTCCAAGCGATGATAACCCGGAAAAAAAAGTGGCAAGGGAAATGATGAGGATGACTGACAGGATCAACAAAAAATATTTTGGCATTGAAAACACATACGACTTTGACTTTGAAATGAAGAAAAAAGCCGCAGTCACCTGCCGGACCTGTCATCGTGGCACATTACTTAATCCTTCGCACACCAGGCCGTTCTGACAAAATTTTTACATAAGAAGTGCGGCTTTAATTGGGCCGCACTTCATTTTTTTATTTCTTACTCTTATTGCTTAAATAATTTTTGCTGGTAAACCTGGAAAGGCGTTTTTATCTGAACAATATAAATGCCATTGCCGAATCCGCCGATATTTACAGTGATCGATGTGGATCCTCCGGTATTGTCGATTCGTTTTAATTGTTTGCCCAATGCATCGTAAATCATGATCTCACTTACAGGTTCCGAGCCTGCAACAATGGTCACAAGAGCGCTGCTTGGATTGGGATACATGAGCGGAGCGTTTTCTTTACCGAATTGTACAGGAACAACTGATGAGTAATAGAATTTCCCGTCAAGGTCAACTTCTTTGAGGCGGTAGAAATTAATTCCCTGTGAAGGTTGTTCGTCTTTAGCCGAATAATATTGCGGAATATCGCTTTGTCCCACGGCTTTTACACTGGCAACAGTTGTGAACGAATTTCTGTCAGTGCTCCTCTCAATTTCAAAATGATCGACATTCTGCTCCATCGATGTGGACCATAACAGGGATACATAGTCGTTGTTTACGTTCGTCGCGGTAAAGCTGAGCAATTTGAATGGCAGAGGCGAACCACTGCTGATTGAGAAATTGCCTATTGTAGCAGTCGATAAAACAGAATTGTTCGCACTGGTAACTGCCAAGCCCACCGGTGGAACAGGGCTGGTAGAAATTCCGAAGCCAACATCAACAGGTCCGGCAACCTGAGTCCATGTAGTACCGTCTGTCGAAGTGAATGCAGTAACCAAAGTACCGCTTCGTTGCAGACTGACCCAGTAAGGCAGGCTACTTGGAGGAGTTATATTCATCGAAGTAGTTGCTCCTGAAGGAGCGCTCCTGTATTCGAAGACAATGTTGTTGCCACCATTTTCAGCTGCGATAAAAGCAAAACGTGATGTATTCGTCAGACTGTCTCTCATCATCACGCCTGCTTTATTAGTTGAGCTCGCTGCATCCTGGGTAAGTATTTGTGCTGATACGGTCGGATCAGTGGGAACATTTCGGGTCCACATATATTGAAACTCATCCTGGTTGCCTCCGATATCAGCTCCTGATCCGGAGATGGTATAAATTCCATTGCTCAGGCAGGAGGATCCCGGTATGCCGATATCGCCGATATCAGCATTATTGTAACGGGTAATCAGGGCCCCGCAGGGAGCCGTGCATACACTCGTGCCGAAACTTCCACCGGCAACCGTGCTTTGGTTAGCACCGCAAATAGCCTCCACAGTATAATTATAAGTTGTGTTGCAGCTAAGCGCCGAGATAGGAAGTGAATTGGTACTCGAGGTCCTTGTAATCCAGCTATCGATCTGCTGGGGTTTGTATTGAATGATATATTGGGTTTCGCCAAAAACACTATTCCAACCCAGCGTAGCTGTATTTTGAGTGATACTGCTTGCAGTAAGACTTGTAGGTGTGGCGCATGGACTGGCAGGATTTCCATAAACCTGCATTTCCCAAATTGAATACCCGAATGTTGTTCCCCTATGAATACCCTGCATTCGCACATAGCGACCCGAGGCACTCCCGTCAAATTCAGTGTACTGCGAACTGTTGCCTGTAACTGCATCGACGGTGGTCCAGGTGGAAGCATCATCTGAAACCTGCAGGTTGAAATCCTTTCCTAAAGCTGTTTCCCAATAGATGGCAATTTCACAAATATCGTATCGCGCGCCGAGATCAACATAGATCCACTCATTGTCTGATCCTTGTTGGCTTGCCCAGCGGGTAATCATGCTGCCATCAAAGGCATGATTAGGAACATCACCGGCCCCATCATCACTGGATGCTGTAGCTGTTTTATTCAATGCCACATTCGTCAAACAGGTCGTATTTGTTTTTAAGCCATAAACTTTCAATTGATTATTGAAAGTAGAAAGATATACTTTACCGTTAGCAATTGTTGGACAGGACATTTTGGAGGCTTTGGTTATCCCATCACCCGAGGTCATAGTTGAATTCCAAAGTTCAGCCGTCACATCGGCGGCTTTCAGCGCACGAAGGACTCCCGGGCAATTGTTGCCTCCGCATCCCTGCTGGTAATGATAGACCCACAATATAGCCGTAGTGGGATCGGTACCGTTTGAAGAAACAGACATATAAGCGCCGGAACCACCATTGGGACCAGGTATATTGCTATTGCCGGTTATCGGAGTACCCAGCGAATTGCTCAATACCGGATAAGCAAGCAGGGGGCTGTTTTCAGAATACTGATATAAATACTGGGTTGTGGCCCCTCCAAAATATGCAAATGAAGCATGCATGGTAACACTGCTACCGGGAACGGTCACCTGCTGCAATACGTTATTGAAAGAACTATTGTACATTCCCAGGCTGCCACGCGTCATTACATAAAGATTCCCGTCCTTGGCGCCAGTGATTGCCATTGTGGTGTTGGGTGGTAAAAGAACCTGTATCGGGAAATCAAGATCGTTATCATTCAAATAAGCATAGTTATAAGGGCTGAAATAGCTGGACACAGTTAATGAAGTAGCTGTGTTATCATTGGTATTTGGTGTCAGCTCTGTAACACCTTCACCCCGGTTTGTACTGCTTGGAGCATCAGTGTAATTATTGTGCACATTATTGTTCGGATTACTTGCATCATCATTCAGTGAATTTCCCGTAGTGAAATAAATATTTCCTGATGGATCAACTGCCGGAGCTGTGCCACTCATCCAGATACCTCCTCTTCCGTCATTTGGCGTGGTATTGTAAATGATCTGTCTGGCGAGTGTAGTGGAATTATAACCGATAATCCATCCATGGGCAGGATCGAAATCGCAATGAGCCGCATAAGAAATATATACGATCCCATTCAATAATAACAATCCAGGCCGGGCGAATTGCCGCCTGGGATCAAAACTGATTGTCCCAACTGGATCACTTAAGCCATTATCTCCACTCCCGGAATAAGTCGCTGTAATTTCAACGGGACTATTCGTTTTTTCAGCACCCGTGCTAAGATCAACTGCATGTAAATACTGGTGAAAGCCGGTGCTGGTATAAGTATATTCTTCTAAATTATTACCGCTGTTGTAAGAGTGATTATCAACGGTGCCATTAGCAATCTTGGTTACAAAATAAATAGTATTCGCTGCCTTATCAATAACCGGAGTACCTGTGATCCCCAAATTTCCTGTGGGAGATGAGGGGAAATCCTGGTAACCGCCAAAACATAAACTGGGATGCATATCCGTAACATTGGCCGGGCGGGATCCTGATAAAGGAGTATTTGTAAAATTAATCTGCCAATAAGCTCCTGCAGTCTGATCATCTGCATCAAATGCATAGACCGTATTATTCAAAGTGACCACATAAACAATATTCTTAAGTCCGACATTGGGGATATTCACTCCGCTTACTACGAGGGGTTGGGCACAAATATTATCATCAACCGTACGGTTGTACAAAAGCCCGAAAGTATTGGAATTTACATTGGTTGTATTGAGTGAGGTCTCCTGGTTATTCCATCCGGTGCGGCCAAGGTCATTGTGTTGTGTTAGTACATCTGTCTGCGCATAAAGGTCACCGGTATACAATAGGAAAAGGTACACCAAATTCCATAGAGCAAATTTCTTCATAATCCTGAGTTTAGACCTATAAAAT
>DATJWE010000006.1:0-46298 GCA_035501475.1 Puia sp. | reverse complement strand
CATGTAACTGTTCTTCCATATTTATCCATTGTTCATTTCTGTCTGACTGGTGACGGCGAATTCGTTCGGAGAACTCCTTATCCGAAGGATCCAGTCTTGCTGTAGCCACATATACCGGGCTGCTCGTTAAACTGAGCGCTTCCCGTTCGGCATAGGCACTCTTCCCGCTTCTTGCCCCACCGGTAATCAATATCATTCTTCCTTTTCCTTCGTAATCCTCGTGCTGCTTATCCATTGAACAAAAATTTCTCTCTGAACAATATATATTTGTTTTTCAATTCCTGCAGGCAATGAATACAAAGGCAGTCATCATAATGCTCCTCAATAAACGCAGTCTCTTCGTCCGAAAGCCTGATGGCATTGCATTGGCAATGCGCGATATCGCCGGTCTTACAGGTGAATGAAGAAAGACAGCGCGGGCATGATTTCCGTTCATGTTCTGGCATGTATTATCGTTTTTCTTTATGCTCCCTGAATCGCAAGTTGAGGATATTTCTTTTGCATCCACTCAAAAGTGCCAAACATCATTGCACTATAGAGTATGGTTCCTCCTAGAAACCTTAATTCAAAAGGAATGGCTGTGATCAGTCGCTGCCCGTACACAGCCAGCATTGAACTGAAATTTTTTTCATGCAGACATCCTCCGATATCCGATACTAGCCAATGGATCAGCACCACCGTGATGATTCCGAAAGAAATATGTTTAATTGTGGCATGTTTTACGATCAACTTCCCAGCCAGGGCCATCAGCGCAAAAGCGGTGTAGGTCCAGTACCAACCCTGGTATAATAACCCGGTTCTGTAAGAAGACAATATGGTAAATGATAAAATCAGATCACTGATAAATAAAGTGAAGAGAGGAAATGCAAAAGGCTTTAGATAGCCGTTGAAATAAGCGCCTCCAAATAATGCCATGGCGCCAATTGGAGTGAACGCAGCCAAGGGACCAAAGCCTGTAGCGAAATCAGTCAGCAGCCGCAGTGCAGCTACGACAAGAATAATAAATAACAGCACTGTGTTTCGCGGATTGAATTTGAGAATGGACATATGAGTGATTTGTTTTTATTGTTAAGAAAATATGGTTTATTTTTTTACAGGTTAAAATTAATCCCTGCCATCATATTAAATCGTTTACAATTATAACCCGGGATGTCAAAATATTGCTGGTTAGTAATGTTGTGGAACTCTCCGAACAATCTTACTTTGTTAATACTATACGAAACAAAGCAATCAATGGTATAATAAGCCGGCATAATATCCGGACCGGGATCGTAGGGTCCTTTCATCCTGCTGCCGACAAATCTAAGCGATGGAGCAATGGTGAAATTTTTAGTAGGAGTCAGCGTAAGTATACTGTTCGCAGTAAATTTGGGCCTGCGGTAAAGATTATAGGTCTTCATTTTATCTTCCTCACACTGGCCGTCCACATACGATACATTATTACCCCAGCTAACGGAATTGCCTAACCGTATATTACTTTCTATTTCGAAGCCGTAATCATTTTGCTTATCCCCGTTGACATATTGCGAAGCATAGGTAACTGAATCCATATAGAAAATGATCAGGTCTTTTGTATTCCTGACAAAACCGGCTACACGAAGGAATATCATGTTGTGAAGCAATTCGGTTTGCAGGCCCAGCTCATAGGTGGTGCTGCTCTCCGGCTTCAGGCCCTTGTTGCCATATTCGCTGTACAATTGATAAAGAGATGGTATTTTATATCCGGTTGACAGGTTGAAGAATATTTTACTTTGTTTTCCAATATTATAAGAAGGGTTAAAGGTATAAGTTGCATTATTGCCATAAATGGAATGATTATTAATGCGACCACCGGCTTCGAAATTGAATCCGTGCAGATCTGTGAGTAGTAAAGAAGCGTAGGCCGAAAACTGGTTTATTCTTGCACTGTCTTTACCAATCGAAGAGATATAGTTGCCATAATCACTGATATCAATATAATATTGATCTGTGTTCTGATGAATATATTGCAACCCACCAACCAGGTGCAGATGAGTGACCAGTTGAGCATTGCCGAAAGTTTCGGCGGTTATTGTGTTGCCCATATATTTACCATAAGAAAATTTTGAATAAGGACTGGAGATATCCGTGCTATCATCCTCAAATGTTCGTTTTGCCTGCTGATAACTGATCAACGCATTCCAGGAAAAATTTTTTTTATGATAGATGAAATGTAAAGCCCCTACATTATTACTGTTTTTTGCAGTGTAATCCTTATCATCAACGAAAGGGCCTTCATCGAGATCATTATAATAAGTGCCAAAGTTTCCAAATGCTTTTACGTTCAGGTGTTCGTTGATTGTATAATGCAGTTCGACCTGCAGGCTGTTCTGCCTGAAACCATCATTATCAAAATTGCCTTTACCTGTGCTATCGTAGGCTGCAGAAATGCCATCACTCGTAGTGTAATTATATTGAAGAGAATAACCAAGGCGATTAATAGTGCCATTCAATCCTGCACCAGCCCGCAGGGTGTTATAACTTCCGTAGCTGAGCGCTCCGTTGGCGACAATCGGTTTTTTTGTTTCTTTCTTTAAAAATATTTGAATGACACCGGCCACCGCGTCACTTCCCCACAAAGTGCTCTGACCACCTTTTAGAATTTCAATGCGTTCTATTTGTTCAAGCGGGATGCTGTTCAAATCAAACGCATTGTTGGGTTGCGAAGGATCATATACCGGAATTCCATCGACTACGATCAGCAGATTACCTCCGTCGGCGCCTCTGAAATAGGCGTCAATATTCGTTCCCGGGGTATTGTTGGCGCCGTTGAAAAAAACTCCGGCCTGCGTATTCAGCATTTCACTCAATGTTTTTCCTGCATTGTTACGAATGAATTGCTGGTTGAGTACGGTCACAATTTTTCCAGTCTCGGATTGTTTGAGATCCATTTTTGCAGCAGTCACCACTACCTGGTCCAGCTGCTTTGTGTTTTTGGCACTGTCTGATTGCGCCAAAGCCCAATCTGAAATGGTAAGGGCAATGATCGTGTAAATAATTTTTTTCATGCCCATTCTTCTTAAAAAATGATTGATGTGTTGAAGAATGAGCTTTCGAACAATGAAAGAAGTAGAAATGAAAGATCTCCCGAAGGAGGCTCGCATCTCCGGCTTTTCACCCGAAAGCTCAGTGATTGTTAAACTGATCCGGCAGGTCTTCTGGCTTGGCCTTTCTGCTGAACACCTTCCCGTCACGCATTGGTCGAGACAGTGGTATGCAGTTTCAACATGACTGATAGTGTATCTTGTTATTATTACCAGCCGGCCTTACAGCTACGGGGATAGCGCCGGATTTGCACCGGACTTCCCTTTTAAGAAACTGAATCAATTTCAGTTTCACCAAATCGATACAAATGTAAATGAGATATGGAAAATCAAAAAAGAAATTATGCACAGGGTGCATCAGTGAAATAAATCCCCGAAAGATATCCCGGCATAGAAATTAATTCCCGGTGCAGCATTGTAATATCGTCCTGCTGCTGCATTGATATCGTTACCCAGGCTGTATTTGACATTAAAAATATTATCCACACCTGCAAAAATCTCAAGCCTGATTTTCCGGATGAATAATTTTTTATATCCTGCTCTTGCTCCAAGTAGATTATAAGAGTTTGCAAAATCTGTATTTGCGTCATTGAGTATGATAGGATCGGTGTAAGTGTAAGTCATGCTTAGATAAGCTCCGTGTCGTGAAGCGATATCAAGCCCTGCCACGACGGTCTGCCTCGCAACTCCCGGCATTCTGTTGCCACTATAATCAGTACTTACCTGTTTGAAGTCTTTATAATGGAAATCATTCCATGTATAGCCAATCCATGTTTTCACATTGCTGATAAACTGAAGGGGGTGATCAACCAGCTGATATGAGAGATAGGCTTCAATGCCATCCTGCTGTGTGGCTCCGGCATTCACATAATAAAAAACGGCATTGGTGTCGATGCGCTCAACAATGGTATTTCTCAAATGGAAGAAAAAGGCATCGATGTCGAAATAAAATTTATCATGCCATAAACTTCCCCTGATCCCGCCTTCATAGTCAATCCCGTCTTCGGGTTGAAGATTATAAGAAAGTTCATTCGAATGCATTAGTTCAGATACTGTGGGAGTGGAAAATCCCTTTGCCGCACTTGCATATAGTGAAACATCCCGGGCAATCTTTTTCAGAATCGCGAAGCGTGGTGCAATTTTATTGTCGAAAGTCCTTGTTTGTGAAACAGGGGGAACAACTGATAAGCGGTTGAAATAAACTGAGGACTTATTAAAACTGGCTCCGACTGTAAAAATCCATCCGCCACGCAATTTCAGGTCAGCCTGCCCGAAAATCATGTATTGCCAGTTGTTAATGTCATCGTTTGTTTGAAGTGTATCGGTTACTCCTTTATTATTTGCATAATCCTGCGTATTGTAAAATCCTTTCTGTGCTTCTGCTCCGAAATTCAGTTGAAAATCACCGGTACTAAATGGCTTTTTATATTGGAATACAGTTCGTCCACCGAATTGAGGTTCCTTGCGGATTTCATAGACTCTTATGCCAGGGTTTTGGAAATCAGTATAAGCTCCATAAGCCGATGTTGTGTTTTGCCAGTTTTCGCTGAAATGGTATTCGTTAGCGAACCCCACTGTAAAAATTTTCTGAAAGACTGCTGCTTTATTTTGGACAGCTCCCGGGGTCGGCCCGGCTGGCGGTCTTGCTTGTGTAGGGGCGCTGTCGTATTGAGCTTTTGTTAAACCTCCCGGTGTTTGGTAATACAGATCACTGTAAAGTATATACGCATGCAAAGACTGCTTATCACTCGCTTTCACGAGAGTTTCCCAGCTGGCAATATCTCTTCGCATTTGTGTTTGCACACGATACCCATTGCTGCTCTGGTGCGTGTAACTGAAATCATTCTGGTGATCCGCATCTCCCCATCGAACATCTCCGTTGATATTGTTGGTGGCATAACTTCCTCCAAGATAATTTATATCAAACCCTTTTTGCCATACCGGAGGCATACTGCGAATCAACATTGCTCCACCAATTCCGGCTCCGTACAAACTGCTTGCCGGCCCTTTAATGATTTCTATTGTTTGGAAATTATAAAAACTCAGTTGGTTTAGATAAGTATTCCCATCCGGTGCAGTTAATGGAATTTCATTATAATAGATTTTTACATCCCTGACACCGAAAGGAGAGCGGAGAGAACTGCCTCTGATATTCAGGCGATAGCTGGCCGGAGATCTTTCTTCCATGTGAACGCCCGGAATGGTGTTGACAGCAGGCAAAATGTTCATATTATTGAACCGGTTAAGTTGTGACTGACCAACCAATCCGATTGATGCGGGTACTTCAGCGAGCTTTCGGTTTTGCTCATACGCTTTTACGATAACTTCCTGCAAGGTTTTGGGTTCTGTCGAATCGGCCTGTTGGGAAGTGGAACTTGTTTGGGGAAATGACAGGATATAAAGAAGAAGTGATGCGATAAGCAGTAAGAATCTTTTCATCAGTTTCTGGTTTATAGGCAACAAATGTAGAACAGAATATTTCATTATCTTGATCAACAATTTCTCATATCGCATTATTCAAACGCAGGCCTGTACCGGATATTTTATGAAGAAGCAATCGAAACTGAATCTTTTTGATTTTACGCTGATCGTTGTAAGTCTGGTTATCGGTATGGGCATTTTCCGCACACCGGTAAATGTTGCCGCTGCAGTTCCTACCCCTTTTATTTTCTTTGGCGTCTGGCTCACTGGCGGACTCATCGCACTCTGCGGCGCACTTACCTATGCCGAAATAGGCTCACGCCTACCAGTAACCGGCGGATATTACAGAATCTTTTCCTATTGTTATCATCCTTCGATTGCTTTTGCGGTCAACTGTATTATACTTATTTCTAACGCAGCGTCCCTGGCAGGGGTTGCCCTGATCGGGGCAGAGTATATTACAAAAGTGATTTTTCCTTCGGTATCTAATCCTGAAGTCATCCAGGTTGGAATCTCAGTTTTTTCGGTCTCTGTATTTTATGGGGTGAACCTGCTGGGGCTGAAGATGAGTGCCCGAACCCAGAATGTGCTCACCATAATCAAGATCAGTATGATTTTGATGTTGATCCTGCCATTGTTTTTTGCCCGGCCTGTAACGGAATCCCAGGCTTCACACCCGCTTGTTCATTTGACGACTATGGAATACCTCAAAGCTTTTGGTGTTGGGCTTGTAGCGGTTTCCTTCACTTACGGGGGATATCAGCAAACCATCAATTTCGGAGCCGAGGTCAGCAAAGCAAACAAAACCATTCCGAGAGGAATTTTCATTGGCATCTTCATCATAATTGGTTTATATCTGACCATTAACTATGCTTATTATAAGGTTATCGGTTTTGATGAATTGAAGAACACAAAAAACATTGCCGCGGTGATGGCTGCTTATGTTTTTGGAAGCGCAGCCGGAAAAATTTTATCTGTTTTGTTGTTTCTGTCAGTACTTGCTTATGTCAATGTATTGCTGATGAGTAACCCGCGGGTGATGTATGCGATGAGTGAAGATGGCGTCTTACCGGGCATATTTAAAAAGAGAAATGAACGAACTGATGTCCTGGTGATTTCCTTATCTGTTTTCGCAGCGATCTGTGTATTTATTCTTTTTGTGCAGAAACAGTTTGACGAAATTCTAAGTTTCAGCATTTTCCTGGATTGTTTCGGAATGGCGCTTTCAGCCGCAACCATTTTCATTCTGAGGAGAAAAACAGCACAACTGGATGTGAAAAGTATTTACACGATGAAGCTGTATCCTTTGCAGCCTTTGCTTTTTATTTCTGCCTATGTTTTTGTGATGATCAGTATTTTTATTGCCAAACCCCGTACTGCGCTGGTTGGATTAGGCGTGTTGACTTTATTCACGATCATATATTTTGTTACTCACAAAAACAAGGCGAAGACTATTGATTAATTTATATAAGAAATATGGACGTCTCATATATATTAAATGAACTGGGTGAGGACAGGGAACATTATTTCAATGCCATTGCGCCTCCGATTATACAAACCAGCAATTTCAGGGTTAACAGGGTTGACGAGCTGAAGAAATTATTTGAAGATGAATATAGCGGATATCTCTATAGTCGGGGCTTAAATCCGACCGTTGATATTCTCCGCAAAAAGCTGGCCGCCCTTGATGGGGCGGAAGATTGCCTGGTATTCAACAGCGGTGCATCAGCCATTTTCTGTTCGATACTGGCTAATGTAAAATCCGGAGATCATATTGTATCTGTGAATAAACCCTATACCTGGGCGCAGCGGATGTTCGATGTGGTGATTCCCCGTTTCGGTGTCACTACAACTTATATTGATGGGACGAGGATAGAAAATTTTGAGAGGGCCATCCTTCCCAATACTGCACTGATCTATCTTGAATCACCTAACTCCTGGGATTATGCGCTGCAGGACATACGGGGCGTTGCTGAACTGGCAAAGTCGGAAAATATTACTACAATCATTGATAACAGCTATTGCACTCCATTATACCAGCGTCCTATAGAAATGGGGATTGATATTGCCATGCAAACGGCTACAAAATACATCAGCGGACACAGTGATACCTTGGGCGGGGTATTGACGGGCAGTAAAGCCATGATGAAAAAAATTTTTGACAGCGAATACCTGAATACAGGGGCCGGCATTCAACCTTTCAATGCCTGGTTGCTGATTCGGGGCCTGAGAACACTTCGAGCCAGGCTGGATCGCATATCACAGACCACGGTCAAAATGGTCAGTTATTTAAAGAATCATTCCAAAGTAGAAAGTATAATCTTCCCGTTTGATCCCTCCTTTCCTCAATATGAGTTGGCAAAACAGCAAATGAATGGCGCTTGTGGTTTGATCAGTTTTTATATAAAAGCAGAAACCAGGCAACAGATCGTCCGTTTTTGCGAATCCATGCAACATATCATGATGGCAGTAAGCTGGGGCGGCCATGAAACCCTGATTCTTCCCAAATGTTCCTCCATCGATGATGCCGAATTTGATCCGATGAATATGGAACATCGGTTATTACGACTCTATATTGGATTGGAGGATGCGGAATACCTCATTGAAGACCTCCGGCAGGCATTTGAAAAATCAGTGTAAATCCTTATCATTTTAGGTTTTTTTTCACTTGCTTATGCGATAGTATTTGGTACTTTCGTGAAATTTTTTTGAAACCGCTTATCAAAAACCTGCGTCTGAGCAATTAACTACTTTTAAATTTGTTGCATGAGTCACAAAACAGCACTGCTTCTAACCTTTTTTTGTTTTTGGTTAACCTTGAAATCACCGGCGCAGGACAAATGGGATTTAAAAAGATGTGTTCAATATGCTGTTACCAATAATATCTCTGTAAGGCAGGCCGATATTGATGCCCGCACAGCTAACCTGACCTATAATCAATCCAAGGCAGCACAGTTTGGTCAACTCAATTTTGCCACCCAGTTAGGGGCTAACTTCGGACGTTCCATTGACCCCACAACCAACCTTTTTACCACCAATCAGAGTTTGTACCAGGGAATAAGTTTACAGGGCGGTGCCAATTTGTTTAACTGGTTTAGCATGAAACGTGCAGTCGAATCAAACAAATATTATTATGATGCCTATGTGGAAAGGATAGATAAAATGAGAAGCGATGTGACACTGAATGTGGCTGCTTCCTACCTGCAGGCCCTGCTTGCAAGAGGACAGGTGTTTCTGGCAGTGACCAAATTAGATCTCACCAGGGATCAATTAACCAATACCAGAAAACTGGTAGATGCAGGTTCGGTTCCTGAACTAAATGCGGCAGAGCTCGAGGCGCAATTTGCAACGGATACTTCTTCCCTGATTGCTGCAGAACAAACCTATCAAACAAACTTACTTCAGTTGAAAGCTCTGCTGAGCCTGGATGCGGCCGTGGCATTTGAACTGGATACTCCTGCGGTAGAAAGCATCCCGGTGGAACCTATTTCAGAATTGCAGCCTGACCTGGTTTATTCTCTTGCTGAAAAATCCTTTCCGCAACAAAAGATGGATGATCTGCTCATTCACTCGGCTGCTAAAAGTGTTCAATCGATCAAGGGGCAGTTGTACCCAACACTTTCCGTTTATGGAAGCCTGGGTAATAATTTTGCCAATGAAATACGACAGACGATAGTTACGCCCGGGCCATTTGCCGCTTCAGGACTTTATGCCGACAATCCCATTTTGAACCAACAATATACCGTATATAACCCCACTTTTGTTACCTCTCATGAATCGCAACCTGTGGGAGATATTTTTAAAGGATATTGGACGCAGCTGAATGACAATTTCAGGCAACAGATAGGGCTTCAGTTGAGCATTCCGATTTTTAACGGGAATCAGGTGCGAACCAATTATGAGAAAGCAAAGCTGAATGTGAAAACAGCCAACCTGACCAAAGAAAACGACCTGCTGACTTTAAAAAATAATGTCTACACAGCATATTACAATGCAGTTTCATACCTGCAGAAATTTGAAGCGGGAAAAAAGGCGGTTTCAACTGCAGAAAGATCTTTTGACCTGGCAACCAAACGGTATAATATCGGTTTGCTGAATACTATCGATTACCTGACCAATCAAAATAATTTATTTACGGCAAGGATCAATCAGCTGGTGGCACAATACAATTATGTTTTCAGCATGAAAGTGCTGGAATATTACAAAGGCATGGGTGTAAAACTGTAAGAGAAAAATGTAAAAAAATATCACAACTAAAATATATGAAGAAAAAATTTATTTGGATAATCGTCGGCCTCGTGGTGTTGGTGGTACTGTTGGTATCGCTTAAAAAGGCTGGTGTGTTTGGTAAGGATGAAGGGATAAAAGTGTCTGCAGAAAAAGTGATGAAACGTACCATTACTGAAATAGTCACTGCAAGCGGTAAGGTCTATCCTGAAGTAGAAGTTAAAATGAGTCCGGATATTTCAGGAGAAATCGTGGAATTGACTGTGGAGGAAGGCGACAGTGTACACAAAGGTCAGGAGCTGGCAAAAATATATGCTGATATTTATATGACCCAGCGCAACCAGGCCGCGGCCCAGGTGGATCAGCAGGAGGCTACTGTCTCCAATTATTCTGCTCAATTGCCGGGTTTGAAAGCTACCGTTGATCAGACTAAGGCACAATACGATCGTGAGAAACAATTGCTGGATCAGAAAGTAATTTCAAGATCTGAGTATGAGCAGGCAGAAAGTGCTTACAAAACGGCTCTGGCCAATTACAATGCAATGCTTCAGAATGTGAAAGCCAATATAGCCAGTGTCAATAGTGCTGAGGCCAACCTTTCTGTTGCTGCAAAAAACCTCAGTCGCACGACGCTGGTTTCACCTATTGACGGAGTAATATCGCAAATGAATGTAAAAAAAGGCGAACGCGTAGTAGGTAACTCCATGATGGCGGGTACGGAAATGATGCGAGTGGCTGATATGAGCAAAATTGAAGCGATCGTTGATGTAAGTGAAAATGATATCCCCAAAGTAATTCTTGGCGACTCAGCTGATGTTGAAGTGGATGCTTATAATAATCGTAAATTCCGGGGATATGTCACCCAGATTGCCAGCAGTGTAGCTTCTTCATCATCGAGCACGAGTTCGACTTCTTCCAATGATGTGACGAATTATAAAGTTCATATCAGATTAATCCCCGCCAGTTACAAAGACCTGATCGATCCAACCCGGCCCAAGCACCTTGTTTTTCGTCCAGGCATGACCGCTAGTGCCGATATTCAGACCAAAACACATACCGATGTATTGTCAGTTCCTATCAATGCTGTAACCACACGGGAAAAGAATAGCGATAAAACAGCGACTGATAATGCCAATGCAAACAAAGACAATAATGATAATACAATGGATGAATCCCAACCGTCCTCTTCCTTCTCGGGAGATCTGGATGAAGTTGTTTTTGTTCTTCAGCCTAACAATACTGTAAAGAAAGTAAAAGTGAAAACAGATATACAGGATATTAACAACATTGAAATTGTCGATGGATTGAAAGAAGGCGATCAGGTGATCACCGGACCTTATGGGACTGTGAGTAAAATTTTGAAAGATGGTTCCAAGGTTTCTGTAACTTCCAAGGACAAGTTATTTGAGACCAAAAAGAGCTGAGGATTTTTAGCTTTACTTAAACATCAGGCAATGCGTTTTGGTATTATTGGCAGCGGAAGCTGGGCCATAGCGCTGGCAAAAATTCTTACCGACAACAATGCCTCCATTAACTGGTGGATAAGGAATGAGACTGTAATCGAACATATAGAAAACCGGCATCATCACCCACACTATCTGAGTTCTGTTTACTTTGATACTTCTCAATTGGTGTTGACCAGTAATATCAATCAGGTAATTGCCGAATCTGATTGTCTCGTCATGGTAGTTCCTTCCGCGTATATCGATACAGTCTTAGAAAAACTTCCGAAAAATATTTTTGAAGGAAAGAAATTGCTCTCGGCAGTAAAGGGGATTTTGCCTGAACAAAATTTATTGCTGAATGATTACTTAAAGGATCAATTCAGATTTCCGCTGAATGATTATTTTACTGTTATGGGCCCCTGTCATGCGGAAGAAGTATCGGCTGAAAAATTATCCTATTTGACTTTTTCAGGGATAGATGAAACAACCAGGGATGAAATTGCGTCTAATTTTTCGACACCATACCTTAATATCATTGGCAACAAGGATATTTATGGAGTGCAATATGCAGCGGTTCTGAAGAATATTTATGCCTTGGGTGCAGGCATGGCACATGGACTGGAATATGGAGATAATTTTCTAAGCGTGCTGATTTCAAATTGTGCGGATGAAATGGCTGGCTTTCTGCGAAAAGTAGGGATTAGTCATATCGAAGTAGGTGTTCATGAGGAAGAAGATGCAGTGTCGCATAAGCGAAGCAGTAATTATGCCGCTTCGGCCTACCTGGGAGATTTGCTGGTTACCTGCTATTCCTTATTCAGCAGGAACAGAACCTTTGGTAACATGATTGGAAAAGGGTATTCCGTGAAAGTAGCCCAGCTGGAATTAAATATGGTGGCTGAAGGGTATAATGCCAGCAAATGCATTTATCTGATTAACAAAAAAGTGCAAGCTTCCATGCCATTGGCTGAGACGATTTATAAAATTTTATGGGAAAATGTTAAAGTTAAGGAGGGATTTAAACAAATTGAAACTTTTCTCGTCTAATATATAAAGAGAGTTGATGGTTGACAGAAATAAAATAAAGAGCTGTAAACTGTCAACTTCAAACTAAAAACTAAAAAATATGATGCCCCTTTCATACCAAGGATTCGGATTTACGACCATCATGCTGATGGTAGCTATCCTCACGCTGGGGCAGATGATCAGGTATATCAAAGATCATTCAAGGAAACAGCGATCATCTAAAAAAACCTCTCTGGTTTCACTCAAAAAATAATGAAGCGGCAATTCCATCTGCAAATAGTTTTCCCTCATTAGTTAATTTCAACCTCAGATCTTCTTTTAACAGTTTCAAATCCTTAATATAGTGCGCGGCATTTGTCTCAATTGCTGTTCTGGTTGCAAGATCAAATTTTTCGGATAAATACCGGAGATCAATACCCTCTGTTGTTCTGAGCGAAGTCATAATGTATTCATTCAATCGCTGGATATTTGTCAATACTTCTTTTTCAAATAAAAGATTATTGTTCATCAGTGATTGGATGTACAATGCATTGTTTGCAATATTCCATTGACGTGATATACCATTATATGAATGAGCTGAGGGGCCCAGTCCGAGATATTTTTTCCCTTGCCAGTAAGCAGAATTATGCCGGCTTCTTTTTCCGGGTAATGCAAAATTTGAAATTTCATAATGTTCGTATCCGCTTTTTCCCATCCATTGCATCAGCAACAGAAATTGCCTGGCCTGGTCATCAGGATTTATATTTTCAGTTTTCTTATGAAGGATCATTGTATTCAATGCAGTATTCGGTTCAACAGTCAATGCATAACAGGAAAGATGGGGAATATTTAATGCGATAACCCGTTCTATGTTTTTTTCCCAATTTTTGTCAGTCAATCCGGGCGTTCCATAAATAAGGTCAACGCTGAGGTTATTCATTCCTTCATCCAGGATAGTATGGATGCTGGTGATGCCCTGATCGGCATTATGCGCCCTGTTCATCCATTGAAGGTCCTTATCAAAAAATGATTGAATGCCCAGGCTCAAACGGCTAATGCCGGTTTTTTTCCAAACTTTAATTTTTTCCCTGCTGATATCATCCGGGTTTGCTTCCAGTGTAATCTCCGCATTCCCGTTAACATCAAATGTCCGGTATATTTTTTCCATAATTTCCCTCAGCTCTGCATCAGGTAAAAGAGATGGTGTGCCGCCGCCAAAATAAATGGTTTCAACAGGTTCATGCTGAAGATATTCTTTCTGCCATTCGATCTCCTTCAATAAAGCTTGAACAAAATCGTTTCTATTTTTCAATGAAGTAGAAAAATGGAAATTGCAGTAATGACAGGCTTTTTTGCAAAAAGGAATATGAATGTAAATGCCGGCCATACTGTTTGAGTATTTTTATGGATTATTTGGGAGAATCCTTTATCGGAAAATGACAAAATTAGGGTTATATGGCGGCACCTTTCTTATACTACTGCTGATTAGCTGCCTGCATGGGTTTTCCCAGTATCACCTGAAAGTAATTTGTATAGACAAGGATTCAATTTTCAGCCAGAAAAATTTAGGGCTTCAATCGGTTTTCAGAGACAAAGATGCCTGTATAGAATATATTTATAAGATTCCATCCCTTCTGCAAACAAAGGGTTTTTCAACCGCTTCGGTTGACAGTATCAGGATAGATTCCATGCAGGCCCTCGTGAATCTTTATATCGGCGATGTGTATCACTGGGCACATATCAATACAAAAAAGGAGGATGCTGTTATTTTGAACGCAACAGGGTGGAATGACAAAAAAATTTCCAACAGATCAGTCGATTTCCAACAGATTCAACAGGAGGAGCAGCAGATCCTGGATTATCTTGAAAACAACGGCTATCCATTCGCTAAAATATCATTAGACAGCATAAGCTTTAAGGGTTCCACACTGGCAGGCAATCTGAAAATCGACAAGGGACCTCTGTATAAGATTGACAGTATTCGGGTGCATGGTACGGCGAAAATATCCACTGATTTTTTGCAACGATATTTGAATATTCCGAACGGCAGCATTTACAAAAAAGAAAAATTACAGGCAATCAGCAAAAAAATCAGAGAGCTTCCGTTTGTTGAAGAAGAACATTCCTGGAACCTGACTTTATTGGGCACAGGATCAATTCTCAATCTTTATTTAAAGTCCAGGAAAAGCAGCCAGATCGATGTGCTCGTAGGTTTTCTCCCAAATAACGATCAACTGACCAACAATAAATTACTTGTTACAGGCGAAGCAACCATCAACCTTAAGAATCCTTTTGGAAATGGCGAAAGTATCGGACTGAACTGGGAACAAATACAGGTACAGTCTCCCAGATTAAATCTATATTTTCAGCGTCCATATATATTTAGATCTCCTTTTGGCCTGAATTTTAATTTCGACCTGTTCAAAAAAGATTCTTCCTATGTAAATGTGAACGGGCTTTTGGGAGTGCAGTATGCAAGTTCTTCAACAAAATCAAGTAGCGTATTTGTTCAAGCCACGAGTACCAATGTATTAAACGTTGACACGTCGCAGGTGATCGCAACTCATCAGTTGCCATCAGAAGCAGACGTAAGTTCAGTTGCATTGGGAGTGACTTATGATTTTAATAATACCAATTACAGGTTTAATCCGCTTCGCGGAAATGAATTGCAGGTCGTGGGCTCGGCAGGCACAAAAAAAATAAAACCAAACAGCCAGATCCTGAAATTAACAGACCCTTCTGATTCCGGATTTTCGTTCAGTTCAATATACGACACTGTGAAATTAAATTCATATGAATTAAGAGTGAAGGTAGTGGCTGCACACTATTTCCAGGTTAGCAGGGCATCGACATTAAAACTCGGTGCGAATGCTGGTATTTTTCAAAGCCCGACTACATTCAGGAACGAAGTTTTTCAGATCGGAGGATATAAACTGCTCAGGGGATTTGATGAAGAAAGTATACTTGCTTCACAATATGCTGTCGGTACATTGGAGTACAGGTACCTGATCGCACAGAATTCTTTTTTATTTTCTTTTATAGATTTTGGCTGGGCAAAAAATGATATACCCGGATATAGCTTAAATAATACTTACCTGGGACTTGGTCTGGGGCTTGCTTTTGAAACCAAAGCAGGAATCTTCAATATCTCTTATGCTGATGGAAAAAGAAACGATGAAGAATTTAATTTGAGACAGGCCAAAATACACCTGGGATATGTAAACTTTTTTTAAATGATGAATGAATAAGATATTTTTACAACACCAACCTTTTAGCCGTGAGGAAATTTTGTGTTTACCTTTTTTTGTTGCTGTTTTTTTTTAATAATCTTTCCGCGCAAACCACTCAGGACTCGGTTGTGAGTCATGATTCTGCAACTGCCAGGCCGCTAAATCCGGCGAAAGATACATCAGCTAAACTTGAAATCCCCAAAAAGCATGTTGTGCACAGGAAATCGGATAGTTTGTCGAAAATGGCTGCTGATTCAACGCATCTAAATAAAAAGGAGACAGTTAGTGTTGGCAGTGTACATCTTTTAAATCTAACTGATTCATCACATTCCATCAGTGAAAAATCGCATGCTCATTTTACCGCTTTCAGTATAACTAAAATTTTATCGGATAATCCCTATTTTAATTTTCTGGGAGAATCTATACGTGAAAATGTGGAGATTCATATGGAAGAATCATATGATGGTATGTTCTATCTGCTGATGGGAGTCTTATTTTATTTTGCCCTGATCAAAGTTGTTTTTGGAAAATACCTCAGTAATCTGTTTTCTCTTTATTTCCGTGTCTCTATGCGTCAGCAGCAGATAAGAGAACAGGTTTTACAGGCACCGCTCCCCTCCCTACTGATGAATGCTTTATATATTATCGTGGTAGGACTGTATGGAACCTTCCTGACCCGCTTTTACCATTTGGCAGAAAAGACAGATTTTGGGATATTATTTCTCAACTTCGCTGCTTTGTTATGTATTATTTATCTGGTTAAATTTCTTCTGTTGAAAAGCCTTGGCTGGATTTTCAATATACAAAGAGCTACGGATACCTATATATTTATCGTCTTTTTGACAAATAAAATCCTGGCTATCTTTCTTTTGCCATTCCTGATAATGCTTTCTTTTTCAGCCACTTTGCTTAACGAAATTGCTGTGACACTGTCGCTGGTCATGATAATCATGTTCTTTTTGTACAGGTTTATTGCTTCCTATGCTCCCATAAGAAAAGAAATAAAAATGAATGTGTTTCACTTTTTTTTGTACATTTGCGCCTTCGAGATAGCACCCCTTTTACTGATTTACAGAATGTTATTGGCATATTTAGAAAAAGCTTATTAATTTTGCATCACTTGCCTAATCACATGGTTAAGAACAGGGAAAAAAAGGATAACACAGAAGTAGTGGACAAAGCTGTAAAAAGGATTCTGATTACCCAGCCCCGGCCCGAAACAGACAAGTCTCCGTATTTTGAGCTTGCGCGCAAATACGACGTTGAGCTTGCATTCTATCCGTTTATAAGGCTGGAGGCGATTCCTTCCAAGGATTTCCGGAAACAAAAAATTGAAATTGCGAATTTTTCTGCCGTAATCTTTACCAGCCGGCATGGAATCGATCATTTTTTTCGTACAACGGAAGAATTGAAAGTGAGTGTATCGCAGGATACTAAGTACTTCTGTATCACAGAAGCGGTAGCGCTCTATCTGCAAAAGTTTATTTTGTATCGAAAAAGAAAGGTTTTTTATGGAGCTGACGGAACCAATAAGAGCATGTTTGATGTTATCAACAAACATAAAGAAAATGAGAAATTTCTTTACCCTTGTTCAGAAAACCAACAGGATAATGAAATCGTGGGCTGGCTTAAGATGAATAACTGCGAATTTGCTACACCATTCATGTATCGTACACTAAGCAATGATATAAAAGAGGTTTTGAATAAGGAAGAATATGATATCATCTGTTTCTTTACTCCGAGCGGAGTAAAAAGCCTCTTTGATAATTTTCCAAAATACAGGCAAAACGGCACCAGGATCGGAGCTTTTGGTAATAATACATCAAGAGCCGTAGAAGATGCCGGCCTCACTCTCGAAATCAAAGCGCCCCATCCCCAGGCACCATCCATGGTTTCTGCTTTGGAAAAATACCTATCTGGTTTTTTAAAAAAGAAGTGATTTTTCAGGATCCAGTTTTTTTCAGAGTTGCTCTATTCTTATTCTTCAATCTGAAATCAGCAGCGTGAACTTTCGCTTTTTGTCTTTTGTGTAGCTTGCAGTTTCGACCAATGAGTCATTCATAATCTTGGTAAATCATGCCCAATCAATTATCCGGGGAATTAAGTCCTTATTTACTGCAGCATGCCAATAATCCGGTTAACTGGTACCCCTGGAATGAAAAAGCTCTGCGGAAGGCGAAAGAGGAGGATAAACCTGTCTTGGTAAGCATTGGATATTCTGCCTGCCACTGGTGTCATGTGATGGAGAGAGAGAGTTTCGAAGACATTGAAACTGCCCGCATCATGAATGAAAATTTTGTAAATATCAAGATTGACCGGGAAGAAAGGCCCGACCTCGATCATATTTATATGGATGCAGTTCAGGCAATGACGGGTAGCGGAGGTTGGCCGCTGAATGTTTTTCTGACTCCGGAGGGAAAGCCATTTTATGGAGGAACTTATTTCCCCCCCAAACGCTTATATAACAGGCCATCCTGGAAAGACGTCCTGCAAAGTGTTGTTACAGCATTTCGTGAAAAAAGAAAAGAGCTGGAAACCCAGGCGGAAACACTTCTTGTACATATTGCCGAATCGAATGCTCCCGGCAAAAAGAATACAAAAGATGGGGACGACATTTTTGATAAAGAAAATCTTCAGGTCATATATGAAAATATAATGAAGACTGCCGATAAAGAAGACGGAGGATTTGGCCATGCACCCAAATTCCCCCAGACCTTTATCATTCATTTTCTCCTTCAGCATTATTATTTCACCAAAAATGAAGAAGCTTTGAAACAGTCCGCATTGAGCCTGGACAGCATGATTCACGGAGGCATTTATGATCAGATCGGGGGAGGTTTTGCGAGATATGCCACGGACAATAAATGGCTGGTTCCTCATTTTGAAAAAATGCTTTACGATAATGCCCTATTGGTCACCGTTATAAGTGAAATATTCCAACTCACAGGTCATGATCATTACCGGGTTGCGCTGACGCAAACAATGAAATTTGTTGCAGAGGATATGTTATCTCCTGAAGGAGGCTTCTACACTGCATGGGATGCCGATAGCGAAGGAGAAGAAGGCAGGTATTATGTTTGGGAAAAACCGGAAATTGATTCTATTCTTCAGGAAGATGCGGCCCTATTCTGCGCTTATTATAATGTAAGCGACCGGGGAAATTGGGAGGGAAAGAATATTTTACATGTGCAGATGAGCGAGGATGAATTTGCGAGGAAAGAAAATATGAATCCCGATGAGGTGAAAAAAAAATTAATGCTTTGCCGGGAAAAATTATTGATGAGAAGAAAACTAAGAGTATCACCCTTACTGGATGATAAAATCCTGATGGGATGGAATGCTTTGATGAGTATTGCCTGCTGCAAAGCTTATGCGGCATTGGGCATTGAAGAATACAGGCAGCTGGCAATCAGGAATATTGATTTTATCTGGAAGAAATTCAAAGGCAATGGAGTTTATCATTTTCATCATTCTTATAAAAATGGTAAGACAACAATCCCCGCTTTTTTGGATGATTACGCTTATCTTATTGCTGCGTTGATCCAATTGCAGGAAGTCACCGGAAATCTTTCCTGGCTTGAAAAGGCTGAAGAACTGACCGATTGGGTTATTGAGCATTTTAGTGAAGAAGGCACCGGCTATTTCTTTTATACGCACAAAGACCAGCAAGATATTATTATCAGGAAAAAAGAAGTCTATGATGGCGCCACACCTTCCGGGAATGCCGTAATGGCAGTAAATCTTTTCTATTTATCTGTTGTCTTCAACAGGCCTGAGTGGAAGGAAAGAGCTCTTTCAGGTTGTCAATCGCTCATTCGGCTTATTATTAACTATCCGGGATCTTTCGGCCAATGGGCAACTTTGCTTCAGGCAATCGCGTATGGTACTGTTGAAATAGTGATAACCGGTAAGGAGTCCGACAAAATTTGTAAGGAATTTTTAAGTAATTTCATCCCCCACAGGGTTTTTCAATCTGCTACCAGTAAAAACGATCAATTTCCACTTTTAAGGGATAAACCCGTATTACAACACCCCCTTATATTCCTATGTCAGGAATATTCCTGTCAAACACCTGTAACTGAGATACATGAATTAATCCGTCTTTTGGAAACTGTGCAAAAGATTAATAATTGAGTTTTACAATAATAATAGGAAAAATACCGTTAAGAAATTTACTGTTTCAAAAACTTTGACTTTTAAAAAAAAAATTATAAAATTGCGATGAAGATATTGTCAATACATTATTTTTGTCCAATACCCTTTAATATTATGAAAATGAAAAACCTATCCATTCTGACAACTCTTGCGGCTGCTCTTTTTGCCGTTGGATGTGGTAAATTGGGATCGTCCCACAAGGGGTTACCGAATGATGGTCAGTTACATGGCGCAGCCCCTGCGAGTAGATATAACCTTTCCAAGCCGCCCGGCATGGTATATATTCCCCCAGGAACTTTTCATATGGGCCCCAGCGATGAGGATATGAACTATGCTTACACTGCCCGTAACCGACAGGTTTCCATCAATGGATTCTGGATGGACGCAACAGAAATTACTAACAACGAATATCGTCAGTTTACAAATTGGGTAAGAGACTCCATTGCTGCCACGCTTATGCAGTACGGCAAAGAAGTTGATGGCAAATTCCAGGTGGATTGGAAGAAAGCTCAAACGATTAAATGGGGTGATAAAGCCACCATTGAAAAAATTGACCAGCTGATAGTAACTCCTGATAACCGTATTTTCGGAAAAAAAGAACTCGATCCGAGAAAAATGATTTATCACTCTGAAACATTTGACCTGAAAGAAGCTGCTAAAAAAGTTAACGAAAAAGAACCCCGTTCAAAGTTTATCATTGTCAAAAATGTTCCTATCTATCCTGATACACTTGTTTGGGTTCGTGATTTCTCTTATTCGTATAATGAACCCATGACCAAAAGATATTACTCTCATCCGGCATTCGGTAACTACCCTGTAGTAGGTGTAAACTGGAATCAGGCTACAGTATTCTGTGAATGGAGAACCCAGTATCTTAATGCTTTCCTGGAAGGCCAGAAAAAAGCAACTGAATCAGATTTCCGCCTGCCGACCGAGTCGGAATGGGAATATGCAGCTCGTGGTGGTCGTTCCCAGTCAATGTTTCCCTGGGGTAACTATTACCTGAGAAATAAAAAAGGCTGCTTGCTGGCTAACTTCAAACCTGGTCGTGGTAACTATCCTGAAGACGGAGCTTTCTATACTGCGCGTGCGGATGCTTACTGGCCTAATGATTTTGGTCTGTATTGCATGGCAGGTAACGTAGCTGAATGGACTTCTTCCGTATATTATGAAGGTGCGTATAACTTCCAACATGATATGAACCCGGATATTCGTTACAATGCCAAGGATTCCGATCCTCCGCGAATGAAACGTAAGGTAATCCGCGGCGGAAGCTGGAAAGACGTAGGTTATTTCCTTGAAACCAGCACCCGTACTTACGAATATCAGGACACTGCCAAATCATACATCGGTTTTCGTTGTGTGATCGATTTGCCGCCAACATTGGCCAAAAGGTAATTTATTCCTGATCATAAAATTTTTTCAAATAAAACTCGTTATTGATTTTAATCAACCAATAAAAATCAAACAGCAAATTATTTTCCATAACCCTTACAACACCTATTAAAAACAATTTTAAACTTACAACTATGGCCGGAGTTTCTAAATCTACTGAAAGACTCGTTAACGTAATAGTCTGCGTTGGCGCAGCAGTCGTAATTTTTGGTGCATGGCAAAAAATTACCCACCAGAGATTGGCTGACTTTTTCCTGACTGCTGGTTTGCTCACTGAAGCATTAATATTCATGGTATATGCATTTTTACCGCCTCCCGGGGCTGAAATGCATGCGCTTGCTGAAGCATTGCCGAAACTTGCTGGTACTTCAGGAAATCCGGCTCTTGATAAAATGGACAAGATGCTCCAGGAAGCTGAAATCAATCCCATGACATTAGGAAAATTAAGCGAAGGATTTAAAAAATTCGGTACAACTGTTGAAAAAATCACTGATGTATCAGGCGCTCTTGCTGCGACAACTGATTATACGAATAAAACAAAAGAAGCAGTTGCTGCTTTGGACAATATGAAGAATGCTTATAACGGCGCTACAACAACAATCGGCCATTTTAATAATGCAGCAGAAAGCACTAAGCAATTTCACAACCAGGTGCAATTGTTAACAAAGAATCTGGGTTCATTAAATGCCATTTATGAACTGGAATTGCAGGACACAAACAACCACCTCAAAGCCATGAACGGTTTCTATTCTAACCTTGTTCAGGCTTCTGAGACAATGCAGGGCAGCGTAACAGATGCAAAGAAAACACAGGAACAGATCGCTTTGTTAGCTAAGAACCTGGGTAACCTGAATCATGTATATGGAAATATGCTGAGTGCAATGCAGGGAAGACAATAAGCAAACAAGAATATCCTATTCCCTTAAACTTGGAAAACCCATTGTTAAAACATTAAATTCTTCCGATCATGGCCTTACCTAAAGAGCCCCGGCAAAAGATGATCAATATGATGTATTTGGTGCTCACAGCATTGCTGGCGCTGAATGTATCTGCAGAAATATTGAACGCTTTTAAAACTGTAAATAAAAGTATCAACAACTCCAACGAGGTAATTAATGAAAAGAACGAGATTACCTATAAATCTTTAGACGCTAAATTACACGATGCGCAAACCCAGGCCAACGCTGAAATCTGGGCGCCTAAAGCTTTTGAAGCTCAAAAATTATCTCGCGATCTCTATTCTTATATTGAAGATCTTAAAAAGAAACTGGCTGACGAATCCGGTCATATAACCGAAAATGGTGTGGAAACCTTCAATCCTTCTAACCTGGATGCGGCAACCCGCCTGATGGATGAAAAAGGAGAAGGAAAAAAATTATATGAAGGTCTGAGAGATTACAGACAAAAGCTGATTAACATACTTAAGCCCGAAGAATTTGCAAGCAGCCCCTTATTGCAGGCTGATGTGAAAGCTGCGAAGGAACAATTCACAAAAGAATTACCCGTTGATCTTAAAGTTCCCGACTCCCAGTCAGGAAATAAGAAAAGCGGGGATGATGAAAAAGACTGGACTACCAATTATTTTCACATGACTCCGACAATTGCGGCAATGACCATCCTGAGCAAATTCCAGAACGATGTCAGGAATTCAGAATCGCAAATGGTGGATTACTGCCATAAAAAAATCGGGGAAGTAAAAGTGGTATTCGACCAGTTCCAGGCTTTGGCTCAGGCCAGTTCAAACTATGTAATGCCTGGTGATAAATTATCAATTACCGCAGGCGTGGGCGCTTTTAGTGCAGCTGCAAAACCTACAATCTATATCAACGGCGCTCTTCAGACATTGGGACCAGATGGAACTGCAGAATTTAATACAACTGCTGAAGGTGTGGGTGATAAAACTGTAGATGTAAGAATTGAATATACCAAGCCCGACGGTTCTCATGCAGTTATCGACAAGCCTGTGAAATACACTGTAGGCGTTCCTTCAGGAGCTTCTATCTTCCTTAAGAAAATGAATGTGGTTTATATTGGTGTTGACAACCCGTTGACCATTTCCGGAGGCAGCGTGGGAAGTGAAAAAGTGCATGTGACTTTTACCAGCCCCGGCGCTACACTTACAAAAGTTAAAGGAGACGATTATATAATAAATCCCACTACGCAGGGTGAAGCACAACTGATCGTGAATGCAAATGGTAAGCCTTATCCATTCCCACTTCGTGTAAAAAACCTGCCTCTTCCCGCAGGATTTATAGGAACCAAGAAAGGAGGCGCTATGGCTGCTGCAGAATTCAAAGCAATTGGCGGTTTGATCGCGAGACTGGAAGATTCCGAATTTGAATTTCCATATAAAGTAGTGAGTTATACAATAGGCGCTGTTGGCGGAGGCATTTCGCAATATGTGCAGGCTTCAAATGAAGGAAACCGATGGAACGGAACTGCAGCCAGCATCATCAACAGGGCCACTCCGGGAACCAATATATTCTTTGACAATATTACCGTGCTTGCACCAGGCGGTAAGCAAAGACAGATATCGCCAATGGTATTTAGTTTAAAATAATATTTTTGATTCCGCCACCGTTATCAGTGGCGGAGTCGTTTAATAATGACTAGTAAAAGATAAATTTTTTGAAATGAAAAACCGGATTATCAGATTAAGCGCGTTCATGATCGTAGTCTCTTTGGCCGTGGGAACCGTACAGGCACAGCAGACGCCTGCTTCCAGGACCAAAAAGAAAAGGACTACCGTGAAAAAGAAGACCAATACGAACAAGAACAGTGCAAATAATACTGCTGTCGTGCCGCCTAAAGACACTACTGCGAAACCCGTTGTCGTATTGGAAGCAGACATCAAACTGGATACTCCGCGTAAATCATTGCGTAATGATGCCGCCATTGAACTGAACCTTGTAAAAGATCGTACACCACTTGCGTATGAGCATATCCGTGAAGATGACGCCGTGTACCGTCAAAGAGTGTGGAGAGAAATTGATGTGCACGAAAAAATGAATTTGCCTTTTGTATATAAAGCCGATGAAGACAACGGAAATCAACGTTTCATCAGCATCCTGTTAAACCTGATCAAGAATGGTGAAATAACGGCTTTTGATGCCGTTGCGGATGACAGGTTTACCACGCCTATGACATTCAAGCAAATTGCTGAAGCTGTAGTGGGGAAACCGAGGACAATCTCGATACCTGATTTTGCTCTCGACCCCGATGGTTCAAAAGGTTTAATGAAAGACACAACCATTCAGGACCAATTTAACCCCGATCAGATTGAAAAATATGAGATCAAGGAAGAGTGGGTATTTGATAAGGAATCTTCGCGTATGCATGTCCGTATCCTGGGCATTGCCCCCGAAAAAACGATTCTGAACGCCGACGGTTCTCCCAGAGCATCTCTTCCGATTTTCTGGGTATACTATCCTGACATGCGCCCAATGCTGGCTAAATATGAAGCATATAACGGCAAGAACTATGGTTCAAGAATGAGCTGGGAAGAGTTATTCGAGACAAGAATGTTCTCCAGCCGCATAATCAAATCAACCATTGATAATCCTTCTAATGAATTTATAAATGAATATGTAAAGGACAACATCCTCCAGTTGCTTGAAGGGGATAATATAAAAGAAAAGATATTTAATTACGAGCAGGATCTCTGGTCTTATTAATCACCACAGACCGCTTATTTGAAAAAGGGGTATCGTAAAACTACGATACCCCTTTCTTCTTTTTATGATGATTGCCAATAAGTTCATAAAGCCCACAGGCTGTTGATATTTTTTTTGAAATACCCGAATGGGCCTATTGTTTAATAGAATTGTTTTACTACTTTTACAACGGTTTTTCATAGGATATTGGATTTTAAAAACGGGGCTGGATGTCTATTCGGGCCCCTTTTCTTTTTTAGCAAAAAATGTCTAAGTGAAATCACGTATTTTCTTTGCCTGCCAAGACGTTTTTATTCTGCATCTTTTTCAAAATGCTCCATTATAATTTTGGCCTTTGAATGTCCAACAACTGATGCTATTTCTTTCTCTGAAGATTGCCTGATTTTATTGACAGATCGAAAAGTCTTCATTAAAATATCAATGGTGTTCCTGCCTATTCCACGTATGTTTTCCAACTGGTTCTGGAATGTTCCTTTGCTTCGCTGCTGACGATGAAAATTAACCCCGAAACGATGCACTTCATCTCTTATTCTCCTGATCAGCTTCAGACTCTCACTATTATAAGGCAGCTTGAGTGAATCCTTGTCTCCGGGAAAAAATATTTCTTCTTCATTTTTTGCGAGCCCGATTAAGGTGAGTGAGCCAATCAAATCCAATTCTTTGATGCTGTCCATCGCTGCATGTAACTGTCCCTTGCCGCCATCAATGATGACCAGTTGCGGTAGCGGTAAATTTTCTTCTTTCAGTCTTTTGTATCTTCTGAATACAACTTCCTTCATGGTCGCAAAGTCATTGATTCCGCTAACGGATTTGACATTAAAACGACGGTAATCTTTTTTGCTTTCGACCCCGTTTTTAAAGCAAACCATGGCAGAAACCGGAAAACTCCCATGCAGGTTGGAATTATCGAAACATTCGATATACACGGGTAATTCAGCCAGTTGAAGATCTGTCATCAGCTGCTCCAATGCTTCTTTTTTACGATCGGCAGTTTGATCAAGATGCAACAATGTTTTCTTTTTTAGTTCATCCCGGAAATAACTCACGTTTTTTACTGAAAGAGCCAGCAATTTTTTCTTATCACCACCTTTTGGCACGGTGACAACCACGCCTTCACCCGGATAGTTTATTGAAAGGGGAACGATAATTTCCGGGGCATTGCTGTTAAATGTATCTCTTAACCGGGCAATTGAAAAAATGAGTATTTCTTCGTCTGTTTCTTCCAGGTGCGTTTCAACCTCTGTCGTATGGGTTTGCACGATGGTGCCATTTTGAACCATGAGATAATTCACGTAGGCCTTACCGTTATCTCGCGACAAAGAAAAGATATCCGCATCAGTAATATGTCTGCTGACGATTACTGAACGGGACTGGTAGTTTTCAAGATGTTCAATCTTTTTCCTGACGATTTCTGCTTTTTCAAAATCCATTTTTTCTGCTGCAGATTTCATTTCTTTTTTAAATCCCGCAATGACAGGACCGAGATTACCTTTCAGGATATTTTTGAGTCTTCCAAGCCCCTCCCTGTAATCATCTTCGGATTGCAAACCTTCACAGGGCCCCTTGCAATTCCCCAGATGATATTCCAGACAAACTTTGAACTTTTTTTTCCTGATATTATTTTCGGTGAGATTCAACTTGCAGGTGCGCAATTGGATATTCGCCCTGACAAAATCAAGCAGCTCTCTGACCCGGGCCACAGAAGTAAATGGACCCAGGTATTCTGACCCGTCTTCAATTTTTTTTCTGGTTAAAAAAACCCGGGGAAAGGGCTCATTTTTGATGACGATATACGGATAGCTTTTATCGTCTTTCAAATTAATGTTAAACCTGGGCTGAAACTGTTTGATCAGGGCATTCTCGAGCAGAAAGGCATCCTGTTCTGAATTTACGATAGTAAACTCAATCGACTGAATACGTTGAACCAGCTCGTATGTTTTATAAGTAGAAAGATTTTTGGTGAAATAAGAGCCAACCCTTTTACGCAGGTTTTTTGCTTTTCCTACGTACAATAATTCTTTAGTCGAATCAAAATATTTATAAATACCGGGCTCATCTGGAATTGTAGCCGCAATATGCTGAAACTCCTGCTGTGTCATATCTTCTTATTCGGTATTATCCCATACCACTTTTACCTGTTGGGAAGTGGGAGGCTGATTGCCTGCCTGTGTGATAGTTATAATCTGAAAACTTTTCTTCGCCCTCCAATACATTTTCCGTATTACCGATGTGTCTTTTTTGTTTGTACTTTCTTCCATGTAAATACTCTTCACTTTATCAAATCCTGGATTCTGCGTGGCAAGCACATCTACTCTTCTCAATCCGGAGTTATTGTTCTGTGTTGAATAAGTAAAGGTCAATAATTGTGTCGTCTGGTCGAGAAAGGAATTTTCCGAGAAATTTTTTTTGAATGAAGAATCATTCAGCTCGCCCGGCAGGAATGCCTGCGCCAACTGATCAAATTCTTTGGTGTTGATGAATAATGAGTCTGTTTTGTCATTTTGTATTGTGTATTTCATAAGACGCAATGGAAGGGAGTCGACATAAGCGATTTCGCTTTGTAAATAATCAGCGACCGGGAAAAAATCTTTTTTTTCTTCCTGTTTTTTTTCAGACGCTGTAGCTTCCGGCTTATTGTCATTACACGCATATAGCATACAGCTCATCGCGATAATGAATAGGGTATAGTTTTTCATAAAATTAAAATTACGCATTTGATCAACTTCAAAAAAGGGAATTGCAAAGGGTTTTGGCAGGCATCATGCAAATTGTTGAGGGGAAGTGAGTATGAGATGGTTAAAAAAGAATATTAATAAAAATACAAATTAGCGGATGGCTTTACTGATGCCAATTTTAATTCCATATCCCATAAGGTTTTCCCTGAACGGATACTGATTGGTGTAGGTCGAAAGGAATTGATAACGGAATTGTGGGCCGAGCTGCAACCGATATCCACCCAGTTGGTAAGACAGGAATGCTTCGAGTCCGCCTGTGACATTCCATCTCCTGAACAAAGAAGGCTCCTTGGTGTAGTTGACAAAATCAGTGGTTAAAAGATATGAATTGATGTTCAGCAAATAAGTGGGTTGAATGGTTCCTCCGATATGAAATTGCAATTTGCCATTACCGATTATTCTCATCTCCAATCCTATCGGTGCAGAAATCTGATAATAACGGTTTTGCAGATTTTCTTTCGATTTGCCACTAAGGTTACGCACATTTGTATAGGCAGTAAGAGAATCCGGAATATACCCGTAGTAGGAGTTCAAAGTAATCGTTGCCAGTTCCGGCATTGAAGAGTATGCTTTGATGATATACCTGCTATAATTGAACTCAAGGCCTGCTTTCAAAGTGAGGTTGCGGGTCATTCTGTACAAAATACTGCCTCCCACTTCATATCCGACTGCAGGCGTATGGTCCACATAATCATCCACGTTTCCAAAATGCGTCAAAGCGATTGGAACGTTCTGTATGGTTGATTTGATGTGAGAGTAATCTACACCTGAAAGTTGCCGGTAATTAACAGTTGGCGAAACATACAGCTGCCATTCAAGATTATGCTTTCTAACAGGAGTCAACTGTACAACTGCATAATCCTGCAGCCAGCTGCTTTGTTTTTTATCTGCATTGTCGTATGAGGATGCGCGTTCCTTTTGAATTCTCGCAGCATTAATGTCATCGGGCTTTGGTAATGGTTCGTTGATATCCGGATTAATTGTCGCAGTAAGTTTTTCAATGGAGTTTATTCCCTCTGCATGTTTCGAGATATCAGGACTTGTGATTTCATTTATCTCAGCTATCCCGGTCTTTGAATTGTCAACAGGTAGCTGAATATAGTCTGCGGACGGGGAAGGAGCTGCATTGTCCTGCTGATCGGTTCCAAGATCAAAAGGAATGAACTGCCTTAAGCTGGTTTTATTTTCTGTTCCGGACGATGAAGAGGATTGCAGGAAATTTTCTTTTTGAAATGCCTGGAAGTTCACAACGGCATCGGTACCTGTTGTTTTTTGGAGATTGGCAACGGCTGGTTTCTTATTTTCACTGATATGCTTAGCCGGAGTTAAAAGTTCTTTGCCTGCAATGAGCAAAATACCGGTAATCAGGACTGACATGCCTGCGATAAAACGCCTTCTTTTTGTATGCAGGGAAGAATATATTCCTTTCCATACTGTATCAGAAGGGTACATTTTATATTGATCCGTCTTTCGCCTGATCAGCTCTTCAAAATCATCAGTATAGAACTTTCTTTCCATCTTTGTCAATCGTTTTGGGCGCTTTATTCACAGGATATTGTTAGTTTTTTTATCTTAAGGCCGCCAGCCATTCGAATTTCTCTTTGGGTTTTGGTAAGATATTTTTTCTTACAAGGATTTCTTCAAGCATCTGCTTTGCCCTGGTATATTGTGACCGGCTCGTGCTTTCTTCTATATCCAGCATCTCGGCAATTTCCTTGTGCGAATAACCTTCAATCGCATACAGGTTTAACACTGTTCTGTATCCAATAGGAAGCATTCTGATACAATCTACGATCTGCTTGGCTTGCACGATAGAAGGAACGCTTTCTTCACGTACCTGGATGCTGCTTGCGTGAAGAATATCGAGGCTTTCATTAAAGCGCTTATTCTTTTTAAGGTTGTTGATGCAGGTATGAACAATGATTCTTCTTATCCAACCTTCGAAAGCCCCTTTATTTTGAAAAGTATGTATTTGCAGAAAAACCTTAATAAAGCCTTCCTGCAGCATATCTTCAGCATCCTCTCTGTTGTGAGCAAACCTATAGCAAACAGCAAGCATTTTGGGACTGTATCTGTTATACAATTCCCGCTGGGCAGCAGCCTGATTTTTTAAACAACCTTGCAAAATGGCATCTTCGGTCATATGAACCCGCTTGCCCTGTAATTTAGACAATTTTTTCAAGTTAAAGCTGCTTGTTTCATAAAAAACTTAGGAAATCAGAGGCCATTATTGTTGCAATCTCTGCAGGATTAAATAAGAATTCTTCCTGTCATTTCTTTCGGAATTTCGATGCCCATCATACTGAGCATGGTGGGGGCCAGATCTCCCAGTTTCCCAGGTTGAATGGTGCCTTTCCAGTCTTTGTCAATGATAAAAAGCGGAACAGGATTTAGTGTATGAGCAGTATTGGGCGAGCCATTATCATTAATCATATAATCGGCATTGCCATGATCAGCTGTCAGGAAAACAGTATATCCGTTTTCTAACGCAGCATTGACTACTTTTTCCGCACAGCGATCGACTGTTTCCACAGCTTTGATGGCTGCTTCCCATATTCCGGTATGCCCGACCATATCAGCGTTGGCAAAATTCAGGCAAATGAAATCTGCTGATTTTTTTTTGATCTCAGGCAAAATGGCTTCCGTGACTTCATATGCACTCATTTCAGGTTTCAGATCATAAGTGGCCACTTTTGGTGATGGGATCATGATCCGGTTTTCCCCCTCAAATGGTTGTTCTCTTCCTCCGCTGAAAAAGAAAGTAACGTGAGGATATTTTTCCGTCTCTGCAATACGGATTTGCCTGAGCCCCTTCTTCATAAAAATTTCGCCCAGGGTATTTTTCAGATCATCATTTTCAAAAATCACATGCACATTTTTGAAATGGTGATCATATTCTGTCATCGTAGTATAAT
The DNA here is from genome assembly GCA_035501475.1 of Puia sp. GTDB lineage: Bacteria > Bacteroidota > Bacteroidia > Chitinophagales > Chitinophagaceae > Puia. The sequence goes on along the minus strand of DATJWE010000006.1, from coordinate 16,034 downwards.
AGAGAGATAATTTCTTCATGCCCTGTTCCGGCATGTCTTTTTGCGTCAATACTTCGGTTATCTCACGACACCGGTCAGTCCGAAAATTAAAACAGATGACCGCATCATCATTTTTAATTGTGGCAATGGGTTGACCATCATTTCCAGTCATGACAGTCGGCTTAATAAATTCATCCGTTATATTCTTTGAATAAGATTGTTCTATGGCTTTGGCTGCATCAGTATTTGTATCTCCTGACCCGTTAACCAATGTATCATAAGCAAGCTTTATTCTTTCCCATCTTTTATCCCTGTCCATGGCATAATAACGGCCACTAACAGACGCAATTTGCCCAACCGATTGTTTCAGATGCTGCTGAAGGTCGCGGATAAATCCCAACCCGCTTTTCGGGTCAGTATCCCGGCCATCGGTAAAAGCATGGATATAGACTTGTATAAGCCCTTCTTTCTTACAGATATCAACGATCGCTTTAAGATGGTTGAGATGGGAATGCACACCTCCATCGCTTACCAGGCCCATCAGGTGCAGGGGGTGGCCATTTTTCTTAGCATAGTGAATCGCATCTAACAGGGTTTGGTTTTGCGCCAGCAAACCATCACGTACGGCAACATTGATTCGCTGGAGTTCCTGATATACAATTCTTCCAGCCCCGATATTCAGGTGACCTACCTCCGAATTCCCCATTTGGCCCTCCGGCAAACCCACGGCCTCACCACAGGTTATCAGGGTAGTATTCGGATATTTTTTATATAATGAACTAACGAAGGGAACGCGTGCATGTTGGATGGCATCTGAGGATGCAGTTTTACCCAATCCCCAGCCGTCCATAATAATCAATATTATTCTTTTGCTGACCATAAGATAAATAACTGGTTTTCTTCATTTTCAAATTGCGCAAAGTTAGTAGTATTACGTTGTTAATTAGTATTTTTTCATGTAGGAAGTACTTTGGCATATTTTTAGCAGCTTTTTGTATGACAATCATTTCGCTATGAAAAAAATCATGGGATCGGCGCTGGTCATTCTTTCGCTTATCCTTGTTTCATTCAGTTCCTTCTTCAGCATTGACGCTGTGGCTACCGCAATCCGTTCGGGCGATGCGGCCCAATTGTCGCCTTATCTTGATTTAAGGGTTGATATTTCGCTGCCTGATAAAAGCGATACGTATAGTAAAGCCCAGGCAGAGATGGTTATCCGGGATTTTTTTTCAACGAATGGAGTAAAGAATTTTCAAATTAAACAAAAAGGGGAGAATGCAGATTGTATATACTGTATAGGCATGCTCCAGACAAATAATGGCAACTATCGCACTTGTCTTTTTTTCAAACAAAGAGGAGACAAACAATTCTTAGAAGAATTGCGATTTCAGCCTGTTCAATAATTTATTAATCCTGAAAAAACCGACAGACTTATGGCGCTTGCCGTGGGTCTTTTTTTTGCCCGACAACATTGTTGTCACGATTCTGATTTTCTAACTGCCAGCGCATCCACAGCTTTTATTAGATTTGTCCATGCAAAGTTTTGATGAGCAGTTGCAGCTTCTTGCGGAAGCAGCATTCAGAGAAGATATCGGGGATGGCGATCATTCTACCCTGAGTTGCATTCCTGCGGATGCAAAGGGAAAAGCGGTATTGAATATAAAACAGGATGGTATTCTGGCGGGGGTGGAGGTGGCCAGAAAAATATTTTTATTGAAAGAACCTGATGCCCGTTTCGTTTCATTCAGGAATGACGGGGATCCAATTGAGGAAGGTGAAAAAGGTTTTGAAGTGGAAGGTTTAATTCATACCATTCTCCAAACCGAAAGACTGGTGCTAAACTGTATGCAACGCATGAGTGGCATTGCGACCCTGACCCGGAAATATGTTGAAAAGCTAAAAGGATACAAAACCAAAATCCTCGATACAAGAAAAACTACTCCTAATTTTCGGCTGTTGGAAAAAGAAGCCGTTCGGATCGGGGGAGGCCACAACCACCGCTTTGGCTTGTATGATATGATCATGCTGAAAGACAATCATATTGATTATTGCGGAGGGATTGAAGATGCCATTGAAAAAGCTTACAGGTATGCACAAACGAACAGACCGGGATTAAGAATCGAAATAGAAACCAGGACGATTGAGGACGTGAAGAAAGTAATGGCTGTCGGCAAAGTGGATCGGATCATGCTTGATAATTTTACTCCTGACCGGATTAGTGAAGCATTGAAAATTATCGGAGGTAAATATGAAACCGAAGCCAGCGGCGGCATTAACCTGGACAACCTGCTCGACTATGCGTCTACAGGAGTCGACTATATAAGCATTGGGGCGCTAATCCACCAGTCAAAAAGCATTGATATGAGCCTCAAGGCAGTGATAGTTCAATAAAAAATACGGCTCGCGATACAATTAATTGTTATGAGTAAGAAGAACAAGCCTGATAAAAGAGGTTATGTGTACAGCACAGATCCTGATTTTCGCTTCGAAGAAACAGAACCCGCCGGGCAGGCGACTTTACCTGCTGCACAACAACGGCTAAAAATAAAGTTAGACACCAAACAGCGTGCGGGCAGGGCCGTTACTTTAGTAGAAGGGTTTATTGGCAGCAATGAAGATCTTGAAGCCCTGGGCAAACAACTGAAGACAGTCTGTGGTACCGGCGGCTCGGTAAAAGATCAGGTAGTTATCGTACAGGGTGATCATCGGGAAAAAATCATCCAGTGGCTGAAAACTGCCGGATACAAAATGATCTGATATCAGGTATTGGTCTCAGATGGATGATCTGAAAGATCTTTATTCAGCACATAAGAAAGAGCTCCGCTCGGGCATCGTTTCACTTGTTCGATAATGTCCATGGTTTCCGCCTGATTCATATCGATCCATGGTCTTCTCTTCGGATCGAATACTCCGGGCAGGCCGCGTGCACAGATTCCCGAATGCCGGCATGCTTCCGGCTTCCACACAACAGTTACTTCCCCATTGGTATAATGAAAAGTTTTTTGAGACATAATTGACGATTCAATAGTGATAAAAATTACTGCCCTTGTGCCAGGCTGTATGCTCTTTTTTCACCCCACATATTCAGCAATTCCGAAGAACATATTTTAAAATCACCGCTGAGACTGACATAGAGGCCAAGAACATCCTGCTGGTTTAAGGGATAATCATCAATACTTTCAAAACGGACATTGTATTCGTTCACCAGGTTCGTATATACGGAACCGGTAGGCCATACCTGGGTGCCGCGATTGCTGATATTGATCAGGTTGAATTTCACTCCTGCATGACGCTGGCATTTTTTGGCAATGATTTCGGGTTGTTCAGCACTCTCGATGAACATATCCACTCCGACGATTTTCTCGCTTTCCATTTCTTTGGATACCAGCATCGGGTTTTGATCCAATTTAAAAACGGTAGGAGTGGCCGGCATATTGGAGAGTAATGGCCGGGCTCCGTGTACGGGGGCTTTACCAAAATTTTCTATGATGGCTTTTGCAAATCCGGTAGTGGTCTTAGCAGGAATGTTTTTATCTCCAAAATCACCCGTATGAATGCCCTGTTCCAAAGTGTAAAGCAACGCATTCTCAATGACTGCTGCATTTTCCATGAATCCCAGGTGCCGAAGCATGGCCATGCCACTCAGCAAAAGAGCCGTAGGATTGGCAATATTTTTTCCTGCAATATCAGGCGCCGTTCCGTGAACAGCTTCAAATATTGAAATATGATCACCGATATTGGCTGAAGGAGCAAATCCGAGTCCGCCTACCAGTCCTGCACAGAGATCGGACACAATATCTCCCTGCAGATTGGTCAATACAATCACGTCAAATGTATCGGGCCGGGTAACTAATTTCATGCAAAGATCATCCACAATCACATCATCGGATTTTAATTCAGGATACTGTTTGGCAATTTCATAGAAACAATCGAGGAATAACCCATCAGTGAGCTTCATGATATTGGCTTTATGACCACATGTAATTCTCTTCGTTCCTTTTTTCTTCGCCATTTCGAAAGCATATTTGATCACCTGCAAACTTCCCGGCCTTGTAATGAAACGGCGGCTTAGCGCTACATCATGCGTGGGCATATGTTCAATACCTCCATACGTGTCTTCAATATTCTCCCGGACAATGGTAATATCAATCGGAATTCCTGCCTTGGAAAAAACGGTATCCACTCCATGCAATGTTTGAAACACTCTTTTGTTGGCATACGTGTTCCATGTTTTACGTGCTGTTACATTCACACTTTTTACTCCCTTTCCCTTGGGCGTTTCCATTGGACCTTTAAATAAAATGCCCAGTTCCTCGATCATATGTTTTGCTTCAGGAGTCATGCCGTTAGAAAAACCTTTGTCAAAAACCCATTTGCCCATATCTACCAGTTCATATTCGAGCGGTACTTGATTTGCGTTCAAAATGTCAAGTACTGCATCCATTATTTCCGGACCAATGCCGTCTCCTTTGGCAACAGCGATCTTCATGTTTTAAAAATTTAGTATATAAAAGTCTTTTGTAGAAAGGCAAGTTACTTTTATTATAATAACTGAAACAAAACCCGCATGAAAAAAATTAAAATCGGGGTGATATCAGTAAATTGCAGGAAGCCTTTCAGAGAAACCTGATTTTGTTTAATTTTAATGAAAATTAATCCGATGGCAAACAAGATCTCAGAAGGTGTGGAAATTAATGTGGAGACTTTTTATCAACCCGATTACAGTAATCCTATTTCGGGCGAATATATGTTTGCTTATCGTATTACGATTGAAAATCACAATAATTTTCCTGTTAAATTGCATCGTCGTCACTGGCATATTTTTGACAGCAATGGCAGTTACAGGGAAGTAGAGGGTGAAGGAGTAGTCGGTGTTCAGCCTGTATTAAAACCTGCAGAACGGTATCAATATGTAAGTGGTTGTAATCTACGCACGGAGATGGGAAAAATGCATGGAACCTACGCCATGGAAAATCTCAACAACAAGAAAATTTTTGAAGTGAATATCCCTGTTTTTGAAATGATCGTTCCGTTCAAGATGAATTAGTCTTAAAAAAATTCAAACGATCGCTTTTTCAATTTGCATTTTGCATTATTCTCCCCGCATCATTTTTTGCAGTCTCTTCGTAAGCAGAAACAGAATGAGTGAAGCTATCCCGGCCATAAAAACAAAGAGCATAAAAAATTCATACTTATTGCCCATATGATAACCTAAAAATGAAGTGATCCGTCCTTTGTCGGGATACAATGCACTTAAAGCGCCGGCCAGTTTATTGGCAATGGCATTGGCCAAAAACCAAACGGCCATTAGCAAAGAAGCGAATTTTAAAGGAGCGAGTTTATTCGTCAGCGCTAAACCAATCGGTGATAAACACAATTCTCCGCAGGTATGCAACGCATACATTCCTGTCAGCCATATCATGCTTACTTTAATTCCCGGCCCAGCATCTTTTACTCCGAAAGCGATCCAGAGATATCCCAATGCCAGCAAAAGCAGGCCCATGGCCATTTTCGTGGGAGATGCGGGCTCTCTTTTTCCGAGTTTGATCCAGAGCCATGCGAAGATCGGTGCGAAACTCACGACAAAAACCGAGTTGAGTGATTGGAACCAGCTGGCAGGGATTTCTTTCAGGGGCATATAACTTTTCCCCTGCACGAACAGGTAAATATCAGAGATGAGGATTCCTGCGATCAGAATAAATAATAAAGAAAGAACTGTTATTCTTAATTCGCGGTGATAAGGACCTGCCAGGTTTTTTAAGACTTTTTTCCAAAGACTGACAAAATAATAAAGCACGACTGCCGACAAAACATAAATGAGCCACAGAGGAATTTTTAAGCCAACTTCTCGCTGGGTCTGCCGATCTGCGAAAAATGTAAGTGAAGCACCGGCCTGCTCAAAAGCACTCCAGAAAAAGATCACAAAAAAGGAAACAATAAAAATGACAGCTACCTGTTTCTTCTGCGACGTGTTTAAACTTTTGTCAGAGAAAATAATGATTGCAATAATAATAGGAGCTGCAAGCAACAGATAAGTTAAGTAACTAAAAATTTTGGCATCTATATATATCAAACCAACAGTAATGGCCGAAAAAACAAGTAATCCGGTCACGATCACTATCGGGCTGATTATTTTTTTGGGTGAACCGGGCGGGGTCAATCCCAATACTTTGTTTTCGGGATCGACAACATATTTTTGCTGAAATAATTTTTGTACAATCACACTGATGCTCATCCCGATTCCTGCAGCAAGAAATGCCCATCTGAAATCTGCAGGGTTGCCGGTATCACCCACCAGGCCACAAATAAAAGGACCTATCGCTCCTCCTGTATTAATCCCCATATAAAATATAGTGTATGCCGGGTCAATCCTTCTGTCATTTTTAGGATAAAGTTGTCCCACCATCGATGAGATATTCGGTTTAAAAAAACCATTCCCGGCAATCATGAATCCGAGCCCGGTAAAAAAGAGTAAGGAGGATAACTGTTGGGAACTGTTGTAAAAAGTACCGCAGAAAAAAAGAATGAATTCACCGATTGCCATCACGATCCCACCGGCGATAATTGATCTTCTGTTGCCCCAGTAACGATCGGAAATATAACCGCCAATCAAAGGCGTCAGATAAACCAGGCTTGTATAACTGCCATACAGATGCGAAGCAAACACATCATCGAATAGTAAAGCCTTTGTCATGAAAAGCACAAGTATGGCTCTCATGCCATAGTAATTAAAACGTTCCCACATTTCTGTGGCAAACAATATATATAAACCTTTAGGGTGACCCTTTTGAGCAAGCGATTGATTCATGAAATCGGGGTTTGATGTTGAGATGCAATACAATCAGTAACGTAAAATACAGATAAATTCCAATTCGCGCGGATACCGCATACCATTCATATATTTTTTTTCCGGAAATGATTATGAATTTGGAATTTCGGGCCAGAATTAATTGCACTATGAATATTTTGTTGTTAGGCTCCGGAGGTAGGGAACATGCACTGGCATGGAAACTTTGTCAAAGCAGGCTCTGTTCAAAACTCATCATTGCGCCGGGTAATGCCGGAACAGGGGTGTGTGGTATTAATGAGAATATCTCTCCTACCGATTTTGATAGTATAAAAAAATGTTGTGTAAAAGAAAAAATAGAATTGCTTATTGTAGGGCCCGAAGAGCCGTTGGTCAAAGGCATCGTTGATTATTTTGCAAACGACAAATCCATAAAACATATTCCTGTAATCGGCCCTTCAGCTATTGCCGCCCAGCTCGAAGGGAGCAAGGCTTATTCAAAAAAATTTATGAAGCGCTATCAGATCCCCACGGCAGCATACAGGGAATTTGATCTCGACAATTATGCAGAAGGGTCTTCTTATTTAAAAAATCACCCGTTACCAATTGTCCTGAAAGCAGACGGGCTTGCAGCAGGCAAAGGGGTTGTCATTTGCCATAGTCATGTCGAGGCCATGGCCGAATACGAATTGATGTTGCAGCATAATAAATTCGGCGAAGCAGGAAGAAAAATCGTGGTCGAGGAATTCCTGGATGGAATCGAATTATCCGTTTTTGTTTTGACTGACGGCAAGCATTATGTGCTTTTGCCCGAAGCCAAGGATTACAAACGGGTTGGAGAAGGGGACAAGGGACCGAATACAGGCGGGATGGGCGCTGTGAGCCCTGTGCCTTTTGCAGGAAAGGATTTTATCAGGAAAGTAGAAGAGAGAATTATCATTCCCACTATTGAGGGATTGAAAAAGGAAAACATTGATTACAGGGGATTCATCTTTATAGGATTGATGAAAGTGGGCGAGGACCCTTATGTTATAGAATACAATTGCCGCCTGGGTGATCCTGAAACGGAAGTGATTATCCCGAGACTCAAAAATGATCTTGTTGAATTATTTGCTGCTGTCGCCGGACAGCGTTTGAACGAGATCGTTATTGAGAAAGATGAGCGGGTCGCCAGTACGATTGTAGCCGTGAGTGGAGGTTACCCGGGTAGTTACGAAAAGGGATTGGAAATTAAAGGACTTGATAAAAAATATTCACAGGACAGTTTTATTTTTCAGGCCGGAACAAAACAGGATGGAGATAAGATCCTTACCAATGGGGGAAGAGTTTTTTGTGTGACCTCATTTGCCAATACGGTAAGTGAGGCGGTGAGTAAATCAAGAAATGTGTTGCAGGAAATCAATTTCGATGGAATGTATTATCGCCGGGATATTGGGTATGAATTCCTGAAATAAACGGCAAGCTTTATTATTTCAAACATTCAATTATTTTTCAGCATTAAATAAGTATGCAAATTGCATTTTCATGTTCTTCCAGGTGCCTATGATCCTATATCGTAAATTTTTTATTTACCACATAGACACAACAGAATCATAAGTTCACATAGGGTTTAAAAAATTAATTTTGATTTTTAAATCTTTTTTACATGCCAGGCGAGCTTAACTATGCTGATTATCTCCAGCTCAATAAAATTCTCGGTGCGCAACATTTACAAAGTGAACTGCTTCATAAGCCCGCACACGATGAGATGCTATTCATCATTATTCATCAAACCCATGAATTGTGGTTTAAACAACTGTTGTATGAAGTGGAGTCGGTCACGGGCATCATGCAGAAGCCCTCTCTAAATGATAATTCGCCTGAACTACAAACGGTGGTTCATCGGTTGTCACGTTGTGCCACTATTCTCAAAGTATTGGTTCATCAGATTGATATCCTCGAAACCATGACGGCGATGGATTTTCTTGATTTCCGCGACATGCTAAGGCCCGCATCCGGTTTTCAGAGCTGGCAATTCAAGATGCTCGAAGCCTGGTTGGGATTGAAGTATGAAAAGCGCTACGGTCAGGACTATTATATCTCCCAATTAAATCAGCAACAGATTGAGATGATAAAAAAAGCAGAGAAAGATAAATCCCTGCTGGAGCTGGTGAATGCCTGGCTTGAGAGAATGCCTTTCTTTGACGAAGAGGCAAACTGGAAAAATTTCAAACCACATTCTTCTGTTGGAGAAACAGGATCGCTGCATATTTTCTGGATGGATTACAGACAATGCTATCTTGAAAGCTTATCCCGGGAAGAAAAAAATAATTTTGATTCATTCAATGAATTTTTTTTCAGTAAGAACAGCGGGAACCCCTCCTCATCGGCGGATGTATTGCTCACCCTTTCACCCAAAGCATCGAGAGCAGCGCTTTTTATCATGCTTTACCGCGGATATCCGGTTCTGCAACTTCCTTTTCAGCTTTTAACCCAGTTACTGGAGATCGATGAACAATTAAGCACCTGGCGCTACAGGCATATGAATATGGTGCACCGCACCATCGGGACAAGAATTGGGACAGGAGGCAGTAGTGGAAAAGATTACCTGAAAGCCACGCTTGATAAACATTATATTTTTAAGGAAATCGCACAATTAACCAGCTTTCTTATCGAAAGAAAAAAATTACCGGTTCTCAGTCCGGAAATGGAAAGACGACTGGGGTTCGTTCAATATTAAAATCCGCAAGAGGGGCGCGGAGAAATACGGCTCCGCTTTCGGCAATTTCCATCGTTTCTCAAAATAAAAATTTAGTTTGAAAAAGAAGAAATAACAAACCGGAAATAGCGTTGTTTGTGCATTACAAGAACAAGTTTCTTAAGATCTGTTAAAAGTGAATAACAAGCGGTTTCCTGAGAAGGGTCATAAGGTGGGAAAGGTCTTGTGCCGGCTAAAAACAAATCAAAGATTCCACTTTGTTAATTCGGATTATTTGCATCAATTTTGCAGGCATTAAACCTGAATTTAAATCTGACCTTTTAAAATGGGATTATTCAATTTCCTGACACAAGAGATCGCGATGGACCTGGGTACTGCCAATACCCTTATCATACATAATGACGAGATCGTAGTGAATGAACCGAGCATTGTAGCATTGGATCGAAACAATCCAAAAACGGTTTTAGCAGTTGGCAAGCGTGCTTTGATGATGCACGAAAAAACTCATGAAAGTATACGGACGGTCCGCCCGTTGAAAGATGGCGTAATTGCCGATTTCAATGCCGCCGAACTGATGATTCGGGAGATGATCAAAATGATCTATCCCAAAAAGCCTTTATTCCCGCCCAGCTGGCGAATGATGATTTGTATTCCTTCCAGTATTACTGAAGTGGAAAAGCGTGCAGTCCGCGACAGCGCCGAACAGGCCGGTGCCAAAGAGGTATACCTGATTCATGAACCCATGGCTGCAGCGTTGGGCATTGGCATTGATGTGGAAGAGCCGGTCGGTAATATGATTATTGATATCGGAGGCGGAACAACGGGAATCACTGTAATTGCATTGGCGGGTATTGTGTGCGACCAATCGATCAGGATAGCGGGGGATGAATTCACTGCAGATATCATGGAAGCGCTTCGTAGATATCATAGCTTGCTCATAGGGGAACGGACAGCAGAACAAATCAAAATACAAATCGGAGCGGCTCTTAAAGATCTGGATAATCCACCGGATGATATTCCGGTCAATGGCCGTGACCTCGTGACTGGTATACCCAAGCAAATCCTGGTCAGCTACCAGGAAATCGCCGAGGCGCTGGATAAAAGTATTTTTAAAATTGAAGAAGCCATTCTGAAAGCTTTGGAAACTACTCCTCCAGAACTTGCCGGAGATATTTACCGCCGTGGTTTATACCTTACCGGCGGAGGTGCTTTGCTCAGAGGCCTGGATAAACGCCTAAGTCAGAAAATCAAATTACCGGTTCATATTGCTGACGATCCCTTAAAAAGTGTAGTCCGGGGCACAGGTATTTCCCTGAAGAATTATGACAGGTATCCTTTTGTTATGCGGTAAATAAATTAAGGTGCAAGATACAGGGCGCGAACCTTGCTTCCTGAGCCTTACTTCTTAAATCTCTTTCTGTGCGTAATATTTTTCTCTTCATCAGAAGATATTCAAACTTTCTCTATTTCCTGGTGTTGCAGATCGTAGCCCTTTCTTTTCTTTTTCGCTATAATAAATTTCATGAAGCCGCTTTTATGAATGTGGCAGGCGAGATCACTGGAAAGCTGGATGAAAGATACAATAGCGTTGAAAGCTATTTCACATTAAAAAATACCAACGAACAGCTTGTCAGGGAAAATGAAAGATTGCGTCAGCTGTTAAAGGAAAATTATGAAGACCCTGGTATACCGGCCAGGCTGGTCATCGATACGGTCAGGGCCGACTCGCTCAGGAAAATTCAAAAATATATTTATCTCGCGGCTAAGGTGGTAGGTAATACCGTAAGCTTGCAAACGAATTTCCTGACAATTCACCGGGGATATGATGAAGGTGTGAGAACCAATATGGGAGTAGTGAGTCCTCAGGGCATCGTGGGTACGGTAGTGAATGTGAGCAAAAATTATGCGACGGTCATGAGCTTATTGCACCGTCAATATAAAGTGATCGTTAAATTGAAAAATGGAGGTGAAAGAGGAACGGTTGAGTGGGATGGCGTGAGTCCCAATTTTGTGACGCTGAAAGATATCCCCAAAAGTGCAAAAGTGAACAAAGGTGATACAGTTGTTACCAGTTCAACTTCATTCCTGTTCCCCGGGAACATCATGGTAGGAACCATTCAGGATATCATAGATGACCGAAGCAGTAATTTTTATACACTCCGACTCAAAACAGCTACTAATTTCTTTAATGTGGAATATGTGTATGTGATTCAAAATACGCAATACAGCGAGCAAAAAGTATTAGAAGATTCGACAAGAAAAAAAATTCAATGAGTGAATTGCTGAAAAATATTATCCGGTTCATTTTATTTATCCTGGTGCAGGTATTTATTCTTTTTAAAATACCGCCCCTGCACCGCTTCATTACGCCCTATTTATACTTTTTATTTATTCTTTGGCTGCCTTTCAATATGTCGAGATCAGGATTGATGTCGGTAGCTTTTATTTACGGACTCAGCCTGGATTATTTTACACATACTCCGGGTTTGCACGCCGCAGCCTGTGTGTTGATTGCCTATATCAGGCCATTTGTGATTAACCTGCTTATCTCCCAGGAAGGAGCTGATAAAAACTATTCTTCGCCTTCAATCACGAGTATGGGCTGGGCTCCTTACGGGACTTATGTTCTGGTGCTGACTTTGTTTCATCACACCTATCTTGTCTTCCTGGAATGGATGAGTTTTGGCTCTCTATGGTATTTTCTGGGGAAGGTCATTGCCACGACCGGGATTAGTTTATTGCTGATTCTCCTTACAGAATTATTGTTCTTCAGAAAAGAAAAATTCAGGACTAATACGGCTTAGCCTGAACAAGATCATATCTGAATTGAGTAAACAAAACCATCTTTAGCCTGTTTATTCATAGGTGCTGGTTGTAATTCTGCTCAAAAAAATTGCGAAAACTTTCTTCAACTTATATTGTATAGCAAGGTTCGACGTTATATCTTTATTCTTCAAATGAGCCCTGCACCAAGCCGTTAAAATCGTATATCCGGAAATGCCTGTATTCAATCAATCTCGCAGCAATATAATCCGCCTCATCTTTGGTGGAATGTTTCTCATCATTTTTGCCCAGCTCTTCAACCTGCAGATTATTTCGGACAAATACAAAAAGATGGCGGAGGAGAATGCATTATTCCCCAAGCGTATTTATCCTACCCGGGGCATTATTTACGACCGGCGCAACAAAGCCATTCTGAATAATACCATCATGTACGATCTGATGGTAACGCCATCTCAAGTAAAGAATATTGATACAGCTTTTTTTTGTCAGCTGATGGATATCGATACGGCAGAATTCCGAAGCCGTATGCTCGATGCAAAATTTAAAAACGGGCCTTTCCGTCCAAGCATTTTTGACGACCTTTTGCCGCCCGACCTTTATGCCAAGCTGGAAGAAAATATCTGGCGTTTTCCCGGTTTCAATTTGCAGGAAAGACCAGTCAGAATTTATCCCTTTAATGCGGCTGCACATATTATGGGATATGTGGGTGAAGTGGATTCAGCGATCATGCGGAAATATAAGTATGGTTATCAGTTGGGCGACTATGTAGGGCGAAGCGGACTGGAACAGTCTTATGAAAGAGAATTGATGGGACAAAGAGGTGTTGAATTTTGGATAAAGGACAATAAAAACCGATTGGTGGGACATTATGCGAACGGATCGCTTGACACACCGGCTGTTGCTGGCAGAAACCTGCGGACTTCTCTGGATATAGGATTGCAACAACTTGCTGAAAGATTACTCTCAAATAAGGTGGGCGCCATCGTTGCGATAGAGCCTAAAACCGGAGGAATTCTTGCCATGGCCTCAGGCCCGGATTTTAATCCAAACTCACTGACTGGTTCCGATAAACAATCCAATTACGCCAAACTGGTGCTGGATGTATCTGGCCCCTTGCTGAACAGGGCTATCAAAGGACTATATCAACCCGGATCTACATACAAGCCGCTGGGTGCACTGATTGCATTGGATGAAGGTCTCATTACTCCGGCGACGGGATATGATTGCCATGGAGTGTACCTGGCCTGTAACCATCCGGTAAAGTGTGAGCACAAAGACCCGGGCCATGCAGCCAATCTTCGACTGGCCATCGCTCATTCATGTAATTCATTTTTCTCGAATGTTTTTCGACTGACGGTTGATAATCCACAATTTCATAATCCGAGAAAAGGATTAACAAAATGGAAGGAATATATCAATGCATTCGGGCTCGGACATCGTGTTGGTATTGATCTTCCCAGTGAAGACGGAGGGAATGTCCCCGATACATCAGCTTACGATAAAGAATACCGACATTCCTGGAATTCCTGTACGATGGTAACTTTAGGAATTGGCCAGGACAAAATATTGATCACTCCTTTGCAAATGGCGAACTCGATGTGTATCGTTGCCAACAAGGGATATTTTTATACTCCGCATTTTGTAGAAAAGATCGATGAAGAAACCCCAGATGATACCATATTGAATAAGTACAGAGAAAAACATGAAGTGTTAACCCATATTCCTGACAATGTATACCAGGTAGTTTCAACCGGGATGCAGGATGTGGTAGAGATAGGAACAGCGCAGGCTGCCAGGATTCCGGGAATTAATATTTGTGCAAAAACAGGTACCGCAGAAACTTACCGGCTTGTTAGTGGCAGGAGATCCAAGCTCAGGAACAATTCCATCTTCGTATGCTTTGCACCGAGAGAAGATCCGAAAATAGCGGTGGCTGTTGTAGTCGAGAATGCAGGATTTGGTGCCGCCTGGGCAGCCCCCATGGGGTCTTTCCTTGTGGAGCAATATCTGACTGATAGTATTCGTTCGGATCGTATGAAAGACGTGGAGCGGATTGCCAATACCAACCTGATGCCCAAATGGCTTATCATAGAACAATACTATGAGGATTCACTCAGGGCAGTAGCATGGGCAAAGGAAACCGGCGACAGCAGCAGGTGGTTGAAATATACGAATGCCACGTTTCGTGCTTCCATGCGCGACACGCTGCATCTTAACCGTGAGCCTTTACCACCAGTACAAAACAATCCGGCCGATAAACCAAAGGATATTATTGTAGAACCTGATACTTCTTCTGATAACTGATATGGCTGAACGAAATTCAACGATAACAAAAGGAATTGATAAGTCACTGGTATGGCTTTGGCTTATTCTGTCAGTCATTGGAATCATGAGCATTTTTGCTGCAACATATCGAGATACTGATACAGTACTGCAGGGTTTTATTTCGTTGCGAACAGATTACAGTCGGCAGACGGTATATTTTATTCTTGGAGGAATAATTGGCATTTTCATTTTATTGACGGACAGCAAATTTTTCACTGCAACAGCCAATCTATGGTATGCTTTCGGTATTTTACTGCTGCTGTTGGTTTTTCCGTTTCACTCCCGGGTGAAAGGAACGGAATCGATTATCAGGTTTGGGAATGCCTTTCAGCTGCAGCCAGCCGACCTCTGCAAGGTTTTTGTGAACCTGGCTCTGGCAAAATATTTGTCGAGGGTGGAAACAGATTTCGAGAGACCGCGATCACAGATCATTGCGGCTATTATTGTTCTCGCTCCTGCAGCGCTTTCTATTATGCAAAAAGAAACCGGGCTTGCACTGGTTTATTTTTCATTTTTTTTGGTGATGTTCAGAGAAGGGTTATCGCCTGTCATACTGATCATTGGTTTTTCTTTTGCGGTGCTTGTCGTTGCCACGCTTCTGCTCGAGCCGAATACGATGGCGCTTATTCTCACTGGAATCGCGGTGTCGGCAATTTATATTTTGCGAAAACAGATCAAAAGACACCGGAATGTTCTTTTCCTGATTATCGGAATCTGGTTTGTATGCGTGAGCGTTCAGCGCTTTGTAGTACCATTTACTTTTGATCACATATTACAACCTTACCAGGTAAAACGCATTTACGATGCGTTGGGAAAAGATTATGTTCCAAAGAATGCCCAGGCGGCTTTGGAAATAGAACAGAAAAATGTAGGAAAGAAAAAAGGGGGTGATTACAATGTGAAGCAAAGTAAAATCGCCATAGGAAGCGGCCGGGTTATTGGTAAAGGTCTGTTGAAGGGAACACAAACACGGTATGATTTTGTGCCTGAACAAAGAACTGATTTTATTTTTTGTACCATTGGAGAAGGATTCGGATTTATTGGCAGTGTGCTCTTTCTCAGCATTTACCTTGTTTTGCTGATGCGTATCGTAACTATAGCCGAAAGACAGCGAAGTGTGTTCAGCCGATGCTATGCATATGGAGTGGCTTCAGTATTTTTTTTCCATATTGCCATCAATGTTTGTATGACCATCGGACTGGCCCCGGTAATCGGTATCCCGCTTCCGTTTGTGAGTTATGGCGGAACTTCCTTCCTAACGTTTACCACTATGCTATTTATTTTGATCCGACTGGATGCCGACAGGCAGATGGTGTTGAGATAAATCACCCCTGCCCCTAAAGGGGATTTATTGGCTATTGCTTATTTTTACTTTTTACAATTATCACAACTTTTATTTTAATCCCCCTTTAGGGGTTGTGGGTTGGGTATGAAAATTATTCCATTATCAGAAGGCGCTTT
>DATJWE010000005.1:0-10496 GCA_035501475.1 Puia sp. | reverse complement strand
CAATAAAACGATACAGGGATACAAGAATATTCAGCACGTGGATGCCAGGCGATTTATTTCGTTTATTGCTCCCCGTTACCAGGTGCTCATGATCAATGAAGCACATAATAAGCCCCTGCACCGGGCTTTTTTGATTTCGCTGCTGAATGAGCTGTACCGGAAGGGGTTCAGGTATTTGGCGATGGAAATGCTGAATAATTATTCTAATCACTCGCTCGAAAAACTTACATCGCTGACCGGCCATTACTGTGCTGAGCCGGTAGCAGGAGAACTGGTGAGAATGGCATTGGACATGGGCTATAAACTGGTTTCTTATGAAGATACAGCCGCCGTACAACATACTGCCAGCCAGCGGGATTCGATTCAGGCGGAAAATATTTATAAGGTTATTCAGGCTGACTCTTCAGCCAAAATCATAGTGTATGCTGGTTATGGTCATATTGCAGAAAAAGTAGTGGATGAAAATTATATTCCCATGGCAGTCACATTCAAAAAGATTTCCGGGATCGATCCGTTGACCATTGATCAGACAGATATGAGCGAGATAAGCAATTTCGCATACGGCAAAGCTTTCTATGATGCATATATGCAAAAGTTTAATTTGACATCCTCCTCTGTAGCTTTGCTCGACGATCAACCTATTAATGTTACAAATAGCGGGTTGTATGATATTTCAATTATTCATCCTCCCACTGCTTACCAGGATGGAAGACCGACCTGGCTTGGATTGAATGGCCGGCGACAGCCGACATATATTAAATCTTCAAGCAAAAACACTTTCCTGGTGCAGGCTTATTACCAGTTCGAAACATTTGGCTCCAGGCCCGGCCTGGTAATTCCTGCCGATCAAACTTATACTCGCACTGGCAAGGGAAGTTATTTGCTCTATTTAAGACGTGGAAAATATATTCTGATCTTCCGTGATTTCAAATACAGGATACTTTATACACAACATATTGAGGTGAGCTAGGCCTTTGTTTGATCAGCTCACTTCTTCACTAAAAATGATTTGATGTTGAGCTAATTCCTGAAGAACCGGCTCATAAATTTCAGGCAGAATGGGGATATGCAATCCCGTTATATTGATTTTATGCTGAAGGATCAGCTTTGCGGCGATTCCCAAAGGCAGGCCAACAGTTTTTGCCATGGCTGTCCGTACATTGTTTTCGCCTTTCACAATCAGGGTGCTTTTGAGTTCAGATTTTTGCCCTTTTGAAAGATATTCCAGTTCGTGCTGCATAACGATCATGTCTTTATCTCCAGTACGCATGGGTAACCTTGATTCGAGCAGATACTGAAGAATGTCGGCTGAAGTTTTAGCAGCGGATGGAACAGGATCTTCGTCAAATAAACCGAGATAGGAAAACATTTCTTTGTTTTGTTCAGTCACAAACGGAAGGATAGGAGCAGACCATCCTCTGAAACTTAGCCTGCCTGATGGCAATTCTTTTTTATCATCAGTCAGTCCGGCAGCAACGATGAACTTCCAGTTTTTGCAAAACAGAGGGTGCCGTAAAGTGGTGCGTAAAAAATTTTGTGTTTCTGCTAAGCCATACAATGGAATATAACCAAGCGAATCGCGGTTAGGATACCAGGAGAACCGGCCCGCACCTTTTACGGTAATTTCCTTACAATCTTCAAACAAATCCGGGTATTCAAGTTTTTTTATTTTGCCATTTTCTTTATACAAAGCGCCCGCAGCGCCTGCCCTGACTACGTTTCGCGGATTCCAGCTGATCTTGTAATGCCAGGGATTGTCGTCGCTTTCCGGTGCAACCAAACCCCCTGTATGCGACCTGAAAGAAATAATTTTTCCGCCCTCTTTTTTAATCTTATGAATGATCTGCATCGCACTCATATGATCGATACCCGGGTCAAGTCCCATCTCACATAGAAAAAACAATTTCTTTTTTGTGATTTCACCCTCCAGTTTCCGGATCTGGTCGTCTATATAAGATGCTGTGAGCAGATTCTTCTTGAGTTCAATACAATCAAGTGCAATATTATAATGAAGGGTGGGGGGTAACAATGAGATGACGATGTCTGCTTCTTCAACAAGTGCCTTTCGTTCCCTTTCAATGTCAACATTAATTTGTACTGCATGGATATGGGGTGAATGGCCTGCCCTCGATCGGGCAGCCTGCAGGTTAACATCTGCGATCGTAAATTCCCAATGGTTCAAAGCAGATTGATCAGCGAGATAGTCAGCAAGAACGCCTGCTGATTTACCCGCTCCAAACAGCAAAATTTTTTTCATGAGCAATGATAAGCCAAATTAGGGAGAAGCCTGAAGCCGGCAAATCGCAGGCCTTATTTCAAGCCAGATAAAAATTGTATCCAATCTCCGGACTGGTTTAAAGTTGGTTATTGGGTGTGATTGAACGTAAACTGTGTCTTATTGCTCCCATCCGGATTCATAATCCAAATCACTCCATGAGTCTGATCAATAGCTGGAGAACCACCAGGATCAAAATTTACATAGGCGATAGTACCATCAGGGGCTATCGAGAAACCCTGCTCGGAGTTGCCCGCGATCATTGTTAATCCGCTTCCGTCGCCATCAGCACTCCAGACCCCGTGGTCCTGGTAGTAAATTTTGCTGTTATAGTATCGTGGATTGCCAATCACATAAGGACTTGTATTAAAAGTCAACTGTTTTACATGGTTGCCATTGCCATCCATCGTAAATACGTTGTATGATATGCTGTCTCCGCGGATATGGAGGATTTGATTTGTCGGAGCACAAAATGGTTCACGTGAATAAATAGAATCAATGCCCTTATTACCAATAAGGGTTTGACCAGAACCATCTGCCGCCATCTTGTAAACCTGGTAGGGCGCATTGATATTTTGTTCGTCTGAATCGAAATATATTGAGTCGCCAGTCAGGTTCCAGCTGGGATAAAAATGGTTCGACGAATCATTGGTTAGCTCGATGATGTTTGCCGTGTCAAATGAAACACCATCGAAAGACATTTTGTAGATCTGTGCACCGTTGCAAAATGCAATCCATTTTCCATCAGGTGACCAGGAAGGATTCAGCAATTCGAAATTGGTCACCCTACGCAGGTTACTACCATCCCGGTTAATGAGCCAGAATCCATCGGAGTCGCTGAATGAACTATAAGAATATGTTGGTCCACAATCGCCATTTAACATTTTACCTATTAATTGTATGGGAGTATGATTGAAGCCGAGCATCGATCCATCAGGGTACCAGACAGGACTCGAATACGGGGGTGCAGCTAAAAGACCAAATGAATAGCAGTCGCCGCGATTACATCCGCTAAGAATGCAGGAGAATAAGAAAAATAAAAAAGAGTTACGCATTTTTTTGCGAGCAGAAAAAAAGATCGCAAAGGGGTTGATTTTGATGATCCTTAAGGTAGTTTATTCCCTGTTTTTTTACAGCGAAGAGTCGTTCATTTAACAAAATTGAAATAATGAAATGCAAAAGGTTTTTCAAGTCATGAATTTTCACGCTAATAAAAACTAAGATTTTCCATTTAGCCGGTGCTCCCGCCCAATATGTAATTCGTGTAATCAGTGTAATAAAAAATCAGCCAGTTGTCGCTGGCTGATTCTACCCTATAACAATTATACCGTCCCGTCCCCTGTTAACCCCTTTTGATTTATTCAGACAATCTGATTTCACCCAGATTGATTTTTTCACCTTCTCCGACCTCAAGGTTTTCCCTGACTACATTGATAACCCGGGTTTTTGCTACCACAACTTTCCAGATGCCCGGTTTCAATTTCATATTGAAATAACCATCCTTACTCATGGTTCTTACTGAATCATTTCCACTAACTGCCAGGACCATGTTCGACCCCGTAGCCGGATACAATTTCCCGTTGATTAAACTTTTCTGCTCAATTCTTATCGTGTGGATTCCCGCGATGGCCACAATAATGAGGCAAAGCTCGAATAATGCCGTTCTCATGTTTCAGTTGGTAATTTAACTTTCTTAAATAAATCCATAAAGTCATGGGTAAACCTAAGCTTTGTTATTTTCAATGAGGGAACGGCAGATGTTTTTTAAATTCAACTACTATGCCAATCAGGAAAAATGTGGAGAAATCTGTTTTACTTTTTTATTAAGCGGGAAAAGCGTTCATATATCAGTGAAAGAAATGCCGAGTCCCTTTGAATTGATCATGGTGATTCTGTATTTCACTTTAACTCCCCGGGGGCTTTTCGGAGCTTCCTGCATAATGGCAGCTCCCGCATTGATATTATGAAAGTACAGGTTTTCAGTCTTGAATATTTTTTTATTACTCTGTACATATTGGACTTCTACCACTACCAGGTCGAGCGGGAAGGGGGAAGTATTACTAACGGTTACCTGTAGGTCGGAAATGCCTCCGAAAGTGCCCACATTATAATTGCTGGCGCTCAGGGAAACATAGTCTTCAATATTGTTCTTAATGTTATCTTTTTGCGCATTTACCTCTGTCTGTCTGCTGGTTTCCGCGTGCTTTACTATTGAGGCTGAATCCGTTTTTGGTGTATTCTTATTTTCAGCAAGTGCAGAGTCAGAAAGTTTTTGCCTGGAAGACTTTGTTTTTTTCTTTTCGACGGGTGCGGTCTCTTTATCGTTCAAGGCAGTACCATTATCCCCGGAGATATCCTCATTTATTTTATTGTTTGTATTCTTATCTGCCTGCTGGCTGGGCAAAGAGGAAGATACAGGAATTGTTTTCGTCCGAAATATGCTTTGTTGATCACTCACCCCAACCTGTTCTTTAGCGAGGTCTTTTTGTGTGGAATTTGTTCCACGTTTATTAATTGATAAACCTATAAAAATTCCGCCGGCAAGCAATGAAACCAATCCAAATCCGACCACTGCCGGTTTCACGACATTACGAATATTTACCGGGCGCCTTCTTCTTTGTCTGAGTACTTTTTCCTGATATTCTTTTTTGATATCATCAAATGACCTGGAGTATTTTTCTTCAAGTTGTACGGGTTCAGCTATTGCAGGTTGAATGGATTGACTAAAACTTTTCTGCACCGGTTCTTTCGATAATGTTTGTTTTGGTTCAGACTTTTCAAATATAAATTGTACTTTATCCGTTTGCGGCTGTGTAGATTTTTCTTCTTTTTTTTCGGATGGTAAATTAATATAGACAGTTCTGTTGCCAGCATTCGGCGCTGCCTGTGACTGATTCAAAGAAGCGGCACGCCGGTTTTCAGATTCAAAAGCAGTTTGTTTATTCGCAATTGGTGATTGTTCTTCGTGAACAGGTTTTTTAAAAAAACGATCGAAGGGTTGTTCTTCAACTAAAGGAGCATACGCTTTTAATTCTTCTATTTCTCCCGGATAACGCCATGCTGCACTTTTGCCTTCAACCCAAATGAGGTCATACGCTTTTAGTCCCATTGCCCGAACTTCATCCAGGGTAAATGGACCTGTTTGCTTATTGCTTCTTAACAATAAATACGTACTCATATTTCGACTAATAACGAAGCAAGCGGAGTTTTAATAGGTGCGGGGAGACAAATTTATTATCTTTTTTTGTGAAGACAACGTTATAAGCATATTATTATGAATGTTTTTTAAAAATACAGGAAATGAAATTTCCAGCGTTTCAGAGTATTCCATTCTACTGCCGGGGCAGGGAATTTGATGAACCTTGTGAGGTAGGCAAAGGTATTAAAGGGATAGCTGTTCGAAGAAACCCGCATCAGGTCAATATCCGGAGCCAGGTAAAATTGACGGTATCTTGGGAAAGAAGGAATTGTCTTGCCATTGAGAATTGATGGATTTTCCCTCGCACTAATCATACCTTCCGCACCATAACCGAGGCTAAGGTTGAGCCAGGAAGGGAAATCATTGGCGGCAGGTAGGAATGACTTGATATTGAATGATAACCAATAGGTTTGGCCATTATAGTCTTTCAGGATCCGGGAGATAAAACTCTTACCGAGTTCTTCGGGATGATAGGGCGGATAAATTGTACCATGGTAGGAAAATTTCAGTGCAATTCTTTGTTCATTCCATCCCAACTGTTGTCCGGCGAACAATGCTGTTCCGAGGATGTTTGCAGTCATATCTCCGGGTGAAAATCCCCATTTGGTAGAAAAACCATCCAGTATTTCAATGATGGACATATAACCCAGGCCGGTTAAAGCACCGATCGCAACAGAAGCATCATTTTTAACTCCACACCAGCGCATGATATCATATTGTATTGCAGAAATATTATAGGCCGTAGTCATATGCCCCACTTTATCTACCTGGAGCCATTCGCCATTATCATTAAAAAAATGGAAGTGAGAACGTGGATGTTTTCTATACCACAAATAATATAAACCCACAGATACGGCAATCCCGCCCGCTATTTCAGAAATCAAAACACCACGCAGGCGGTCGGGATTATATTGCGGTGAAGGTTCAAGAAATTTGTTCTGTGCATTTGTTTCAGGAATGAGTGAAAGGAGAAAAACTATAGAAAGGGCATTTGTTAATAAAATGTATCGTATTCTGGCCATTGAATTGCAGGTTTCTGTTCCGGAGCTTCGCAACCCACTATGGATACCCGATTACAAAGTCAATCATTCGTCCGGGCTGTCTTCATTGGTTTACTGAAGGACTTGCGGATGAAACACGAAGTTATAGTTTGATTAATTCTAAAATTCAATATCTTCATTTTTAAATTAAAAGAACTCATATGGATACGGCGATCCAGGAAAAAGTGAATAGGTGGTTGAATGGCAATTACGACCAGGAAGCAAAAAATGAAATCATCCAGCTTCAAAAACAAAACCCTTCAGAACTTACAGAAAGTTTTTACCGGAATCTTGAATTCGGCACAGGCGGACTTCGTGGAATCATGGGCGTTGGTACCAACCGGATGAATAGATATACCGTGGGGATGGCAACACAGGGATACGCCAATTATCTTAAATCATCATTCCCTTCTCAGCAGGTCAGGGTAGCAATAGCACACGACAGTCGCAACAACAGCAGGTTTTTTGCTGAAACGGCTGCCAAAGTTTTCGCAGCGAATGGCATCAAAGTATTTTTGTTTCAATCACTCAGACCCACGCCGGAGTTGAGTTTCACCATTCGTCACCTGGGCTGCCAGGGTGGTGTGGTATGCACGGCCTCTCACAATCCCAAAGAGTATAACGGGTACAAAGCTTATTGGAATGATGGCGGACAGCTGGTACCTCCCCATGATACCAATGTGATCCGGGAAGTAGAAAAGATTGGATCCGTAGATGAAGTGAAATGGAGCGGGGGTGAATCAAACATTACCATGATTGGCCGTGAAATTGATGAAGCCTATATCAGTATGGTAAGAGACCTGTCTGTTTACCCGGAAATAATCGAAAAACAACATAATCTCTGTATCGTATATACGCCAATTCATGGCACAGGCATCAAATTGGTTCCGGAAGTATTGCAGCGTTTTGGATTCAGCAATGTGCATGTGGTAGATGAACAGGCCACTCCCGATGGAAATTTTCCCACTGTGGCTTACCCCAATCCTGAAGAAAAAGAAACGATGAGTCTGGGGCTGAAAAAAGCTAAAGAGATAGATGCTGATATTTTACTGGGAACAGATCCGGATGCAGACCGGGTAGGTATTGGTATTAAGGATGACAAAGGCGATTGGGTGCTCATGAACGGAAATCAAACCGCTGTACTGGCTTTTAATTATCTGATTGAAGCCCGCAAAGCCAAAGGGATAGCTCAACCAAACGATATGGTGGTAAAAACCATTGTAACCACCGACATGATTGATGAGATTGCAAAGCAGAGTGGCATCAAATGTTATAATGTGTTGACAGGCTTTAAATGGATTGCGGAATTGATTAAGGAAAAAGAAAAAACAGAAAACTATGTGATCGGTGGAGAAGAAAGTTATGGATTGATGATTGGTTCAAAACTTCGCGATAAAGATGCTGTCAGCGCGGTAGCCATTTTATGTGAGATGGCTGCTTACGAAAAAGACAAGGGAAGAAGCCTGTATGAAAAACTCGTTGACCTCTATGTCCAATATGGTTTTTACAAAGAATCGCTCATATCAATCACTAAAAAGGGGATGGATGGTCAGAAACAAATTGCGGATATGATGGAGCAATACAGGAAGAATCCTCCTGCTTCTATCAATGGTTCTCCGGTTGTCCAGTTGCTGGATTATGAACTCCGAAAAGGCAGGAATATAAAAACAAAAGAGAGCTGGGATATCAGTCTCCCCGTAAGCAACGTATTACAATTTATTCTGGCGGATGGAACCAAAATTTCTGCGCGACCCTCAGGTACGGAGCCCAAAATTAAATTTTATTTCAGTGTGCATACCACGTTGGATAAACCGTCCGACCTTGACAAAAAGAGCAAGGAACTGGATGAGCGCATTAACGGAGTGATTAATGATATGAAATTGAAATAGATTAATATGCCCAAAACCGTGATTTTAAATCCTATGTGCATCTATGTGTCTATGACCCTATGTGGTAAGGAAAAGATTTACCCCATAGATACGGTAGAATCATGGGAACACATAGAGTAAAAGAGTCAATAACATACATTATTAAATATCACGTTTTCACTTTTCCATATTTCCACATCTTCACATCATGAAAAAAATTGTTCTCCTGTCATTTGCCATTTTCTTTTTTTATTCTTCTTTTGCCAACGTCAGTTTGCCCAAAATTTTTGGCGACAATATGGTGTTGCAGCGCGAAATGTCTGTCCCTGTCTGGGGCTGGGCTGATGCCGGTGAAACGATTACTGTGCAGTTCGACAAACAAAATAAAACTGTCAAAGCAGATAAGAACGGAAAATGGATAATACGGCTTGACGCCATGCCGGCAGGTGGTCCTTACCAGTTGGTTGTTTCCGGTAAGAACAACACAACATTTAGCAATGTAATGGTTGGTGAAGTGTGGATTTGCTCCGGACAGTCGAATATGGAAATGCCGATAGAGGGCTGGGGTAAAATCAATAATTATCAGCAGGAAATTGCTGCAGCGAACTATCCGCAGATCCGTCATTTTAAGGTACCCAACACCGTTAGTGCTATTCCTAAAGACGATATTCCCGGTGGCGAATGGAAAATCTGCAGCCCGGAAACAGCGGGAGATTTTACTGCGGTCGGATATTTTTTCGCCCGCGAATTATACAACAAACTTCATGTTCCTGTCGGTCTGATTAATACTTCATGGGGAGGCACGATGGTGGAAACCTGGATCAGTCGCGGTGCTTTTGAAAAAAGCGATGAGTTCAAAAGTATGATTGCATCTATGCCCACACTCGATCTGGGTGCCCTTTCCAAACAAAAAAAGCAGGCGACGATCCAAAAGCTAGTCAGTCTTCAGGGCTCTTTTGATGAACATCCGAATACAGAAGATTGGGAAAACCCTGATTTCGATGACAGCAAATGGCCACATATGAAACTTCCCGGGCTTTGGGAAGAGCAGGGACTTGGCTTGGAAGATCTGGACGGAGATGTCTGGTTCAGGAAAAGGGTAATGATTGCTGATGAAGATGCCGGAAAAGCCGCCACGATTGAATTGGCCAAGATTGATGATTCGGACGACAGCTATGTAAATGGTACAAAGATAGGTTCGATGAAGAGTAAGTATAATGAATACAGGAAGTATGCAATTCCTGCAGGTGTTTTGAAACCGGGAAAGAATATTATTGCCGTTCGTGTGGATGATACGGGCGGCGGCGGCGGGATTTATGGAGAACCGGCTTCCCTGCAACTAACGGTGGGGACTAAGGTCTATTCCCTGGCGGGCGATTGGTTGTTCAGGGTAGAAGCCATATCTGCGAATACTTCATCAGTCGGTCCCAACAGGTATCCCACGCTCCTTTTCAATGCCATGATAAATCCATTGATCCCCTATGCTTTTCGCGGAGCACTCTGGTACCAGGGCGAAGCCAATGCCGGCAGGGCCTACGAATACCGCAGCTCTTTTCCATTGATGATTACGGATTGGCGTCAGCATTGGGGTGAGGGGGATTTTCCTTTTTATTTCGTGCAACTGGCCAGCTTCAATGCGGGTAATGGTGACAGTGAGCATGGCAGTACCTGGGCCGAATTGCGTGAAGCCCAGACAAGAACATTGTCGCTGCCAAAAACAGGGATGGCTGTAACAACAGATATCGGCGAGGCTCATGATATTCATCCAAAAAACAAACAGGATGTGGGAAAACGGCTGGCAGCCATTGCGCTGGATAACGTATATGGACAAACGATGGAATACAGCGGGCCTGTATACCAGTCTATGAAAAAGGATGGCAATAAAATCATACTTTCTTTTACGCACGTTGGCAGTGGGCTCATGATCAAAGACAAATACGGTTATATCCGGGGATTTGAAATTGCCGGCCCGGATCAGCACTTCCATTATGCAAAAGCTTATCTTGACGGAAACCGCGTTGTCGTATACAGCGAATCTGTTTCCAATCCTGTGGAACTGCGGTATGCCTGGTCCGATGATGCAGGAGATGCCAATTTGTTCAACAACGAAGGTT
>DATJWE010000004.1:0-16784 GCA_035501475.1 Puia sp. | reverse complement strand
CGAAAATTTCAACAATATTAAACTTTTAATACGCCGGATTATAGTCCCGGATTTAAATCCGGGACTATAATCCGGCGTATTAAAAGTTTAATATTGTTGAAATTTTCGATCAGTAAATCTTGGTGTGAAGAATTCTTAAATTGACCCACCACTGTAATTGTAACGTTCATGAAAAAGATGAATGACGAAAAACAATGAGGCCAATGTCAGATCATTCCGTTCTTTGCGGTAGAAGTTAAATATATTACTCGTATTTTCTTCCTTTGGTATACCAGACTTCGCGGTATGAGAATACAAAGGTCAGGGCGAAATATCTCTCCTGGATAAGAGAATTGATTTCTGTTCCTTTTACACCGTATTGAAGAGAAAAATTATAGGCAAACGGAGTTCTCCTGGAATTTATTCCCATGCCAATAGTACCTCCGAAGTCTCTGATCGATTGCCCGCGGACATTGAGATATGAGTTATTGTAATACAAGCCTGCCTGGAAAAAGCTTGATTCGAATGAGGCATTATATACATTTTTTATCTTGGAAATTTCAAATCCCACTGAAATTCTTTCACTGCTCTGCAAGGAATAATTGAATCCTGAATAGTGAAGCGCTGACCAATCCTGGTATTTATAATCTGCGAGGAAAGTATATTTTTTATTTTTTGTAAGCGCGAATCCCACACCATAGGATACCGGTAACATGAATGTAGACTGATTCGTGGGCGTCTGATTAATTTGAATCGAATCGATGTTCAATATTATAATACTATTATCTGAATTCAGAGTTGTTTTGTTTGAAAAAGTTCCTCCGACGGAAAAATTCCATTTCTTATTGATCTTTCCAAAGTATTGAAGTCCGTAGTTAAAATAGAGACCCGTATAAGCCGAATTCCTGTTTGTCGATACATAGGTTGAGGGAAGGCCGGGATTTTGGAGAATTGTTTTTGAGTTGATCGATCCGAATAGATAAGAGGCATCGACACCGATTGACAAATGATTGAAAAATTCATATGAATTAGCCCAGTAAACACGGTTGATACCTCCAAAGCCTTCTGCATAAGAGTTGGTTGTTTCTCCATTGGTACCGAGTATCAGTTGCGGAGCAGTGAACTCATAATTTTCCGAGCTGAAGGGAACAAGACCAATACTGGTTCCCCAGTGTTTGGCTGCTTTTATACCCAATACAAATCTTCTGAAAGTGATATCACTGGAAACATTATTGGTGGGATCAATGGGAGAGCCATAATACGTAATAAGTTTTCCACGCACACCTATTTCGCCTGTGAAAAACTGATTATCCAATGCACTGAAAGAAGCCGGGTTGTTATTGATTAAACTATGCGAGTTCCGGTAGCCAATACCAGTATTGGCCATTCCGGAAGTCCTGTTAAAATAACTGTCTTCTATATCACCGATTCCGATGATGGAATAGGGCGAATTATTGGTCTGGGCTTCTGCTGTTTTTGCGAATAAAACAAATACGATAAATATGGGCAGTAATATTCTCATTGCATTAGGGTTAAGCCTCATTTATCGGGTGTTTGCTCAATAATAAGAAGCATAATATATTTTCAAATTTACTTTATTGGAATTGTTCGGGTTGAACTGATCTCCGATTACTGCCCTGTTAAAACTTGTATATCCGTCCGGAGCAGGATAAATTAACATAAGGCCATTCTGGCTGTTATATTCATTCCCCAATAGAATTTGGGATTGAATAAAATTCGTGATGTCATACGTATAAGCTGTATTCGTTCCATACAGGTAATCGACTATCAGGTTACCCGTACCTACGGGAAGGAGCACGCCAATATCATTCGCAGCATCTGTTTTTGCAATAGAAATCTGTGGAGGTAAGGAAAATGTCGGGCTATATGATCCCACTGTAGGCCTCAAAGTCAATTCTGCTTTCAGAACGGTTAAAAAGTCCGGATACTGCAACAGGTTGGTGATGGTTGGGAATCTAAGTTTCACCATCAACCCGGTTGCCGTTTGAATATATCCAGCATTATTGGTTGCAGTGGAAGGTATTTCTGGATTCAGGCTGTCTACAGGTGCTGTAGGAGTTCCTGTTCTGTCAAAATAAATCTGATTAAACTGGTAGGGTTTGTTATTGAGTGTGAAATCGATGAACGCAGGTGTGTAAAGCAATCCGGGAGTGTGATAATACAAGCGCATAATCACAGTATCCCTGAAACCATAAATGGCGCCCATCGAAGTAGGATCGGGATAAATGCTAAACCCTTTGAAATAACCTAAGAAAGTGTTGAGATTTCTTACAGTGTCCGATTGATTGTACATCAGGTTAAAAAGTTCCTGGCCCTGGGAATCGGGTAATTTTATTTTAAGCGAGTCATTTAATTTTTGCGATGTATAAAATGCCGTTGGATTGATTTGTGCATCTGAATATCCCATGGGATTGGGATCGTAGGGAAATTTTGAAATATTGTAGAATGTCGTCTGGGTGCCTGGTAATGTAATAACAGTTTGGAGCTGGCTCACCACATAACGTTGCACCTGCGTAGTATCTCCATAATATCCTTTATTGATTCGCAAAATGAGCGAAAGCGAATCATAGACTGCAAGATTACTTATTGTGGGAAGATTTATTGGTGGCGAAACCTGCAAATAAGTTTGTGAAGTGATGATGCCGAAATAAGGATCTCTGTATCTCCCGATTAATAAACTGCCTTTCCCTGCAGTGGGAAAAGAGTCGAGTAAAACAGTCGACATGGCGACACTAAATGTATCTACCGCCACCACATTGGTTGTGTTATTATTTGTGAATGTAGTTCCAAAATTAATATCGGGTTTCCGGCAGTTGGGAAGGGAGAGAATTACCCAACCCGTTAACAAAAATGAGATGCTGGTTTGCCATAACGGCCTGTTCCTTGTCATGCGATAATTATCTGCTTATTACTTTCCTGGATATTCTAAAAAAATCGAATTGCTGTTTGGATCCTGAACGATGATAGGAATGATCCTTTGCACCCAGTCCCGGTTCTGGCGTATAGTTTTGATACAGGTTGGTTATTTTCATTGTAATTGTTAAATATATATACGGACGAAAAAGCAAAAGTATGTTTTTTGTCTGCCATTTTCAATCTGAGAAGCACGGCCTATTTGATAAATTTTTGTGAAATAACTTTATTTATCCGTATTTCGCGGTGCAAATAAAATACTTTTATCCAAAATTTGCTTATTGAGAAAAAGTAATTGTTTTTCAAACGGGATTTTTCATATCCCGGATCATTCACCTAAAAGGAAATTGAATTTATTTTACCAGCGATTCGATCAATCGTAAAAAATTTATTTTTTAAAAAAACTATTATAAACAACAAAAACAATATGAATCGGAGCAACATTTCCTTACTCTCTTTTTTTCTCGTACTCACTTTGTTTTCCTGTTCAAAAAGCAGCGTACCCTATACGCAGGATGGCGACTGGAAGACGATGTCTCAGCTCAACGGACCTGCAAGAAGTGAAGCAGTTGGATTCACGATTGGAAACTATGGTTACCTGGGCACAGGATGGGATGGTTTAAATAAACGATTTTCTGATTTCTGGCAATACGATGCAGTGAATGATAATTGGACTCAGATTACAAGTCTGCCGGATTCTGCTGCGAGAAGCTCCGCAGTTGGGATGAGCGCAAACGGACTGGGATTTGTAGGCACAGGGTATGATGGATTTAATTATCTGCAGGATTTTTACCAATATGACCCCAATGCAAACGCCTGGACACGCGTAGCAGATTTCCCCGGAGGAGCAAGATATGAAGCCGTAGCTTTTGGAATCGGGCAATATGGTTATGTGGGTACCGGGTTTGACGGCAGCAACGCTTTGAAAGATTTTTACAAATATGATCCAACTTCGAATTCCTGGACTACTGTGGGTTTCAGTGGCAATAAAAGATACAGCGCGGTTGCCTGGGTATACGATAACAAAGGTTATGTAGTAACGGGCGTAAACAGCGGAGTAACAGTAAATGATTTTTGGGTGTTCGATCCCAGCAAGGCTTCAGAGAACTGGACCGAATTGCGGCATATCACTAATTACAGTACCGATAATTACGATGATGGATATACGAATATAGTCAGGAGCAACGCTGCCGCATTTGTCATTACCGGCACTTCTACCGGAGATAAAGCTTATATATCCACTGGCGAAAACGGGGCTCTCTATACCTGGACCTGGGAATATGATTTAACTACCGGAGTAGATCTTTGGAAAGAGAAGACTCCTTTTGAAGGCCCTGCAACCACGGGTGCTGTCGGCCTTACCATTCCTGATGTAAGTACAGGAAAAACCCGCGGTTTCATTGCAACAGGCAGATCCGGAAGCGGACAGGCCGCACAATCTGATTACCTCAGAGAATTTCTACCTGATAACGTAGTCGATCCCAATGACAATTAAGAAAGAATACTATCGATTGATCACCATTGTTGTTTTGATAGCCGCTGTATCGGCAGCGGTGTATTATGCCCGGCTTCAGAAGAAAAACGAAAAAGTATTTGTGCAGGCCCAGGCAATTCAAACAAAATACGGATGGGGATATAACATTGTAGCGAATGGAAAAACATTTATTCACCAGGAGTTTATCCCTGCAATTTCCGGCAGACATGGTTTTGCCACAAAAGAAGAAGCCTTGATGGTAGGGCGCCTTGTTATTGATAAAATGAGTTTAAACCAATTGCCTACAATCAACCTCAGCGACCTCAGGCAACTCGGAATTATTAAGGATTCCTTTGCAGCTAAATAATATAATCAAAAAATTATAGGACAACCCCGTCAATGTATTTTTACAGGCGGGGTTGTTGATTTTTATTTTTGGAATAAAATGTATATTGCTTGTCCACATAAGTGTACCACCATTACATTTTATGAAGCGATACTGCCTTGCTCTCGACCTGATTGATGATTCAGCGCTGATCGCAGCTTATGAAGATTGGCATCAGCGAATACCTGGTGAAATCAAAAAAAGCATTACTGATGCAGGAATAACAAGTATGGAGATCTACCGGGTAGGAAACCGCCTGTTCATGATTATGGAAACGACAGAAGCCTTCAGTTTTGATCATAAGACGGAAATGGATAATTCGAATCCTGCGGTACAGAAGTGGGAAGAAATGATGTGGAAATACCAGCAGCCATTGCCATTCGCGAAACAGGGAGAAAAATGGTTGCTGATGAACAAAATTTTTGACCTGGACAAAAATTAATTCACGATATTTTTTCATTATGGATCTGGAATTACAAAATAAAGTGATTATCGTATCGGGTGGCGCGAAAGGAATAGGAGAAGGGATTGTTAAACTTCTTGCCGGGGAAGGCGCAATACCAGTCATTGTAGGAAGAAATGAACAGGATAATCTCAGGACAGCAAAAGAAGTTGAAGTTGCCGGAGGGAAGGTTTTCCAGGTCACTGCTGAGCTGACTGAGCCATCAGCTTCCGAGAAAGCTGTCCGGGCAGTTCTCCAAAAATTTAACCATATCGATGGACTTGTGAACAACGCGGGAGTTAATGATGGTGTAGGACTCGAACAGGGAAATTATGAAGCATTCATGGCTTCTCTCCACAAAAACCTCGTGCATTATTATCTGCTTGCTCATTTTGCTTTGCCTGCATTAAAAAAATCGAAGGGAGCAATCGTAAATATAAGTTCCAAAACCGCAGAGACCGGCCAGGGAAATACTTCCGCCTATGCTGCGGCTAATGGTGGCCGTAATGCGTTGACAAGGGAATGGGCTGTTGAATTATTAAAATACGGGATACGTGTAAATGCCATTGTGGTGGCCGAATGCTGGACACCATTATACGAAAAATGGATATCTTCTTTGCCCAATCCACAGGAAAAATTAAAATCCATCGTCGAAAAAATCCCCCTCGAAAACAGGATGACAACTGCAGTTGAAATAGCTGCAACCACCGCTTTCCTTTTATCACCAAGATCGAGTCATACGACGGGGCAGCTGATACATGTGGATGGCGGTTATGTTCATCTCGACAGGGCGCTTGCCAATGCATAATAAAAAAGCTGCCTGGAAAAGACAGCTTTAATTCGTTAAACCGGGTATTCAGAAGCGAGAATAAATTTCTACAGGATGAAGGTTCAAAGTTCAATCCGGTTTTATACGATACGGTTTTCTGCTTTCAAAGGATAGGATTCAGACCTTAGGATTAAGGTAATATCAACTTTTCAAAGGATCTGGTTGCACCTGGCTCAATTCAGGATTAGGATTTTGTCGGTTTTTTTAGGATTCCTGGATTCTTATTTCTACAGGTTAGGGTTTAGGGGTTCTATTTTTCAGTAGGATGAGTGGCTTTGACAATACAAATATTGCCATAGTTTGCTGCTTATTATAACTTATTCGATAAAGCACCCAAAAGCTTCGATTTTTGGATTAAATCTTCCGATAAGGCAGACAGGAAGGATTTAGCTAAGGGTTAATCCTTAGATTTGGATTGACGAATAAAGTATTGATTAATACATAGTTGCATATTAATTGCTATATGCTTATTTGCCTTAAAAATTCTAATTATCAAATCAAATATCATGACTTATTTCAAACTATCCGGCAAAAAATTTTTCACTGCAACAGCTTTTCTGTTGATGTGTTTTTCATTCGACTATTCGATGTCACAAAATAATTCAGGTGCATCTAAGGAATATTTCACGATTGAAAATTATTACAAAGTGAAATGGGGTTATGCAGATGAATTTGTGGAGCTATGGAAAAAAAATCATTATCCTTTACTCAAAAAAGCAAAAGAGAAAGGAGATATCATCAGTGTTGTAGCAGA
Organism: Puia sp.; assembly: GCA_035501475.1. GTDB lineage: Bacteria > Bacteroidota > Bacteroidia > Chitinophagales > Chitinophagaceae > Puia. Next base: position 9,987 of record DATJWE010000004.1, on the reverse strand, counting down.
AAGACCTTTACTTCACAGCGGAGAAGATACACGATGGGATTTCAAAGTGACCATTGTTTTTAAAAATGCTCAACTTGCTTTCGATCCTGATTTGACAACCCCATATAAAAAACTGTTGTATCCCGACCAGGCAAAGCTGGAAAAAGATGAGCAACACCGGTTTGAAATTCTGTTGGCTCACTGGGATGTAATGGTCTATTACCTGCAGCTGGACTGAATGAATCATGAAGATTTTTAAAATGGTCAACCAGATTACCTTTAACGGATATCCATATACTTAGCAGATCAGGAATAATCAACCGGCTCGAGTTGCAGAATCTGATGCAGGTGATGCAACAAATGACGGATATAATCCGTAGCCAGCCATTCGATGGTATGTGGTGTGTTGTCGTTCGTGACGCAAAATCGTGCTGCTGCATCAGGAGAACAATTGCCCAGCACCATGCAGATGTGATTATTCAACAAGATCCATAACTGAATCAGGTCCTTCACGGAATAATGCTGGTAATTGGAAATCGAAACCCAGGCATCCTGCTGGTAGACGATCAGTGGTTTTTCTTCATATTGCGACACAACGAATCTCCGGATATTATTCTGGGCAGAATCAACCAAATGACCCAGTATTTCTTTTTTGCTCCACTTGCTTGGATTGGGTTTGAACGCAAATTCTCCTTCATTTATTTTTTTAAGGAGAATGGAATAATCATCTGTGATTTTTTTTAGATGGTCGATAGTCTTTTGCATAAAGAACTATTTCGTTTAAGAATTCTTTCTCAAATTGTATGGTATTGCAAACTTCCGGAAAGTTTGATAATCTCCCTCACATCCAATATTTTTGCAGCTCCTTAAATTAATCGAATGAGACAAATTGCTTTTCGGGAGGCTCTGCGGGAAGCCATGAGCGAAGAAATGCGCCGTGATGACCGCGTTTTTCTGATGGGAGAGGAAGTGGCGGAATATAACGGTGCTTATAAAGTGAGCCAGGGAATGCTCGACGAGTTTGGCCCTAAGCGCGTAATCGATACTCCGATTTCAGAGCTCGGTTTTACAGGAGTCGGTGTAGGAGCTGCACAAAATGGTCTCCGGCCGATTGTAGAATTCATGACGTTTAATTTTGCTGTCCTGGCATTGGATCAGATATTAAATACCGGATCCAAAATGCTTGCCATGAGTGGCGGGCAGATTGGCTGTCCGATTGTTTTTCGTGGGCCCAACGGATCAGCAGGTCAACTTGGAGCCCAGCATTCGACTGCTTTCGAAAATTATTATGCAAATATTCCGGGCATAAAGGTAGTCTCACCCAGCAACGGATATGATGCCAAAGGACTGTTGAAACAATCTATCCGTTACGAAGAAGATCCTGTGATTTTTATGGAAAGTGAAGTGATGTATGGCGACAAATCTGAAGTGCCTGAAGAAGAATATTATATTGAACTGGGCAAGTCCGATATCAAGAAGCAGGGCAAAGATGTAACGATTGTTTCTTATAATAAAATGATGAAAGTGGCCCTGGGCGCAGCTGCTGAACTCGAAAAAGAAAATATCAGCGCTGAAGTAATTGATCTTCGTACTATTCGTCCGCTCGACTGGATGACTGTTCTCGATAGTGTGAAAAAAACAAATCGTCTGGTAATCGTAGAGGAACAATGGCCTTTCGGATCTGTCTCATCTGAACTTTCTTACCGGATTCAGAAGGAAGGATTTGATTTTCTGGATGCGCCTATTCGCCGCATCACTTCTGCCGATGCTCCCCTGCATTATGCACCCAACCTGGTTGCTGCTGCAATGCCCAGTGTGCCCAGAACAGTGAACCTGGTTAAGGAAGTCATGTATCTGAAAAAATAAGCTCGATCGTTTATAGCAGAATATCCACCGACACCTGTATATTGGATTTCATGCAGGTGTCGATTTTTTTATTTCTAATCATGAGTTTATTCCTAACTTAATTCCATCAAAAAGATAATCATGAAAAAAATCATTCCTGCCATTTTCTTTTTTTGTTTTTCAGTATCAGTTTTTTCTCAAACAACATACATACCAACTGCTGAAAACCTTCGCGAACGCAAATGGTTCGACAGCGCTCGTTTTGGTATGTTCATTCATTGGGGTGCATTCAGTGTATTGGGAGATGGGGAATGGGTGATGAATAACAGGAATATCCGTGTGTCAGAATACAAACAGTTGCTACAAATTTTTAATCCTGCTGAGTTTGACGCAGCGAAATGGGTGAGCACAGCTAAGAATGCTGGCATGCAATACATCACGCTCATCACGCGTCATCATGATGGTTTCAGTGACTGGGATACCAAACAGTCAGACTGGAAAATAACGAACACTCCCTGGGGAAAAGATGCCGTGAAATTATTGGCCGATGAATGCCATAAACAGGGTATCAAATTATTTGTTTATTATTCCCTGCTGGATTGGTACCGGAGCGACTACCAGTATGAAACCGGTCGTACGGGTCATGGAACAGGCCGGACACAAAAGAGTGATTGGAATAGCTATATCAATTTCATGAAGGCCCAGCTTACAGAATTGCTCACGAATTATGGAGAAATCGGAGGGGTTTGGTTTGATGGATTCTGGGATCAACTGAGTAATGATTGGGATAAGAATCAAAAGTCGAAGGTCGATTGGCATATCGATGAAATTTATGAACTGATTCATAAACTGCAGCCGCAATGCCTCATTGGTAACAACCATCATCAAACGCCCTTGCCTGGCGAAGACTTCCAGATGTTTGAAAAAGATCTTCCAGGCGGAAATACCACAGGATTTGGCGGCGCGTCAGTTTCGAAGCTTCCACTTGAAACCTGTGAGACGATCAACGATTCCTGGGGGTTTAATATCACAGACAGAAATTATAAATCCGTGAAAGATCTCATCCAATTGCTCGTAAAAGATGCCGGGTATGGAGCCAACCTGCTCTTAAACATCGGCCCACTTCCTAACGGCAATATACAACCGGAGTTTACCGAAAGGCTTACAGCCATGGGGAACTGGCTGAAGACCAACGGAGAAACGATTTATGGTACCCATGCAGGTTATATTAAACCACAGGATTGGGGCGCCATTACCGAAAAAGATAATAAAGTATATGTTCATATTTTCAAGGCGGACGGCGATAAATTTTTCCTGCAGGTTCCCTATAAAATAAAATCAGCGAAGTTGTATGCGGGAAATACACCTTTAAAAATTCAGCCGCTGACTGAAAATTATATCATGATTGATTTGAAAGGAGTGTCTTTGGATCCGATTGATACCATCGTCGAGCTTGAGCAATCCAAATAAAAAATCCCGCAGCTTTGTTGGAACAGAGGTAAGCGCGGGATGAATTATGCAGTTTAATTTTTTTTAATGCAGCGCTCTCAGTATGTTATTTAAAAATAACAGAGAGATATAAGCAAAACCCAGTAAAAAACATCCGAAGATGGTAAGCTTGAGGAAGATTTTACCTGCCGGGTTAGCGCTAAATTTAAGATCTTGCTTCATAGGTAAATTTTTAGATTTTAATAGGTTTTTCAGGAAAATTGGATGCTCCCAAGATAACCCCTAAATCCCTGGTTTGCAAGGTATTTTTACGATGAATAAATACGGATGAAAACCTGCTGGTTTCGGTAAAATAGTCAGGAAATCAGCCTAATAAAAGCCGAAAAGTCAGGATTTTATACAAAATTTATTGCTTTAAGGAGGTTCAACTTCATATGCTTATTTTTGAAGTGTAAGCCGTACAAATCGGCTTGAACTTTTCCATACCAAAAGATTGTTCAATATGTCCAACATTCTGATCATCGATGATGAAAAGGCAATCCGCAAAACATTAGGTGAAATTCTTTCTTATGAAGGATATAAACTGGATGAAGCAGGAGATGGTGAAGAGGGATTGAAAAAATTCAGGGAAAGGGAGTACGATGTTATTCTCTGCGATATCAAAATGCCAAAAATCGACGGGATCGAATTTTTAGAAAAAGCAAAAGAGCTCAATGCAGACATTCCCATCATTATGATTTCCGGTCATGGTACCATTGAAACAGCTGTGGAAGCTGTTAAGAAAGGGGCCTATGATTATATTTCAAAACCACCGGATCTGAATCGATTATTGATCACGATCAGGAATGCAATGGATAAAACTTCACTGGTAGCTGAAACAAAAGTTTTGAAGCGTAAAGTGAGTAAAGTGCAGGATATGGTTGGAACTTCCGTTCCAATTCAAATGATTAAAGAGACGATAGAAAAAGTAGCCCCCACTGATGCGCGCATCTTGATTACGGGTGAAAATGGAGTGGGAAAAGAATTGGTTGCACGCTGGGTACATGAAAGAAGTAATCGGGCAAGTGGCCCATTGATTGAAGTGAATTGCGCAGCCATTCCCGGTGAACTGATCGAAAGCGAATTGTTCGGTCATGAAAAAGGTTCCTTTACTTCTGCATTAAAACAAAGAATCGGGAAATTTGAACAGGCCAATGGGGGTACGCTGTTCCTGGATGAGATCGGAGATATGAGTCCCAATGCGCAGGCAAAAGTATTGCGTGCCTTGCAGGAAGGCAAGATTACCCGAGTCGGTGGCGACAAGGATATCAATGTTGATGTTCGTGTCATTGCAGCAACTAATAAAGATCTGTTGAAAGAGGTCGAAGAAAAAAGTTTCCGGTTGGATTTATATCACAGGCTGAGTGTAATCATCATTCATGTGCCTTCACTCAACGAACGTAAGGACGATATTCCGCTGTTAATAGATAAATTCCTTGCCGACATTTGCGCTGACTATGGCATTGCAAAAAAGACTATCGATGAAGACGCCATTCACGCTCTCCAGGAATATAATTGGAGCGGAAATATCCGGGAACTACGCAATGTGGTGGAAAGATTGATTATTCTTTCCGGAAAATCCATCAATCGTGCTGATGTGGAGAATTATGTTCTTCCGAAAAAATAAAATCACCTTTTCATTCTCGTGTAGGAGGAAAGCCGATTTTGATTTTTAGCATCTTATTTTTCCTTAGCAAAGGCAAACATTTCTTCTTCATTCTTTAAGAATCGTAAATTGGACTGGCTTTCACCGGTTGTCTGAAACCCGGAAACCACAATTTGTTTTCCCGGAAACAGTGCTGATAATTTTTTTATGTATTGATCAGGTTCAAACCGGCCAGGTCTTGTGATCAGGTGAAAATATAAGTGTGTGGCGGGTTGATGATGACAGTAATATTGCAGCTCGTCGATAGAAATATTTTTTCCGAGATACACAGAACGGGTTTTATTTTTTTTCAGCAAATAATGCATAAACAAAACAGGGATCTCGTGAAATTCTCCTTTGGGAGTGAAAAGAATAATTTTTTTCCCTCCGGTATTGACCGGCCGTTCCAGTTCCTGGATCGCGAGATGCAATTTTTTAATGATCAGCCCGCTTGCAAAATGCTCCTGCGCGGGATTAACATTTCCGGCAAGCCAGAGAAGCCCTATTTTTCTGAGAAAGGGGAAAACAACATGGCCAACGGCTTCTTCTAATTCAAAATCTGCAATGGCTGCGCTCAATATTTCATCAAATCGTTCCTGATCAAAATCCAGCGAAGCCTCTGTTAGCCGGTTAACAAATATTTGTGCTGCCTGTTTTTCACTATCGATGGTCAGTGTAAGCCTGCATATTTCATCTTCAGTTAAAGAGGCAATCCTTGATATTTTATACCCTTTGTGATAGAGATAGGCGATCCGGAGCAGGTATTTGAGGTCCTCATTGTCATAATAACGATGATTGCTTGCTTTGCGTTTTGGGCTGATGAGTTTATATCGTTGTTCCCAGATACGCAAAGTATGCGCTTTAATGCGACATAAATTTTCAATATCTCGTATGGTAAAGACGTTCATTGTTCTTCATGAAGCTAATCATTATTAATGATGTCTGTTCTTTAAAAGTATAAGATTGCCAATAGTTTAATGAAGTAATCATCAATGCTTTTTATGAAAACTTTCTCTGCTAATATTTTGGCGGGTAAATTAATATGGTATTTTTGCCGATCATTAAAAATAAGCGGATGACGACTCATCAGATTTTCGTTCTTGTGCTCATTCAGTTGCTGATTCTTTTATTACCGGCAATTGGTTTCTATAAAATGTTTGAAAAAGCCGGTGTGCCTGGATGGAAAGCCTTTGTTCCCTTCTATAATACGTGGATTATATTGCAATTGGCCCAGCGACCGAAACATTGGGTGTTCTGGCAACTCGTGCCTGTTGTAGGTTGGTTCATCTCTATGGGAATTTTCATTGAATTTGTAAAAACTTTCGGGAAGTTTAGACTGATACAACATGCTGCGGCAGCATTGGTGCCTGTGCTCTATATGCCGTCTATCGGTTTTGACCAAAAAGAAAAATTTCTCGGTCCGGAAGTAGTAAAAAAACATAAGAAAACATCCGCGCGGGAATGGATTGATGCGGGCATTTTTGCAATCGTTGCGGCGACATTGATCCGCACTTTTATTTTTGAAGCGTATACCATTCCGACTCCTTCAATGGAAAAAACATTATTGGTAAATGATTTTCTTTTTGTGAGCAAATTCAGTTATGGCCCCCGGATTCCCAATACTCCGCTGGCTATGCCGTTTGTACATCACACACTTCCTTTTATCAATGCAAAATCATATGTAGAGTGGATTAAGATTCCTTATACGCGCTGGTTTGCATCACCGGTAAAAAGAAATGATGTGGTTGTATTTAATTTCCCTGCAGGCGACACGGTAATTAATAAAGAAGGATATGAATCTGAAAAACCTTACTACCAGGTCTGCCGTTTTGAAGTGGGACAGGGAGATATTGATGCCGGTCGCAAAATTGTATTGAATGACCCGGATGATTACCCCATTGTGGTAAGGCCGGTCGACAAACAGGAAAATTATATTAAGCGATGCGTGGCTGTTTCCGGCGATACCCTGCAGATCAAAAACCAGGTGGTTTATATCAACGGAAAAATATCTGCGTTTCCTCCATATTCCGAAACAACTTACCTGGTAACGACTGCCGGTCAGCCATTGGACGAAACCGCTATGAAGGATGACTATAATATAGACATCAACAATTCGGAAGAAATTATACCTACAGGATTGCCTAATCAGTATCGTATGCTGCTCACTTATTCAGCAAAAGAAAAAATGCTGAAAAATGCTTTGGCAAAAACAATTCTGCCCGAGCTCGATACCGCTATCAACGGAAGTGTATTTCCTTATGACAATATCCATAAGTGGTCAGTTGATAATTTTGGACCGATATGGATACCTAAAAAAGGAGCTACACTTACAATTACTCCTGAGAACTATTTTCTTTACGACAGAGCCATTCGGGTATATGAAGGCAACAAACTGGAAATGCACGATGGCAAAATTTTCCTCAATGATAAAGAGACAAACCAGTATACTTTTAAAATGGATTATTACTGGATGATGGGGGACAACAGACACCAGTCGCAGGATTCCAGGTATTGGGGATTTGTTCCGGAAGATCATGTCGTGGGCGAAGCCTGGCTGATCTGGATGAGTTGGGACAAAGGACCAAGATGGAGCCGCCTGTTTAAGACGATTAAATAAAGGCCGGGCTGGTGAGGAAGTTTTGTTTTTTGATACGTTCCCGGTTTGGATTATAGCCCCGGATGTAAATCCGGGGCTATAATCCGCCGGCAGAACTTCTTACTTCAATCTTTCCATCAAAATAAATTATCTTAGTCTGTCCTTCTGCACAGTGCGGAAGGATTTTCTGTCTTATTCTGATCTCTGAAATATTTTATGAAAAAAAGAGAATACCATTTTTCATTCGACCAGTATGATTCAATAGACGAATTGGATCAGGAGGATGCAATGCTCTTGAAGGAAGCGCAGAAAGTAACCTCACAGGCTTATGCTCCATACTCACAGTTTAGGGTAGGCGCTGCAGCAAAACTTGAAAATGGGAAAATAATCACAGGCGCGAACCAGGAAAATGCTTCTTTTCCTGCCGGAATATGCGCAGAAAGGGTATTGCTGTCAGCAGCTTCATCATTGTATCCGGACATTGCAATCAAAGCGCTTGCTATCAGTTATGTCAATGATCACGGTCAAAGTAATCACCCTGTTTCTCCTTGTGGGATCTGCAGGCAGTCACTACAGGAATTTAGCCAGAGAATGAATAAACCTATCCGGCTTATTCTTGCAGGCATGGAGGGGGAAGTATATATCATACCCGACGCAGATTCCTTATTGCCGCTTGCGTTTTCCAGCGAAGAGCTGAAATAGAATGGAAGATATCCGCAATTATTTTTTTGTTGACCACTTGGCAAACAAGGCGAGTGCATAGTTGAGTTGAACGAGAATAATGAATATAATGCTCAGGTAATTGTTGATAAAACAAAGTAAGGCTCCTAATGCATATAAGGATTGGGCTACGACAATCCTTTTCCTGATCAGTTTATCAGTTAGTTTTTTTTCATTTTCTGTTCCTGAAATATAATCATGGTGATAGGCGTAATCCCAATGAACATAAATCACCAGTCCCAATAAAAAAATATTGAGCCAGTATAATCCGATGGAGATCTTAAAATCCATATACTCCCCGAGAAAACCCGTCGTGAAAGGCAGAATAGATACAAACAATAAAAAGAAAAGGCAAATCCAGTTGAGGTTTCTGTCGCTTTTCTCGATGTAATTGAACTGGGTGGTATGACCCGTCCAGAAAATGCCCAATGTCATAAAGCTTAGAAAGTAACTCAGAAACCTCGGCATCAGATGAAGCAAGGAGGATAACAGTTCACCTTCTGTTTTTATCCCTTCCCGTGAAGGGATTTTAATATCCAGCACGAGCAATGTAAGCGCAATGGCAAACACGCCATCACTTATAGCTTCCAGCCGGGATACTTTTTGTCCTGCAATTTGATTGTAAGTTCTGGTAATGCTCATAAATAAATCGAATGGGAAAAATAACTCTCATCAAACCAGTTCAGCATTCATTTCTTTTTGTTGTCCCAGTCTTCCGGAATGAATTTGAATTTTCTTTAGCATTTTTTCTTCAAGCATATTGGCAAAGGCTTCAAAGTAAAGGATGACGTCTTCCCGTAAATTTTTTTTCAGCCATCTAAACCCCTGTGGTAAATGCTTCAATACTTCCCTGTCTTCGAGATATTCCAGGTTATGAATATCCGTGGCAGTCAGTCCGATTTCTTCAAGCTTTGATATCATCAGGTAGGCGGGTGCTCCTGTTGTCATGCAATATTCTTCAGCAATTTCTGTCCATTCACCCTGTCCGGAGTGGGCATAATTCAGAATTTCTTCCTTAGTCAGGTTAGTCATTACCTGCAACAGGCTGCCGCAGTTACATGCTCCGTGATGACCCCAGGCATAATAAGCGCCCTCCCGCAACCTTGTGGCCGTATCTCGCAATACCCCGATAAGTTTTGAATTGGGATGAGCCATGCGGTTTTTTATAAAGATAAGAAATAGCTTATTTAAGTTTGTTTGGCCTTTGATTCAACGCCATTGCCCCCTTCATATATTTTTCAACCTGTTAATCCAAATTAGCCCTGAAAATATCAGGTAAGGTTTTATCTTTAACGATAAACACAGGCCATATGAAGAATTTGTTGTTTTCATTGATCATGATGATTTCCTTTGCTGCTGCCGCGCAGCAAACTCCATTATGGATCAGGTATCCAGCCATCAGCCCTGATGGAAAGACCATTGCGTTTGGTTATAAGGGTGATATTTACCGGGTTGATGTGAATGGAGGACCCGCCATCGCTTTAACCATCCATGAAGCGCACGATATGATGCCCGTGTGGAGTCATGATGGGAAATATATCGCGTTTGCCAGCGATCGTTATGGCAATTTCGATGTGTTTATCATGCCGGCAACAGGTGGCGAGCCTGTGAGGTTAACTTATCACAGCGCTAATGATTATCCTTATGATTTTTCGGTAGATGACAAACAGGTCATTTTTGGAAGTTCACGAATCATTCCTGAAAACAATGTCAG
>DATJWE010000003.1:0-22727 GCA_035501475.1 Puia sp. | reverse complement strand
TTTCAGAGACTGATTTGCGTAATGCTTCGGAGATCATGGATGGCCGGGACCGTTATTTTCAATCTGTATCTTTTTCGCTGCAGGGATTTTTAAATGAAGCAAAGGATATCCGTGATGCGTTTAAAAAATTGATTGAATTTTCGCTCGAAAATCCAAAAGCATTTAAGTTATTGGATTCAACCATCAGGGCTTACAATGATTATTATCTTTTGCTAAACAACAATCGTGATGAATATGAAAGAGCAATTGAAAATTATTGGAAGAGCTTTGAGCTTGCCATGGGTTTTCATAATACAGTGGATTTTGCATTGAATGATGTACACCGGGCCAATATCATTCCGCTGAATACCACAATTATCCAAAAAGCCAATGAATACATTAGTGAAACGAATAAAAAGCAAAAAAAAGAATTGAAGAGTCAGTTGCAATCGAACCTTGATCTGATCCTTCCTGTGCTTGACAATGATCTTGGAATTTTGGATGATAAGATTCAGTCATGCATTGCGAAGCTGTCAGCGAGTAAAAATCTTTTCCCAGACTAAAACCTTTTTTATGAAGACAAATAAAATGAAAAGCACTTTGTTTTTGTTTGTGCTCTGTGTACTCGGAACGCCTTCCTGTGATAAATCAGGCGGTTCCGATGCTGATTCCATTTTTCTTCCGGATTTTTCAAATGACTGGTCGGTGGTAAAAGGAACTCCGACAGGAACATTTGTTATCAACTCCACTGTAACCGATAGTGCCAAAGGTATGGGTACATTGCAGGGGCAGGAATTCAATGACACGGCTACATATAATTTGAAGGGCAGTTTTCAGAATATACAGGTCACGCTGGGATATCTTACAAATGCAGAAAACGGCAGTGACAACGGTCCGAGAGCCGGATTTACTTATAAAGGAATTTATGATACGACTAAAAAACCCACATATTTTCTCAGACTACTTAATGTGAATAATTCCGGTGATTCATTGGTATTGAAGAAAGGCTGATGAACTGAGAGTTTTTTTTCCACAAAATTTGTTTATCAGACTGGTCAATAAATAATTGGCTCTGTCGACTATTTATTATTTGGGAAAGAAGTCAGTCAATAGGCAATATGTGCTTAAAGCAGCTATTTAAATGCATGATTATTTATGCATCCAGCCTTTTTTCGTTAGGAACAGTTTCTCCTTTTTCTGCATAACGCTTGGCCAGGCGCAGATACATCGCCCAGCAATATGTTGAAATCCGGTAGTGTTCATTCGCAGAAGACCAGCCTGTATGGTAAAAACGAACCTGTGAATTTCCTTTTTTCTCTTCCACTTCAAAACCAACACGCGTTCCTTCCCAGTCCGGATCGGAAGTTCCCATCGTCAGCTCAAATTTTTTTCCCGGCTCATATTTCGAAACAGCAGCCTGCCATATATAACCCGGTCCAAAGTCTAATTCATATTTTGAACCAACTTCAGGTTTACCGGAAGATTTTTTCGTCCACCATTTTTCAAGACCTTTTGCATCAGCCATTACCTCGAATATTTTTGATGCAGGCGCTTTGATAATAAAATCCTGGAAAATGTCTGGTATAGGAAAAAGTTTGAATGACTAAAGAATATTATTTGCGATTTGTTGCGGCTTCGGCTCCACCCTGGTAGTCGGATATTTTTTTAGCATTTTCGCCATATAATTTTTTCAATGCAGAGTCAGACAATGCAAGCCCATACAGTGGCCAGTGATAATTTAAAAGCCATTGTTCGTAAAAATGTTCATCGGCCGTTTCAAGGATACGGAAAGTGGTCCGGTACATTTCTTTTGCAGTCCCCATATCGGTTCCATACACAAGCCTGTCTGAATATTTTTCTATAAACGCTTTTGTGTATCGGGGCACAGGGGAAATTTCACCATAGCGCGCGGCTATATCGGCATAGAGGTTAGGATAAGTGTCGAATAATCTGGCCAGGACACTCAAATCAGAGCAGCAGTTGGCGAGATGGCAGGCAATAAAAATTGTTTTGGGGTTATTCTTCACTGCGTTCTCCAAAGTCGCAATCAACTGATCATGATTCAGAATTCCTTTTTTAGTAAGATCAACTTTCCATGTCGCTGAATTCATCAGTCCGTCATTGGTTGAATCCGGGTTGAGATACATCCAGGCATCTTCTGCCACATGAATACTTACCGGCATATGAAGCTCCGCGCACTTTTCAAATAGTATTTTCATCCCCGGATCATCGGCATGCAGACCATAGCCTGGAACCGGACGGGAATACAATTCACCCAAACCTTTATCGCCAAGTTCTCCAACACCTCTCGCCCCTTTTTTGTAACATCTCTCCAGTTCAGCGATAGCATGTTTTTCCCACCCGGGTTGACCATGCCCGGTATAGTCAAAACCACACCAGATTTCGAACCGGTCTTTGTATCGCGCATATTTATCAACAACGGAATCAAAACCAGTTCCTGTGCGATAAGAAAGGATTATTGTTTTGGCGATGCCTACTTCATCCATTGTTTGTACCCACTCATCAATCTCCGCATCTGATTTGGGATAATCATGCGAATGCAGATCAGTTACAGCGAATTTTGCTTTTTTAATTTTTGTTTGAGGAGTTTTGTAAATGGAAACCGGATGATAATCCTTCAATTTCAAAGTGCCCGGATCCTGGCCAAAACAGGTTGAGGCGAAGAAGAACACCGCTGAACAAAAACAGGAATGGAGTTTGATCGGATTCAATCTGCGGGGATATAGAATAAAAATAAGCATTTTTTGTTTTGCCCGAAGAAGGGAGGACAGAATGGCGAGGAAGATTTCAGGAATTGATAACAGGGCATCATTCTAAAGTTTGGTATATTTAGCTGTTGGCCATAAAATTGAGTTAAATATGCGAAAAGTTTTCATTCCGGTTCTGCTTTTTATCATCTCCGTTCCGGTTTTTTCCCAATCGGGTGACATTGAAATCATCAAAAAATTGAATGAGAGCTGGTTGAATTGTTATATTACCCGGGACACAGCTGCAATGAGTAAAATTTATGGAGATGATTTTATTCTGATTTCTCCTTCCGGCTCAAAAGTAACAAAGAAGGATGCCTTGAAAAATCTTACTTCATCCACCCAAAACATAATATCTATTAAGGCCGATAGTGTAGAAGTTCGCCTTTTATCGGATGATGTGGCAGTGATTACTTCAAGAGCAGTTTTTAAGTCCAGCAAGCAGGGAAAAGAGACGACGGGGCAGACCAGCTACCAGGATATTTATGTAAAACGAAATGGGAGATGGGTAGCAGTTGCTGCTCATGTGACATTTCTCGGCTCAGAATAAATATCATTTTTAAAACTTGTGTCATGGCAAAGAACGAGAGAATCCCCCCGCATTATCAAACTGTAATGCCATACCTGATCATAAACAACGCGGAAAAGTTCCTGGAGTTTATGAAAAATGTTTTCGATGCAAAAGAAGCGCATAAGGCAATGCGTGATGAGCATACAATCATGCATGGCGAAATTCAACTTGATGAATGTACGATCATGTTTGCCGACAGCACCGAAAAATATCAGCCAAGACCCGCCGGGATGTTTATTTATGTGGATGATGCTGACAAGCGATTTGCAAAGGCAATAAAGGCAGGTGCGACACCAGTCACCGAGGTAGCTGACCAGCCCTATGGAAGAAGCGGCGGAGTGATGGATCCCTTTGGCAATACCTGGTGGATCACTTCAGCTAAATAAAAAATTCTATTCTACAGTCACGCTTTTTGCAAGGTTTCTCGGCTTGTCGACATCATACCCTTTGGCAACGCCGATGTAGCAGGCAAGCAGTTGTAGCGGGATCGCATTCAGGATCGGAGCAACAATTTCATCGGCCTCAGGAACAATCATTAAGTCATCAGCCATTTTCGGAATTGTGTCATCCCCCTCGCTGATCACTGCAATCACTTTTCCTTTTCTGGCCTTGATCTCCTGGATATTGCTCACGATCTTTTCATGATAGATACCTTTCGTGGCTACAAATATTACAGGAAGCATTTCATCGACCAATGCAATGGGGCCGTGTTTCATCTCTGCAGCAGGATAACCTGCAGCATGGATATAGGAAATTTCCTTAAGCTTCAAAGCGCCTTCCAGTGCAACCGGAAAATTATATCCTCTCCCCAGGTACAATGCGTCTTTGGCGTCTTTATATTTTTGTGCCAGTTCCTTAATATGACTATCGAGTTTTAAGAGCTCTTTTACTTTTTCCGGCAGACTATGAAGCTCATCGAGCAGGTGAATATAACGGTCGTGATCGACACTGTTTTTTTCTTTGGCGAGTTTCAAAGCGATCATAATCAGCACGACAAGCTGCGCCGTAAACGCTTTTGTGCTGGCCACGCCTATCTCCGGACCTGCATGCGTATAGGCGCCGGCGTGAGATAACCTGGCAATGGATGAGCCCACCACATTCACTACGCCAAAAATAAATGCACCCTGTTCTTTGGCTTTTTCAATGGCTACAATGGTGTCGGCCGTTTCCCCGCTCTGCGAAATGGCAATAATGACATCGCCTTTGCGAACAACAGGATTGCGATAACGGAACTCGGACGCATATTCAACTTCAACAGGAATACGGCAGAGTTCTTCAAAAACATATTCGGCAATGAGAGCCGCATGCCAGCTGGTTCCGCAGGCGATAATGATAATGCGGCCGGCCTGTTTTAACTGATCGATATTGTTTTGCACGCCGGCCATCGTAATGGTTCCATTGATCACATCAAGACGGCCACGAAGACAATCGAATAAAGTATCGGGTTGTTCAAAAATTTCTTTGAGCATGAAATAATCATATCCGCCTTTCTCTATAGCCGTCAGCTCGAGATCGAGTTTCTGAATAAAAGGCGTGATTTTTTCATTGCCCAGATTCTTTAACACCAGTTCATCTGATTTAATAATGGCCAGTTCATAATCGTTTACATACACTACTTCCTTGGTATATTCAATAATCGGGGAGGCATCAGATGCAAGGAAATGTTCGCCCTTACCGATTCCGATTACCAGCGGACTTCCTTTTCTAGCCGCTATAATCGTGTCGGGATGGTCCTGGTCCAGTAATACGATCACATACGCACCGACAACTCTTCGCAGTGCAATTCGCAAAGCTTCTTCGAGTCCGCAGTTATTGTTTTTCTGAATGTCTTCAATAAAATTCAGTAATACTTCTGTATCGGTCTCGCTTTTGAACTGGTATCCTTTTTTTGTGAGCTCGGTTTTGAGCTGTGCATAATTTTCAATGATGCCGTTATGAATCATGGCCAGCTTTCCACTGGCTGAACTGTGGGGATGTGCATTGCGATCACTGGGTTCGCCATGAGTTGCCCATCGTGTATGACCTATTCCTGCGTTGGCATGCAAATCTTTACCAATGAGGCTTTCTTCCAGGTCAGCAACCTTTCCTTTTTTCTTGTACACTTTTAATCCATGGTTCAGCAAAGCAACACCTGCACTGTCATACCCGCGGTATTCAAGTCTTTTCAATCCTTTCAATATAATAGGATAGGCTTCTCTTGGACCGATATAAGCAACAATTCCACACATACATCAGATGTATTAAATAATGAGCGAGCAATATTATTAAAATAATTCCACCAATCCCAATTCACAGGCGGAATAAGAAATGAAAATGCCTTTCAACGAAAGGCATTTTGCATGATTATAAAACCAGAGGGTTAGTAATTAGTCAGCTTTTTTCCAATATCCTTCAATCCAAACCTGTCCATTACCCGTTTGTTTCCAGTGAGGAGCTATCCATATTTTTTTTGAATTGTTGCTTTGTTTATCAATAGAAGATTTTTCATTGTTGTTATATGGACTTGAACGATCTGCATAGGGTTTCATCTGATCTCCACGCGGCTGAAGATCCGATTGATCACCGGGGCCTGGTTGTGGAGAATTATAGACCGGTGGCAAATAATAATCTTCAGGCTCGGGATAATTTTTTTCAGGAGGGATATAATTATCATTATTTTCTGCAGGCGGAAGAGTATTGGGGTTATTGTAGTTATTGTTATCACGTGGAGGGTTGTAACTCGGGGGAGCACAATTACTATTTTGTGGAGGATATGTATTATTTGGCTGCGGATAAGAAGGATATGACGGGTAAACGGGATATGACGGGTGAGCGGGATAAACGGGAAAAACGGGATAACCGAAACTGAACCCAATGCCAAAATGGATGGCCGGACCATAGGTATATCCCCCATAAAATCTCGCGCCTCCACCAACATGAATATGGTATTGTGAGCGCGCTATCAGTGACGTACACAGAATGACTGAAAAAGCGAGAATTAACTTTTTCATAAAATCAATTTTTGCCTTTGAAGTAGATATATCGGTGACAGGTCGTCCATACTAAAGTTACTAATTAAATATCTTGGCCGAATCTGATTGCAAGATATTAACAATTGGAAAATGCCCGAATATTAAATCATTTCAGGTACTCCTCAAATAATTTTAAGATTCGTTTGTATTCATCAGTCCAGCTTGAGGGTTCTACAAATCCATGATCTTCGACAGGATAAACAGCAAGTTCCCAATTGTTTTTTCCAAGTTCAATCAGTCTTTGTGTGAGCCTGACGGCATCCTGGAAATGTACATTTTCGTCAACCATTCCGTGGCAGATCAGCAAATGATTTTTCAATCCACCCGCGAAGTTAATGGGTGAGGATCTTTCATAAGCGAGACTGTCTGTGAAAGGCTCATTCAGTATGGCAGAGGTATATCCGTGATTGTAATGAGCCCAGTCTGTTACAGGCCTCAGTGCAGCGCCCGCCCTGAATAGGTCTGGCTGGGTGAACATGGCCATTAATGTCATAAAACCTCCATAGCTTCCACCGTATATACCTATGCGCGTTGAATCGATGCCATATTGTTTCACCAGAAATCTTGCAGCATCCACTTCATCATCGAGATCCTTTCCACCCATATGCCGGTAAATAGCGGTCCGCCAGTCGCGACCATAGCCTGCGCTGGCGCGGTAATCAATGTCCATGACCGTGTATCCTTTATCAGCAAGCAAATTATTAAACATGAATTCATGATAATAATAGCTCCATGCATAATCTACATTTTGCAGATAGCCGGCTCCATGCACAAAAATTACGGCTGCATTATTTTTTTTGCCTTGTGCCGGTTCATAAATGCGCGCATAGACGGACTTTCCATCCCTGGCTATGAATGTAAAAATTTTTGTATCCCGCCAGGGATAGGATTTCCATTCCTCACTCATTGCTTTATTAGTAATCTGTATAGTCGTTTTCCCCGCTGCATTTTCCTGGATATACAGTTCCCAGGGCTTGTTTTGATAAGAATATCGATAAGCAATATATTTTTCATCCGGTGAAATCATGACTTCATATCCTCCATCCATGGTTGTAATTTTTTCTTTACCAGCGCCATCGGTTCCGATCCGGTAAAAATGCTGTTTGCCAGGATGATCTTCATTGGTGATGAGATAAAAATGTTTTTTGTCACGGCTAAGAACCACATCCTGTACTTCATAACTGCCATGTGTAATCGCTTTTTTGGAATGCGTGTTCATATCATAGCTGTACAGATGTGAATAGCCCGTTGACTCGCTTTGAAAATAGAAAGTATGGTTGTTGATCCATCCTATTGTCATATTGAAAATGCCGGGTCCTTCAATCCAGGCATCGTCGTGCTGTCGATCCAGCAGACTAAGTTTACCGGACGAAGGATCAAGTTGCATTAGCCACCTGTCTTTATTATCGAGAGAAAATATGTCCACAATGGCGAAGGAACCATCTTCATTCCAATACAAATGATTGACATAAATTTCACGAGGTATGGGTTTAACGTTGGCGAATTTTGCGGGATAGTCTTTGACATAATCTGGCAGGTCCGTAATGCCCGGAATCTCATTGGTACTTACACTGATAACAGAGTCTCTTACCCTGTCGAAAATATAAAGCTTTGTTTTTACCTGGGGCGCGCCCACTTTGGTTCTTCCATTGATATCGGTCGTAAATCCTGATTCTGTCACATATTGTGGAACGATTGTACTCTTTGCATCCGTGGGTTCTTCGGCTAAGCTATAAGTAATGAATCTTGCATCAGGGCTAATCTGCAAATCTTCGACACTTTTTTTACCAATATAAATCTTTCGAAGTGTGTCAGATCCTTTGGCTGTTTGGAGATAAGCTGACTGGGCTTCCCGTTTGGTTTTTCTTTCTTTCATAATCTCCGATGTCCGCAATTGCTCATTGCTCAGCCATTGTTCCTCCTGATTCTTTTTTTCAGCAACAGGTGAGTCCCTGCTGATAAAAAGTGTTAATTGTTTTGTCGTGCCGTCTGCAATATCCCAGGCATATAAATTATTCCCGTTGTGGAAAGTGATCCATTTATCCTGGTTCGAAAACCCGGGATCGGTTTCTTCATCTGCTGTTTGGGTAACGCGACGAGTAGTATTATCAGCTAAGGAAAAAAGAAATATATCTCCTCGATATGGATAAGCAAGTCGGGTGTGTGCATTGTTATATGTGCCGCGATGCATGGCAACAGCTTTCTGTGCATCAATATAATTTGCTTTTACGGGAGCCTTATTACCAAGGGTGAAATAATATGAAGAGTCAGTCTTATTTTTCTCAGGATTCCACCTGAAATAAATCGTGTGGCTGTCAGGCGACCAGAATGGATCGCCGGGTGAAGTACCGATCCATTTTGAATCCTGCATTATTTTTTCAACAGTTAAGACGGGAGTTTGTCCCTGGGCACGCCAGACGAATGCAATGACAAGCATTGCGAAAAATATTCTCTTCATACTTGTTTTGAATTTATAATAAAATTCTGTTCATAAAAAACAGGGCGACATTGAAGTAGATGATCAGCCCGGTTACGTCAACCAGCGTGGCCACAAAAGGAGCAGAAGAAGAAGCAGGGTCGGCCCCCAGTTTTTTCAAGATGATGGGCAGCATGCTTCCCGCCAATGTGCCCCACAAAACCACCCCGATGAGTGCGAAACTAACGGTAAGGCCTATCAGCCACCACTCTGCGCCGTAGATGTCTCTGAAAATTCCTTGATGCATGAGCAGGTGCCAGATAAAAATCCGGATAAAACCAATGCAACCTAAAATCGAGCCAAGCATAAAGCCGGAAAATATTTCCCTTCGCATCACCCTCCACCAGTCTGTCAAAGTCACTTCCCCCAAGGCCATGGCCTGGATAATTAGGGTTGAAGCCTGTGATCCGCTATTACCTCCACTTGACATGATCAGTGGGATAAAATTGGTCAGGATCAGCCATTTTGCTAATTCATCATTGTAAGATGCCATTGCAGTGGCAGTAAGCATTTCGCTCAGGAAAAGAATGATCAGCCAGCCGGCTCTTTTACGAATGAGTTTGAAAAAAGGAGTTTCAAGATATGGTGCGTCGAGTGCTTCGGTACCCCCGATTTTCTGAATGTCTTCCGAGAATTCTTCATTTGCCACCCACAACACGTCATCTATAGTGACGATGCCGAGCAGGATATTATTATTATCTAATACCGGTAGTGCTACCCGGTGGTTCATTTTAAAAACCTGGTTCGCCGCTTCCTGATCGTCGTTTACATTCAGGGCTATATAGCGGTTATCTATAACCTCTTCAATTTTTTTATCCGGATCCGCCAGGATGATCTCACGGATACGGATATCGTCTATGAAAACGCCTCTGTCATCCACCACATAAACCACATCAATGGTTTCACTGTCTTTTCCTACCTGACGTATATGGCGAATCACGTCGCGTACAGTCCAGTCTTTATGTACAGCGATATAATCGGGAGTCATTAGTCTTCCCACACTGCCTTCCGGATATCCCAGCAAGGACAATGTGATTTTGCGCTCCTCTGGGTTAAGTGTTTTAACCAGTTCCTTAACCACTTCGCTGGGGAGATCTTCGAGAAAAGAAGTGCGGTCATCTGCAGGCAGTGCGTTCAGTAATTCTGCAGTTTTAGAAGGAGTAAGTTCCTGGATGATTCTTTTTTGCGTAGGGAAATCCAGGATTTTAAATGTGCTGACTGCGCGGCGAATGCTGAGATTGCTGATGATCTGACTTTCCTGTTCCGGCATCTCGTTGACCAATTCAGCTACATCACTAATATTCTGATTATCGAGGAAATCATTAAGCATCGTAGGGTTACCCGACTCCAGTATCTCCTGGAACTGTTCCTGCACGTTAGTAGTGGTCATTTCTTCCGGCATAGCTCAAATTTACAGCGAAGAGGTCATAATTGTATACGCCATCGTGTCTCAATTTCAAAAAATAACCACATAGACGCAATAGAAACATAGTTACACATAGCTATGTGATTCTATGATCCTATGTACCTATACGGTGAAAATTTCACACTGAGACACTATCGTATTCTCCATCAATAATTGCTTAAAATTGCTACCTTGTTGCGAAGCATAAAAAGCTGATAAAATGATCCTGGAATCATTGTATGTCGGGCATACTGCAAAAATGGGGAGGGGCGTGTTTACCAATAAAAATATTAATGAAAATATAATCATAGAAATATCTCCTGTGTTGGTATTGGGGAAGGAGGATCGTAAACTGCTTGACCAGACCCTGCTCCATAATTATATTTTTGAATGGGGAAACAATAGTCAGCAATGCTGTATAGCGATGGGATATGTTATGCTGTACAATCATTCTTATCAATCCAATTGCGAATATGAAATGAATTATGGTGAACAGATCATGACTATTAAAACGGTCAGGTTTGTAAAAGCGGGGGAAGAGTTATTCATTAATTACAACGGCGATTGGAACAATAAAAAACCGCTTTGGTTTGAAGCGGTTTAAAAAACAGATAAAGCATGCTCAGGACTCCATCTTTTAATGTCTTGTTCTGTTCAATACAGGGGCATATCTTAATGAAAAGCTCAGTCCGTAGCTGTTGAGTTGAAGGTTGCCTAATCCTACACCAGTGAGAGGAATCTTCATGAAGGGTTCGACCTGCAAAGAAAAACCCTTGCTGAATTGATGTTCCATTCCTGCCGATATGCTGGCGATTGAAAGCAGATACAGATTCCCGTTGGTATAGGAATAGGGCCCTTTCGGTGCGATGAAAGTGCCCCATCCGGTGTTATATTCCATGAAGAAAGTATATTCCTCTTTTTTCATCAGGTAAGAGGATAATCCCAGGCTCCCAAAAAATGAATTTTTTCGGGTTGAAGCAAAATCGTATCTAAGGGAAAGTGGAATTTCCCACATGTCACAATTTCCTTTTACATACTCCAGTTTAGAGGGCGGATATCCACCACCAATAATTGCTGCGTGGAAATCATCTGCATTGGCTCCATAATTTTTCTTGGTGTAAATAAGACCCGAATTCACTGACCACCTGTTTGCGAATTCATAACCAATGGTAATACCAATATTGTTACTCGTACCGTTACTCGGCCCCGACGGAACGTTGGTATAATCAGGTGCGTATAACAATCCTATCTTCAAAGCTCGGTTGATATGGAGCGATTGCTGATTTTTCTGAACGCTGCTATTGTCTGCATTCTTTATTGGGAACTTCCGCAAAGATGAGTCACTTACCGTAGGTATAAGGTTGTTGTAGGATGCTAATCCCGGAAGGGTTGCATATTGCAATGATTCATCAGCATTGGCAGTTTCAGTTACAGTATTATTTTTTGGTTTACCTGTTTTAACCGATGCGCCATTCACATTATTCTGAACAGCCAGACCTGACTGGTTCAGATCGTTATTCTTACCTGGTTTTAATTTATTACCATTGCTTCCTGTCAAGGTATTCTTTGACTTTCCTGCAAACAGTGCAGCCGATGCGGCATATTCAGCGTTGTTGGTACGATTCTTTCCAATATTGTTCTGTTTATTCCTATTGGTTTTATTTTCGGTGGTTGCATCAGGTTGGCCAACCGAGGTGGGTTGATTCAAAAATTTGTTCCTGCTATCTTTTTCTTCCGTCAGTTTCTTTGATCCTGATAAAGATTCATTCCTGGTATCGTCACTATTTGTCTGAGGATTCAGGGAATTCTGACCAGCCTGTTTTTGCGACTTATCAGCAGAAGCAGGTTGATTATTTTTTGAATCAGATGATTGTGTAATGCTTTCCTGTTGGGAAGGAGTTACGGAAGTGGTTGATTGTTTTTGTGTCGAATTTTTTTCAGAACGTATGGTTTTAATCAGAAAATAGGAAACTCCCACCAGCAAAAGGACTAATGAACCGATGACAATTGGTCCCCGACGATAAGACGGCATAGATGACGGGGGTTTGTCATTGATTTCACCATCCAGCTGCTGTTCCAGCTTTTTCCAGGACAAGCCGCTATCCTCCGGTTCATAGTATTCTGCGGCTTCCCGGCTCAGGCGGTCGAGATCTTTATCTGAAATGTTCAACATAAAGGTTCACGTCAGTTTTTTTGGCAAGTATTTTTCTAAGGTTTTCCCTGGCTTTGGACAGGTTTGATTTCGATGCTCCTATTGAAATTCCCAAATGTTCTCCAATCTCTTCATGTGTCATTCCTTCAATTACAAATAGATTAAATACAGTCCGGTAAGCTGGAGACAATTCGCGGATGGCTTCGATGATTTCCTTATAGGACAGCTTGTCTAAACCGTTCTCAGCATGATCTGCTATCTTTTCTGTTTCTTCTGATAAGGTTTGTCCATTTATATAAGACGCATTTTTTCGATAATAGTCAATGCAGGTATTGATGAGAATGCGTTTAAACCAACCTTTCAGTGCTATCGAAATGTCTGCATGCCGGTTTTCATCAAATTGATGAATATTTTTAAACAGCTTGGTAAAGCCTTCGTTTACCACTTCTTCCACGTGTTCGGTACGATTTTGATAGCGGTAACAAATTTTCATGGCATATCCCTTAAGCAGTTGGTACAACTCTTTTTGGCTGCTTCGGTTATTATTCCTGCAGCCGGATAGCATAGCGCTTATTTGCTTATTGCCTGTAATCAAGTGTTTTAAGGCCCGTTTAGTGCTGATTGTGTAGATAATAGCGCGATACCTTACACGGGTAAGTAATACGCAAATGAATTGTTAATGGTTGCTTTCATTACCGGGTTCCCGGAGATATTTTCAGCTAAAATAACCCATTACTTAGTACTGAAAAATCAGCTGAAATCATCAACTGGACCTGAAGGTCGTTTTCCCGGGCCAATAAGCCAATTAGTTTGATGTCGTTAATTTTCCCTGAACTATGCAAGCCGTTGGTCAACTCTGTGTTTAACCTTGCATTCAGGGCAGGCAGATTAGTTTTGATGAGTGATGCTATGTCAAGATACGATTTTCCCTTAAGACTTTTTTTGATTTTATTCGGAAATAAGCTTTTTGCAATTTTCAGTGCAAGGTCTTCTCCCTCGAGAGAATAAGATATATCAGGTATGCTCAGGGATTGTTTTATGCTGTCTAATACAGGGGTACCCCTTAAATAAATAGTGCCTTTGTTGCTGCCCACAAAATCTACCTTTACTTCAACCTGGTGATTGCTTAGGCCTTTCATGGTAACCTCTTTCACAACAATTGTTCTACCTTTTATTTCAAAAGCTTTATTTTTTAAACTGTCATTGAGTGCCTCGGACAGGAATTTGTAATCATAATCTGCATTCAGATAAAGCGAAATGCCCCGCTTATTTTCTTTTTGTTCAAGCGGAGGTAAAGTGGAAAGAATATTGATGTGATTCACGCTGTCTGAGCTAAGCTCTGGTTTGCAGGTGAGACCCATTGCAATATTCAGACTGTCCTTACTGTAATTCAATTGGCCGATGCGTACGTTTGTCGGATTGATGAGAAGAAATCCGTATTTACCCAGATTGGTTTTCTGATAACATTTTTCCGATGCCTGCCTCACGATTCCGGAAAAAGTTAATCCGCTGATCGTTTCATCCAGCGCTGAACAAAAGGAGGTAACGGAAGCCTGTACACTATCGAGTACAAGCTGGGTCACGTCGCTCGAAAATAAAGATACCTGGCACCTGTCGAGTGCCTGGATTTTGTCCACACCGGTCGTGGTGCTTACCTTATATGGCTGTAGGAAATTCAATCGGGAACGAATGCTGACATTTACTTTGCGCATGGGTTCTTTTCCGAATCCACAGCTTCCCGATATCCAGGGCGTAACCGGTTTGCCGGCAGTGCAAAGACAACGGCTGCCTGCAACCTGGTAATTTCCTGTAAACTGTATTCCCAACACATTGTTCACACAATAAATATTCAGCGTAGAACGGACAAAACGGTATTTGTACCTGAAATCGCAGGATGGCTGAATATAATCAGGCCAGGTATCAGAGGTGAATTCTTTAGGCACTACTTGCTCAGCCTTGGCGAAAATGGGAGGTGCGTAAATTTTTACGGTTAAATCAATATCAGATGCGGGTAGGGATGGCAGTGAGTCCGCCATATGCTTTCCGAGAGATGCTGCTTTTCTGGATGATGTGCAGGAGGCAAAAATGACAATCGAAATCAATACCGGGATAAAGGAATATTTCATATTGAACGGTTCATTCACAGGAACGAATATACTGGCTTAGTTCATACAGTGGCGGCTATTTTTTTTATAATATAAATAAAAAAGCGGAACAGGCAAGGTTCCGCTGGTTTTTAGTAATAAGGGGTAACGGTTATTTATTGAGAATATTGAACGAATTTATTTTTCCACCGCCGATCACCTGCACAACCAGATAATTATTGGTCGGCGTGTAGGCCGGCAAATTGATTTGGTATTGTGTCTGCCCTTTTAAAGAAACCATGTATAATAATTGTCCCTGCATTGTGAATACCCGCACAGCGGTTTCATCTGAGGAACCGGTTCTCAAATTGAAATTTCGATTGATGACCGGGTTAGGGAAAATACCAATCTGATTTGCTGCTATACCGGTTTGAACGCTGATTACTTGGGAATAATAATTTTTTCCATCCTTATCCACCATTTGAAGACGATAATAACTGATATTGTCAAGTGGCGAAGCATCAGTAAACGAATATGAATTTTCCGCTGCTGAATAGTTTGCTTGCATCGTAGCGATCGACTGCCAGTCAGTTCCTTCTGCGCTGCGTTCCACCATGAAATAATTAAAATTGACGGCATTCGTAGTTGTCCAGGAAATATTGACAAGATGATCAGAATAGCCAGCGATAAACTCGGTAATGGTCACAGGCAATATAGTGCCGGATGATAATCCGGAAGAATTCACTGTAGCAGACCCGTATGCATCAGGTGCAGAGCAGGAGTTCTGACCTGAACCACCGCAATTCAGATTATTATTGGTTGTAGTGTAGGTTGTAAATGTTACCGCACTGGTGGAAGTGTAATAATGGTAAGAGCCCCAGTTGAAATAATAGTTGTTTTTATTGGCCATCGTGATATATGAATTATCATAAATATTCAATTGAGGGCCATTCATCTCTACATAAGCTCCACTGCTGGCAGTTCCATCGCCGACAATAAAACCACTTGAATGCATCAGGTTTACTGGCCCGGCATTGGCCAGAAAATAAGAGTTATCATAAAAATAAAGTTTGCTGCCACTGACGTTGAGCTGACCGCCGTTATTTTTGAAATAGGTGTTATTGTAAAATTTGAAAGTCGAGCTGGTAATATTTACGGGTGTATTGGCATTGATGTCAGCAGTTCCACTGGCGGTCAACACCACATTGGTGAAACTCGTAGTTGATGAATTGGGCTTTATTTCTGCATTTAATAAGGTAATTGTATCACTGCTAAAAGTGCAGGGCTGACAAGTCAGGTTTTGTTTAATTGATATATTACCTCCATTGAATGTACAGGTAGAACAGGTAAACGCTTTATTACTTGTTAATGTAATGCCAGCAGAAATGTTGAATGTACAATTTGAGGTACAAGGAGCGGGATTACCCGCATTCCATGTGGTATTGGTTGTGATATTATACGTTTGTGCCTGACCGTTATACAGGGCGAGAGTCATCATCAGGATCAGAACAAGGGTAGAGATCTTTTTCACAGTTTGTCTTTTTGAATTAGGCACATGATTCTCCAATCCGATGCCAGTATCCAATTAATTGAGAATCAATATAATTATTGAATGAAAAATACCTTGATTTTTCCAGGATTGGGAAAGATTTCCTTTTTCAGTTTAGGGGTTCTATTATTTTTTTGGATGGTAATTCCGGCACAGGTATACTGAAAATTTTCTCACCGGGTTTCCTCCCTTCATGACGAGGATAGGCTGTAGAGGACTTATGGAATCGAAATATTCCTGCAGTTCGGATTGCATATCATTTTTTTCTTCATCCGTGAGGCCATTCACAGAATTAATAAAAATCGCAGATCGGCCAGCCAATGCATTCAGGTCGGATCCTATAAAATCGAATTGAAGTGCATTTTTCCCGATAATATTCCGGCTATACACCATTTCGTTTACATAAAAATTGAGAACTGCAGATGTTTTGTAATCATCAGCCGAAAAAATAAATGCATCGGGGTAACTTTTCTTTATTGATTTTACCTGCTCTGCAAGCTCTGGCCATCCCACCCAGGTATCATCAGAATTTATCCTGAATGGATACCAGAACAATTCGATGGCCAAAGCAATATGAATAACTGCGGAAAAGATAACCTGGTACCTGATCCATTTTTTGCTGATGTATCCACTGACCCAGATGATGCCACTGACATAGGCTGGCATGATCCAGTTCAATTTGATCCAGTAAATAAATGAAAGCAATACGAATCCGAGAAAAAGAGGCAGAAAAAAAGAAAGGAGAAATAAATTCTTCTGTGAAATAATGAAAAACCTCCAGCGGGATTTTTTAAGAAATTTGAAAAGAAAATAAAACAGAGAGAAGAAAAGTACCGGGATTAAAATGGCAGCCTGGTGGCCAATCAATCCCGCAAAATCAGTAAGATCGAAATGAATTCCGTTCATCGAATGCATTCGCCCGGCTGACTGGAACCTGAAGGATGCAAAATGATTCTGAACATTCCAAATGATAACGGGAGAGATGGTCACTAAAAACAACAATACACAAAGACAAAACCAGCGTGAGAAAAGAAGACTGCGGTATTTTTTTGAGAAGATGAGAAACAGGGTCAGGCCGCCTAACAATGCAACTCCCGTGTATTTGCTGTCAAAGCTCAATCCCATAGCTATTCCCGACCATATCCAATATTTTTTTCTCTCGAGGAATATTGCATGATACAGCATCAACAAAGAGATTGTCCAGAACAATAACAAAGGAACATCGGGAGTAGAGATCAAAGAAAGAATGGTCAGCATCAGCGTGGAGAAAAAAATCAGGACTGCATTCCAGGCCCGGTTCATGCCAAGAAAACATTTGGCGAGGCGAAAAAAGACAAGAAGTGTCAGGAAACTGACGATTGAATCGGCCAGTTTCAAGGCAAATACATGCTTGCCAAAAATTGTCGTAAATAACCTGAGCAGGTAAGCGATCATGGGTGGATGATCGAAGTAAGAGAGAGCAAGATGTTCGCCATAAAAATGATAATACGCATCCTGGGGCATTATCCCCATCGCTCCGATACAAACCAGTCTTAAGATAAGGATAATACTTATCGCAAGAAACAGTATCTGATTTTTTTCTTCTGCCCTTCCATACATGATTGTGCTGTTGTGAAATCCGGGCCCGGGCAAAATCAAAAAGGTCTCCGGGATTTACCTGGCGGATTGCTTTCTGATCACATTTAACGCTCCGCCTGCCTTAAACCATTCGATCTGCTGGTCATTATAAGTATGGTTGACTGTCATTTCATCTTTACTTCCATTTTTATGATGCAGCACGACAGTCAAAGATTTACCGGGAGCAAAAGAAGTCAGTCCCAGAATGTCAATCAAATCGTCTTCCTGTACTTTATCATAGTCCTCCTTATTGGCGAAGGTCAGAGCCAGCATACCCTGCTTTTTCAGATTAGTCTCATGTATGCGCGCGAAAGAGCGGACAAGAATAGCGCGAACACCGAGGTGACGGGGTTCCATGGCAGCATGTTCCCTGGAAGACCCTTCCCCATAATTTTCATCACCCACAACAATGGTTCCTATACCGGCTGCTTTGTATGCTCTCTGCGTGGCTGGCACCGGGCCATATTGTCCGGTGATCTGATTTTTTACAAGATCAGTCTTGTCATTGAAAAAATTCACTGCTCCGATCAGCATGTTGTTGGAAATATTATCAAGGTGTCCGCGGAATTTCAGCCAGGGCCCAGCCATGGAAATATGGTCTGTTGTACATTTCCCTTTGGCCTTGATCAGCAGCTTTAACCCCTTCAGATCTGTACCTTCCCAGGCTTTGAAGGGTTCGAGCAGTTGCAGGCGCTGGGAATCCGTTTTTACCTTTACCTGGACATTGCTGCCGTCTTTGGCCGGTGCAATATAACCCGGATCATCAACCGAAAATCCTTTCGGGGGCAGTTCAATGCCGTAGGGTTCATCCAGCATCACATCTTCCCCTTTTTCGTTTTTGAGTTTATCTTTTAATGGATTAAATGTCAGGTTGCCTGCGATTGCAAAGGCAGTAACAATTTCCGGAGAGGCAACGAATGCATGTGTGGAAGCGAGGCCATCATTTCTTTTTGCAAAATTCCTGTTGAAGGAAGTGATGATGGAATTTTTTCTATTTGGATCGTCGATATGCCTTGCCCACTGTCCGATACAGGGCCCACAGGCATTGGCTAATACTACGCCGCCAATTTTGTCAAAAGTGTTCAGGAATCCGTCTTTCTCTATCGTAAACCGCACCTGCTCACTGCCTGGTGTAATCGTAAATTCGGCTTTTGTCTTCAGCTTTTTGTCGATGGCCTGCCTGGCAACAGAAGCCGAACGGCTGATATCTTCATACGAAGAATTGGTGCAGGAACCGATCAATGCCACTTCCAGTTTTTCCGGCCATTGGTTTGTTTTTACAGCTTCGGCGAATTTTGAAATTGGCCAGGCAAGATCCGGGGTGAATGGTCCATTGACATGGGGTTCTAATTCACTGAGATTAATTTCGATCAACTGGTCATAATAATTTTTCGGATTCGCATATACTTCAGCGTCAGGTCGCAGATGTTCGCGGATGCTGTCGGCCAGTGCAGCCACTTCTTCGCGGCCGGTTGCTTTCAGATAGGCAGACATTTTTTCATCATAAGCAAAAATGGAGCAGGTTGCTCCGATTTCTGCACCCATATTACAAATCGTTCCTTTTCCTGTTGCACTCAGGGTGTCGGCGCCTTCTCCAAAATATTCAACTATGGCGCCGGTTCCTCCTTTTACAGTAAGAATTCCTGCTACTTTCAATATCACATCTTTTGCTGAGGTCCAGCCGCTCATTTTCCCGGTGAGCTTAACGCCAATGAGTTTGGGCATTTTCAGCTCCCAGGGCAACCCGGCCATTACATCTACCGCATCGGCTCCACCAACGCCAATCGCAATCATTCCCAGGCCACCTGCATTAGGGGTATGTGAATCTGTTCCGATCATCATTCCGCCTGGAAATGCATAATTTTCCAATACAACCTGGTGAATGATGCCTGCGCCCGGTTTCCAGAAACCTATTCCGTATTTGTTGGAAATGGAAGCCAGAAAATCGTATACTTCTTTATTTACATCCAGAGCCGTTGCAAGATCCGCTGCAGCCCCTGTTTTTGCCTGGATCAGGTGATCGCAGTGCACAGTCGACGGAACGGCAACCTTATCCCTGCCGCAGGTCATGAATTGCAAAAGGGCCATTTGAGCTGTTGCATCCTGCATAGCCACACGGTCAGGTGCAAAATCCACATAATCTTTTCCCCTCGAATAAGCTTTTGAAGCTGGTTCAAACAAATGCGCATACAATATTTTTTCGGCAAGGGTCAAAGGTTTGCCACTCAGCTTTCTTGCTGCTTCTATTTTGCCTGGCAACGCCTTATAAATTTTTTTAATCAAGTCGAGGTCGAAAACCATGTTAAACCAATTTAAAGTGATATATAGAAAATTCGGGGTATATCATGTGAATGGAATGTAAATTTACCGAAAATGCGTTAAGGTATTAACATAAACCATTGCAGTTTTTTACTGTTTTTTTTAAATTTGCAGTATGGATAAGTTTAAACAATTTATCGAGTGGCAGGCTTTTGGCGTATGCACGGCCATTGGCGACAGATTGGGTATTGCAACTTCGAGAATCAGAACCTGGTTTATATATATTTCTTTCCTGACCATGGGTTCCCCGCTTATCATTTACTTTGTGCTGGCCTTCTGGCTGAACATGAAGCGGTATATTATTTCGGCAAGGAGAAATCCGTTGAAATATTTGTAAGAAGTTGACAGTTGACAAACACTTATTGACCGTCTCTTTTATACTGTCAACTGTTAACTGTCAACTAGTTTACTACTGCCTTTCTAATATTAATTAGCTTTTGCAAAATTCCTTCCAGCAAATCCAGTTTAAGCATATTGGCTCCATCGCTTCGTGCGATAGCGGGATTCGGATGTGTTTCAATAAATAATCCGTCGGCCCCCGTAGCAACGGCTGCTTTGGCAATGGTTGAAATGAGTTGCGGATTGCCTCCTGTTACTCCGCCCGGCTGATTGGGTTGTTGGAGAGAATGCGTGCAATCCATCACAACGGGCGTGTTGTGCTCCTGCATCCAGGGAATATTTCGGTAATCGACAACAAGATCCTGGTAACCGAAAGTGGTTCCTCTTTCTGTCAGGATGATTTTCTCGTTACCCGCATTCCTGATTTTTTCGGCGGCGAATTTCATTGCAGGTCCGCTAAGAAACTGACCTTTTTTCACATTGACGATTCTTCCCGTTTCCGCAGCTGCGATCAACAGGTCTGTTTGTCTGCACAGGAAGGCGGGAATCTGCAATACATCCACGTATTTTGCAGCTACCGCTGCCTCATCATGGGCATGAATATCTGATGTGGTTGGTAAGCCAAATTTCTCGCCTACTTTTTTTACCAGCTTCAATGCGGCTTCATCACCGATACCAGTAAACGAAGATGAACTGGTCCGATTGGCTTTGCGATAGGAGGACTTAAAAATATATGGGATACCCAGGTTTTTACAGATTCCTTTAACCTTATCTGCCACTTCCATAATCAGCTCCTCGCTTTCGACTACGCAGGGTCCTGCAATTAAGAAGAAATTTTTTTCGTCATATTGCTGGTTACTGAAAAGTTCTTTCAGAAATTTTTTCATGTCGCAAAGATAAGATTGTTTAAAATTCCAATTTATCACAGCTACCATTACACTACGAACCGCAAACTTTCATTAGGTTTGCACATCTTTTGGTGTGCCAAACCAAACGGCATTATTCAATGGTCAGAGAAAAAATTCTTGTCATCGGAGCTTCGGGCCAGATTGGCGTGGAGCTGACTCAGGCACTCCGCAAAATTTATGGGAATTCGAATGTAGTGGCTTCTGACCTGCGTGAAGAAAATGAATTGCTGAAAGGCACAGGCCCTTATGTTTCGCTTGATGTGATGAATAAAGAGATGTTGCATGTACAGGTGATCCGGCAAAACATCACGCAGATCTATCTTCTTGCCGCCATTCTTTCCGCTACCGGTGAAAAAAATCCGGGCCTGGCCTGGCACCTCAATATGCAGGGCCTGCTGAATGTGCTGGATATTGCAAGAGAAGAAAAATTACAAAAAGTATATTGGCCAAGCAGCATTGCAGTTTTTGGCCCCAGTTCTCCAAAACAGCATTGTCCGCAGCAAACCATTATCGAACCGATTACGGTATACGGCATCAGCAAATTCGCCGGGGAATTCTGGTGCAACTATTTTCATCGTCGTTTCGGTGTCGATATTCGCAGCCTGCGTTATCCGGGATTAATCAGTTATAAATCGGCTCCTGGCGGCGGAACCACCGATTACGCAATTGAGATTTTTTATGAAGCCGTGGAACATAAAAAATACAAATGTTTTTTAAAAGAAGATACTTATTTGCCGATGATGTATATGCCGGATGCAATCAGAGCCACCATTGAACTGATGGAGGCGCCGGCTGACCGCATCACCGTGCGCACCGCATACAATATTTCAGCGATCAGTTTTTCACCCAGTGAAATAAGCGCCGAGATAAGAAAGCATATTCCCGATTTCCAGGTGAACTATTCCCCAGATTACAGGCAGCAAATTGCAGACAGCTGGCCCCAAAGTATCGACGATCATATTGCCAGATCCGACTGGGGATGGAAGCCCGAATATGATCTGGAAAAAATTACAAATGACATGCTTCAAAACCTGAAGTAGAAACCTGAATAATGTTTCAGTTTAATTTTTTCATCATAATTTGTCCTGCAATAATGGGATAGGGCCTTAGAAATCTGGTTACACATAGCTACACGTTAGAGGAAATTAAAAATCAACTGCTTTAAATCCAAAGCATGATCAAAATCGCCTTCCTTCAGATTTTTCTGCTTTTTTCATTTATATCTTTCGGGCAATCGTCTAATAGCTTGTTAACGCTGGACAATACTTTTAAAAAACAAATAGAAAGTATTGGTAGCAATCCGAAAATTAATGCTGATTCAACGTATAGTATTTTATCAAATTGGAATCAGTATCCCGTTATTAAAGGCACAAAAAAATGGTATTTATTCCTGTATAAAGATTTTGTTTTTGGAACTGTTCCTTTTAAAATTTATATACCTGAAAATTATCAAAATAATATCTCATCACCCGCAGTATTAATACTACATGGGGCTACTACAATGAGTAGTTTTAAGGATGCGTATAAAGATAGTATTGCTGATGAGGAA
>DATJWE010000002.1:0-15794 GCA_035501475.1 Puia sp. | reverse complement strand
CCTGCTTGCCAAGAGCATCCTGGGGTTTTCTGAAACCGAGTTCTTTTGCGCAGGTTTCATTGACCAGGAATTCTTTGATGGTATCAGACGAAAAAAGATTTCTTCCTGCGATTATCTTTAATTCGTATAAAGGCACATAATTCGAATCACACATTTCGAAGGAAGCAATAATTTTAGAATCGGTTGCACCTTTGTACTCAATATAGGTGCCCGCATGACCATTTGCTATTGGCGTTCCCATATGGGTACTCACCATTTGCACACCTGAAATATTCCTGATTTTTTCTGCCAGTACATTTCTTTTGTTTGTATCGCCGGCGTCCATCGTGATGATTGCATCTTTGGTAAATCCAAGATCTTTATTTAGTACAAAATGCATTTGGTCTGAGATGATGATCGTCCCGATGATAAAGACCAGTGAAATGGTAAATTGAAATACAATTAATCCTTTATGCAGGTAATTTTTCTGGTTTGGTCTTTTTGCTCCCTGACCTTTTAGTGATAATGCAGGTAGGTAGGACGATAACACTTTCGCCGGGTAAAATCCTGCCAGCAAAGCGGTAACCACAGTGATGAGTGCAAGAAAAAATAAGGTTGGAAGATTAGACAGATGCAATCCAACACCATCAGGAATGAATTTGTGCATGAGTGAAATAACAGGATTGGTGATGATCATTGAGAGGATGACTGCGAGCAGCGTCATGATCAATGTTTCACTCAGGAATTGAATGACAATATTGCCCCGGCTACTTCCGAGTACCTTTCGAACACCAATTTCCTTGACACGTTGTATGGATTGTGCCGTGGATAAATTGATGAAATTAATGGCCGCAATAACCAAAATAAATATGGCGATGGCCATCAGGCCGTACAGTGTCGGTAGGTGAGCTTTGCGCGCATACGCATCAGGGTAATCTTCATTGAAATGTACATCTGAAAGGGGCTGCAATAATATCTTCGCGCTTATTTTTGCTTTCGGATCCGGCGGTCCGGTAAAAAGATGTTTCTTCAGAAATGCAGGAAACTGCTTTTCGACCTGTGCCGGATCAGCTCCTTTTGCCAGTTTTACATAGCCCTGGGTATAGTAGCTCCACATGCCCCAGCCGTTCATATTAATGTCATTTTTTAAGAAACTATGTTCGACTGTGGCAAATGAAATAAAATCTTTAAATGTGAAATCAGTATTCTTTTCCCAGTCTTTTACAATACCGGAAACAGTAAGAGTCAGGGAATCGTCATAGATTACCTGCCTGCCGATTGCTTCTTCCGGTGTTATTGTTCCGAAATATTTCTTCGCTTCTTTTTCTGAGAGTACTACTTTGAATGGTTCATTCAATGCCGCAGCCGGATTGCCTGCAAGCCACTGATATTTGAATATCTCGAAGTACTGAGGTTCGGCAACAATAATATCAGAAGCAACATTTCTTTTTTGCGCATCAAATTTCTTTGGCTCGTTCTGATTGGCATTGGGAATTGTGACTTTTGCATAATAATTAAAAAAAGCAGAGACTGATTCAAAACCCGACAGTTCATTGCGCATGGTCATGGGAAGAGGGTCAAGTATGAATCCAAATTTCCTTTCTCCACCAAATCCACCGACTTCTCCGACAATCCTGTAAATCCTTTCTTTATCAGGATGAAATTTATCATAACTCAGTTCAAAACTGGTAAGAAGATAAATAATCAGGCAGGCTGATATTCCCATGGCCAGTCCCAGGATATTTATAATAGTATAGAGTTGATGTCTGGCCAGTTTTCTGTATGCTATGATGAGATAGTTTTTAAACATATAGAACTTTTTTAGTTGACAGTATAGAAACCTCCGGGGTTCCCGGGAACCCCGGAGGTTCGCTTCATTCCGTTCTCAAACTCTTCACAGGATTTGCCATTGCCGCTTTGATTGCCTGATAGCTAACTGTAAGCAACGAAATAAAAACAGCTGCAATGCCGGCGCCGGCAAACACCCACCATTCAATCCTTACGCGGTATGTATAACCTAAAAGCCATTGGCGCATGGCATACCACGCAATGGGCGATGCAATGACAAACGATATAATCACGAGCTTTAAAAAATCTTTTGATAAAAGTGTGGTGATGCCAATTACACTTGCGCCAAGCACTTTTCGCACACCAATTTCTTTTATCCGGTTCTCAGCCATATATGCCGCAAGCCCAAACAAGCCAAGGCATGAAATGATGATAGTTAATCCTGCAAACAATGCAGCAAGGGTGGCAGTGCGTTGCGTGTCTTCAAATTTTCGGGCATATTCTTCATCAACGAATCTGTAGTTGAGCGGATATTGAGGGTTGAATTGCTTAAACACCCGTTCTGTCAGTTTCAAATCTTCAGAAACAGATTTTGCAGGATTGAGTTTTATGTGAACAACGTTAAACCATCCTGTGCCAGGACCGTTAATCATTAATGGCGAAACGGGTTCGTATGGAGAGCCTAAAATAAAATCTTTTACCACACCGACTATCCGCATCTGTGTAGTCCCGCTATTAACAATTTGCCCTATCACGGGTTCTTTCAGGTGCATTCTTTTTATGGCGGTTTCATTCATCATTATTGCAGTGGAATCGCCGGGATAGTTTTTTAAATCAATATCTCTTCCCTCAACGAGCGTAGTGCCCATTACTTTCATAAAATCGCCATCAGTACTAAATCTCCAGAAGTCGAGCTTTTTGTCATCTTCCGTACTGCCCTGCCAGGAAAAGCCCCAGCTATCACTCCAAACTTGTGTAATCGGGCTCATGGATTTGGTTATACCCACAGCAGCACCGTTATCAAGCAATGATTGTCTTATAACATCGTAATTTTTGGCAACATCACCCTGTATAAAAGTGTAAATAATATTGTTTTTGTTGTATCCCGTTTCTCTTTCCTGTGCATACCTTATTTGATGCACTATAATTATTGTGGATATGATTAAAATGATGGCAAACGTAAATTGTAATACCACCAATACTTTACGCGGATTGATAACTGCATGTGCTGTACGGAATGTGCCCTTTAAAACTTTTACGGGTTTGAATGATGAAAGGAAAAATGCAGGATAGCTGCCGGCAATAATGCCCGTGAATATGATGAATGCAAGTAACTCTAACCAAAAATAAATATTACTCCAGTCAAGATAGAGTTGTTTATCTACGAGGCCATTGTAAAATGGCAATATGAATTGTACAATCAAAAGGGCAATAATGCCTCCAAGCAGTGCAAGCAAAATACTTTCAGCGATAAACTGTGCAATCAATGAAAACTTTTGCGCTCCGGCCACTTTGCGTATGCCCACTTCTTTTGCGCGTTTTTCGCTGCGTGCCGTGGAAAGGTTCATGAAGTTGATGCAGGCAATCAGCAATATAAAAGCAGCAATAACGCCAAACAATCTCACTGTTTCTATACGGCCTGCAACCAATTGCCCATTTTCATTGTTGCCATAGAGATATGTTTTGCTTACTGGGTAACTGAACACTTGTGTGGTTGAAGGAAGTCCGCTGCTTTTTGTGTGTTCAATAGTAATATTTTTTACTTTAACATTAAATGCATTCTGCGATGCATTTTGTTTTAGCAATAGGTATGTGCTTAATTGATTATTATCCCAAACATCATCGTCCTGCTTTAACTTATGCAGGTAAGCAAAGGGCAATAAATAATCAAACTGAAAAGAAGTGGTATTCGGCAAATTTTTCATTACGCCTGATACAGTAAAAATATCAGTGCTGTCGACCCTAATCGTTTTGCCCATCGCATTTTCCTCGCCGAATAATGTTTTAGCCAGGTTTTCAGTAATAACAATATTATAAATGCCACTTAGTGCTTTGGCCGGGTTTCCATACCGCATGGGAAAATCAAACATGCTTAGAAAGCCGCTGTCAACAATAAAGCCATGCTCAATGAATTTTTTTTCGCCAACGGTAAGCAGATAGTTTGCGTTACCATTTACACGCACAGCGTCATCCACTTCGGGATAGTCTTTCTTAAGGGTAGGTCCCATTATCATCGGGGTTGAACTCCATGCCCATAATTGTCCGCTGAATTTATCGCGGTTGTACATGAGGTATAGCCTGTCAGATTTTGGGTATTGAGTGTCTCGCCTCAATTCATTTTGAATCCACAAAAGGATCAATATAGCCGCCGCCATGCCAATAGCCAGACCTGCGATATTAATAAAAGAAAAACCTTTATTCTTCATCAGGTTGCGCCAGGCGGTTTTGAAATAATTATTGAACATATAAGCGATTTATGTTTTCGTCAATCGATTTTTTATTTATTCTTTCAACCCGGCATTTAAATGCCGGGCTGAAATTTGCACATTTCACATTTATTCCGTTTTTCATAAACCTCCGGGGTTCCCGGGAACCCCGGAGGTTTGCTTCACTCTGTTCTCAAACTCTTTACAGGATTTGCAAGCGCGGCCTTTATTGCCTGGAAGCTTACTGTTGCCAGGGCAATAACAATCGCCACACAGCCTGCTCCCGCAAACACCCACCAGCTGACCTGAATTTTATAGGCAAAATTTTGCAACCATTTATTGATTGCCCACCATGCCAGCGGTGAAGCAATGACAAAACCGATAAGAACCACCTTTACAAAATCTCCGGAAAGCATGATGGTAATTCGGATAGCTGAAGCGCCTAACACTTTTCTTATCCCGATTTCCTTCGTGCGTTGTTCTGCCATGAATGATACCAGGCCAAACAGGCCGAGGCAACTGATGCAAATAGCAATGCCTGAAAACGCGCCGAATAATCCGGAAGTTTTGATATCATCTTTATACATCTGCGCAAATTCTTCATCAAGGAAATTGTATTCGAAAGGGTCACTTGGGAAAAATTTCTTCCAAATCTGTCCAGCATCGGTCAATGCCCTGGATATATTAGCTCCATTTGCCTGAACCAGAAACATGGTTCTTAAGCCCGGATTATTAAACAATATTGCTGCATCAATTTTTTGCCGGTAATCACGGAAGTGAAAATCTTTTACGATACCGATGATTTGTCCGGAATCACCCAGCAAAGAAAAATACTGACCGATATATGGTTTTTTTAATCCAAATTCTGCAACAGCCGTTTCATTCAAAATATAATTATGTTTATCGCTGATGCTGTTTGGATCAAACCATCTTCCTTCCTTCAGTGTAAGATGGAATATCTTTCTGAAATCGGAATCAACGGAAAGAGGGGTTATTAAGGCCTGGTCATTCTTATCCCTTCCTGTCCAATCAGCAATCCCACCCATTGATAAAGGGAGATTGAATATGGGGCCATCTGAAACAGTTACAAGCTGAACGGCGGGATGCTTCATCAATTCGTTTTTCACCATATTAATGAAATCCGCTTTGTTTGCATGATAATTATTTTTATTCCAGTCCTTTGGAAAGGAAAAAGAAAATATCCTGCTTCTGTCATACCCTTCATTATTGCTTAATATGAAATGAAGTTGTTGCAGAATGATAAAAGTGCTTATTGCCAGAGCAATGGCAACGGTGAACTGAAAAACGACCAGTGTTTTGCGAAGACTCGTGTTTTTTGTTTTCAAAACATTGATCCCTTTTAAAACATTCAAAGGTTTAAATGAGGAGAGCAGCAGGGCAGGATAGATTCCGGTAAGTAATATGGTTGTGACCAGAGCTCCCAACATTGTTGTCCATATTGTGAAAGAAGAAAAAGAAAGCACAAAATTTCTTTCGGTAAAACGGTTAAACCAGGGAAGGCTTATTTTGATCAGTATCAACGTAACTACCAGGGCAATGATCCCTGTAATCGTGGATTCTGTCATGAACTGGGCGAACAAATCCTTTCTACCGGCGCCGATTATTTTTTTTATGCTTACTTCTTTGCTGTATTTGCTTGCTTTGGCTGTTGTGAGGTTTACATAGTTGACGCAGGCAATTATTAATAACAGAAGACCGAGAATGGGAAAAATCAACACTACCTGTTTGTTGCCCTGCTTGAATGTGTTTGTTCCGAAGCTGTCGTCAAAATGAAGGTTCCTTAAGAGACCGAGATTGGCTGAAATGGTATCTTTTGAGCCGTTATTAAATGCTACTGATCTAAGCTGATCCTGGTGCAATAATATCTCGTTTATTTCCTGTTCAACATGGTTGATTGAAGCTCCTTTTTTTATTTTGACAAAAGTCTGAAACATAAATGCCATCCACGAAGTCCACGCATTTGATGGCTGCGTTTTCAAGTAAGCATCTATCGGAATAATAATATTGTATTGGAAGCTGGAATTTGCCGGATTATCTTTTATCACGCCCACTACTTTGTATAAGGCAGTGTCGATATAGATTACCTGGCCAAGTGCATTTTTGGTTCCATGCGCAGCATTCTGTAAAAAATATTTTTTTGCCAGTGTTTCGGTTAAAATAATACTGTTCGGATTTTGATTGAAGGCATCCGCATTTCCCTCAATAAAATCGTAATGAAAAACCGAAAACCATGATGCGTCTACAAAAGCCAGTTGTTTTTCGCGATAATAGTTGTCGTTAATATCAAGCACCGGATTGTTGTTGCCGAGAGGAATATA
Organism: Puia sp.; assembly: GCA_035501475.1. GTDB lineage: Bacteria > Bacteroidota > Bacteroidia > Chitinophagales > Chitinophagaceae > Puia. The sequence continues at coordinate 9,262 of DATJWE010000002.1, read as the reverse complement.
AAGCCTGACTGATTTTTCGATTTCAGGAATTTGACGATTTACCGCATCTGCCAATGTCCAGGGCGTCCCTGCAAATTTTTTAGAATCTCTTTTATGTCCCATTGTTATATGGAAAATCCGGCTTTCCTCTTTATGGTAATTATCGAAATTCAATTCGTTTTGCACCCAAATAAAAATTAATACGGCTGCGGCCATTCCGACAGATAAACCGATTATATTAATAATGCCTGCAGCTTTATAATTTCTTGTATTTCTCCAGGCAGTGACAAGATAATTTTTGAGCATAATGAATCATTATAGTTGACAGTTCACAGTTGAAAGTAATCGTTGGCCGTTATCCGGACCAAGTATAACTTGCATCAAAAGTCGGGCAACGACCAACGATCATCGGCAACGGACATCGATCAGCTCTCCTCATTCCATCCTCAGGCTCTTCGCCGGATTGGCAACCGAAACTCTCCAGGCCTGCGAGAAAACAATCGCCAACGTGACTAGCGCAAGTATCAAAACATTCAGCAGTAAAATCGCCGGACTTATGGTAATTCTTGACGCAAAAGATTGCAGCCAGATATTATTGATGATTAGAGCCAGAGGGATTCCGATAACAACGGCGATTCCCAGTAAAATCATAAAACTTCTTGATAGCAGCACAATGACCTGGAATACACTCGAACCGAGCACTTTTCGGATACTGATTTCTTTTTGCCGCGTTTCGGCCGTATAAGTCGCCATGCCGAGCAAACCAAGACAGGAAATCAGCACGGCAAGAAAAGCGAGCACACTCATGATGCCTGCAACGTCGCTCATCATCGAATGCGTCGTCAATAGCTGCTGATCAAAAAATTCATATTCAAATTTTGTATTTGGATTTACTTTTTTCCAAGTGCGCTGCAGGAAGTCGACGGTCGACGCTATGGCCGTTCCATGTATTCTCACTGTGATATAGCCAAATTCGGATTTTCGGTTTCTTAGCATGAGTGGTTGAATCTCACGGCTGATGTCCAGGTACTGGAAATCCCTTACCACACCGACTATTTCTGCATCATTACTCCCAAGTATAATATGATGTCCCACCGCCTGTTTCGGGGAAGCATACCTAAAATCATGAACCATTCTTTCATTTATTAGAATATAATGATCTTCCTTTTCGCTTGGAATTGAAGGGAGGTTCTTTCCTGCGACTAGTTGCAGATCCCAAACACGCATGCATCCTGCATCTATGTCAATATAATCAGCTTCAAGGCTGTCCCTGTGGTCTTCGCTTTTATATACCATTTGGCCATACTCGTTTCCTGTTGCCGGTAAAAAAGTGCATGCGGAAGCCGCAGCAATATTTTTGTTTGATGAGATAGCCTCAACAAATCTGTTATAGTTTTCAGGTTTATAAAGTTTGATGTTTACCACATTGTCCTTATCAAAACCATAATCAAAATTGAGAAGATGACTTGTCTGCAGATAAATCAGGCTTGTTGATATGATGAAGATGAGTGAAACGCAAAACTGAACGACAAGAAGCACTTTTCGAATCGTAATTCTTTTGAAAAACTTTACGCTGTTGAGACTTCTGAATATGTAAACAGGATTGAACATGGAAATATAAATCGAGGGAAGCAGGCCGGCAATAAAACCCACTGCCACGCTAAACCCGATAAAAATGAGATACAACTTAAGATTGTAACTAAATGTAATGTTCATAAATCTGTTGAGCCACAAAGCAGAGAATAACTGCTGTAATACGAATAGAATGACCAATGCAAAAACGAGCGCGACCAACGAAATGAGAATCGCCTCCGTAATAAACTGGGCAAATATTTGCTTTCTTGTAGCGCCGGAAACTTTTCGGATTCCCACTTCCTTTGCCCTTGTCAGCAATCTTGCTACTGACAGATTAGTATAATTCAGGCAGGCGGAAAGCATGACCGTCAAACACAGGACGCTCAGGATAACCAGTACAAGTTTTGGAACAGAAGTATTTGTCGGATTTCCTATCGGGTCGCTCGGCATTATGTCAGTCAAGGCTTCTGCTTTAAATCCGAATTGATTGCCATTACCTTTTGGATATTGCTTGTTTGAAATCTCATCGAGTATTTTTTGAAGATCAGCTTTTGATTTTCCTTTTTGCATAAGCACATAGGTATAATTAGACCATACATTTTCCCAGTCATTGGCCCGATAATTAAGAATGGAGTCTTTTGCAAGTGAAGCCAATGTGCTCAATGATGCCAGAAATTTAAAAGGCAGGCTCGTTTTACCCGGGTTGGGTTTCAGGACGCCGGTAATCATAAATTGACCATATGTAGTTTCTTTGTTACCTGTCTCTATTCCACCGGGATTGATACCTGTATCATTAAACTTTATTGTTTTACCAATAGGATCTTCATCCTTGAAAAGCCTGGAAGCCAGTTCTTCCGAAATCACCATGGAAAATGGATTTTGCAGGGCAGTCTGCTCATCACCTTTTTCCAGTTTAAAGTCCATTACTTTAAACAAATTACCATCCGCAAAATAACCGCCGCCGGATGCAATTCTATCCTGATAAAATAAATCCCCGCCAATATTCCTTGCCAAACTGGCTGATGCTTCAATCCCGACATATTCTCTTCGCAACATCTCACCCAGTGGCAAAGCGGAAGAAGCCGATCTCCACCTGGTACCATTTATGCCGACCGTTTGAATCCGGTAAATACGGTTCTTATTAACATGAAACTGGTCATAACTTTTTTGATCAGCTATGATGAGAATGATCAGAAAACAAACGGACATGCTTACGGCCAGACCAATAATGTTGATCAGGCTGAAGATTTTATTCTTGGTTATATTACGCCATGCAGTAATTAAATAATTTTTCAGCATAATGATTATTTTTAGTTGACAGTTAACAGTTGTTAGTTGAAAGTTGGCCGACTTCCGACGCAGGTCTTCAACTAAGATCGACCAACGATCATCGATAAACAGACATCGATTCCTACTCCGTTCTAAGGCTTTTCACAGGATTCGCCATCGCTGCTTTTATTGCCTGAAAGCTGATGCTTGCAAGAGCAATAATTACTGCAACAAGTCCACTTGCAGCAAATAACCACCAAGTGATGTTGATGCGATAAGCATAATTTTGCAACCAATGATTCATATAATACCATGCAATGGGTGTAGCAATCGCAAAGGCAATTGCAATGAGTATGATAAATTCTTTTGAAAACACATAAACGATATTGACTGCAGTAGCGCCAAGTACTTTACGAATACCAACTTCTTTTATTCTCTGCACGGCCATGAATGAAGCCAAACCATACAACCCAAGACAGCTAAGGAATATCGCTAGGGCTGCAAAAATTTTATACAATTGCGATAACTGATTTTCCTGTTTGTAAAAACTTGCAATCTTATCATCCAAAAACCTGTATTGGTACACAAAATCGGGAAATGTTTGCTCCCATATTTGTTTAACGGATTGCAGGGTAGAAGAAATGTTTGTTGTTGAAAGTTTTATTCCGGCCTGGTTGTACATTACTGCATCTGTGGTTATAAGCAACGGTGCAAGATCACTGCGAAAAGACCTGTCATTGAAATCCTTCAATACACCCACAACAGGGCATTTTATTTGATCACTCCATATACTTATTTCTTTATTCAATATTTCATCAGGGTTTTTTATTCCCAAACTTTTCATCAGCGATTCATTCACCAAAAATTCTCTTGTCATATTGGATGGTTGTAAATTTCTCCCAGCCACCAGTTGCAATTTATAAGCCGGCACATATTCGTTGTCGGCAAATTTGAGAATAGAATAAAAATCTGTTTGCCTTCCTGCATGATTAAATTTTAATGTGGTCCACATATCATTAACATCTTCAACCGGAGTGTTGGAGCTGAAACTTACGGCCTGCACACCGTTTACCTGCAATAACCTGTTCTTTAAATATTCCAGCTTGCTGAGGCGAAGACTGTCTGTACGAAAAGGAACATTCACAATGGCATTTTTATCGAACCCCAAAGGCTGATCCATAAAATAATTCATCTGCTTTACAATGATGAGTGTTCCGATAATCAGTGCCTGTGCAATAATAAATTGAAACACTACCAACCCTCTTCTTAATGAAATTCCCTTTGTAGTATTCACAGTGAGTTTTCTCCTCAACGCAGTAACAGGATTGAAACGTGATAAAACAATAGAAGGATAAAAACCGGCAAGTGCGGTTACAACAATGTTTACTGTCAAAAGAAATAAAATAATTGCAGGGTTGCTAAGAATATTGAATGAAAGCGAAAGTTCTAAAAGTTGATTTACATAAGGCAATATAAGCGTTGTAATAATTGCTGCTATCATTACTGCGCTTGTAACTATCAAAAAAGTTTCAACAATAAATTGGATTTGCAATTGAGATTTATTACTCCCTAAAACTTTTCTTACGCCAACCTCTTTTGCACGATTAACAGCCTGCGCGGTGGAGAGGTTGATAAAGTTGACGCAGGCAATTAACAGGATAAATGCTGCAATCAGCCACAATACATTCAGCAGTTGATGACTGATTGTTTTATTGCTGTAATCACCTGTTTGTGTATCATAATGCACCGCGCGTAATGGTTGTATAATATGGCTATGATTATCTTTAATATCGGCAGGCAGCATTTTTCGTGAGTACACACTTAATTGTTGATTAAAATTATCAACAGAAATATTCGGCGGTAACATAATGTAGCAACCAAAATCGTTTGCCGATTCTTTCCAATTGTTGGTGGAATTTGCCATATAACTTTCTGTTCCAAAAGACACAACAAGTTTTAGCTGAAAGTCTGTATTGGCAGGTATTGTTGCCAGAATACCTGAAACTTTCAGTGTCTCAGTGCCGTGCTCAAACATAAAGCCGCCTTCTTCCAGTTTAATGGTTTTACCCATGGCTGTTTTCCAGTCGCCAAAATATTTTTCTGCCATTTCTTTTGTTAGCAATACATTGTCGGGATCTTGTAATGAGGCATACGAACCTGCGAGCAGGGGGAAATCAAACATTTTAAAGAATGAAGGCTCTGTAAAAAATACGCCCTTGTCTTCTTTAAATGCCTTTATCGTTTTCCCGTTGTTGTCGGGTATGAGTAACTGATCATTGTGACTTTCATAAACTGAAGCTACCTGTTCTAATTTGGGGAAAGCCGATTTTAATCCTGTGGGCATTGCAAAAGGAACGTCTTTATAAAAAACTTCAGCCGCATCTGCAGGATGATATTCGCTTAATACACGGTAGATGCGATCTTTCTTTGAATGGAAATCATCGAAGCTTGTTTGGAATTGAATAATGATAAAGATCATCATGCAAACTGCAATACCAACCGCTAAGCCTGCAATATTTATAATGGCGTAATTCCTGTTACGGGTCAAACCTCTGAATGCGGTTTTGAAATAGTTTCTGATCATAAAATTCTTTTAGTTGACAGTTAACAGTTGTCAGTTATCAGTCGTCATTTTCGCATCTCCACATTCTCACATTTTCATATTCATTCCGTTCTCAGATTCTTCACCGGATTGTTCATAGCTGCTTTGATGGCCTGGAAACTTACTGTTATCAGTGCAATCAATAAAGCAGTTAATCCGGCAACAAAAAATATCCACCATGAAATATTTATACGATAGGCAAAACTTTGCAGCCATTTGTTCATTGCCCACCATGCAACAGGAAATGCAATCAACGATGCAATCAGCACCAGCTTTAAAAACTCTTTGGAAAGCATTTGAGTTACCTGTGCTACACTTGCGCCCAGCACTTTTCTTATCCCGATTTCTTTTGTCCTTTGTTCTGCTGTATATGTTACCAAACCAAACAGACCAAGACATGCAACAAGAATAATGAGTACAGAGAAGATATTAAGTATGGTGCCTGTTTTCTGCTCTGTTGAATATGTTTTACTAAAAAGGTCATCCATAAAATTGTATGTAAATGGGTCGCCTGTATTGAATGCGTCCCATTGTTTATTCATTGTTGCTAATAAGCCGGAAATATCATTAGTTTTTATTTTAAAGATCAATCCCCCTTCGGGTTGCAAGCTCATATACAAAGGACTAATTGCTTCGTGCAATGATTTAAAATTGAAATTTTTTACTACCCCGATTACGCGAAAAGGAACATTTGTTCCCTTATCGCTATTTTGGCGTATAATGGTTCTCCCAACAGCGCTCACATCATTCCATCCCAATGCATGCGCTGCGGTTTCATTTAAAATGATCGCGGAAGAATCTGTTGCAAACTCTTTGGAAAAATTTCTGCCGCTAACCATTTTCATGCCCAGGGTTGGAATGTAATTTTCATCCACATGATACTCCACACCATCAACAATAAGGTGATCGTTACCTTGCGGATATGCTAATGCATTATTATAATTACTCGGACCTACAGGTTTATAATACGAGGCGGTTGCATTTACTATGCGGGGATCCTGTAGCATTTGTTGTTTAAACACCTGCTCATTTTTTCCCAGGGCATAGGAATTTGGAATCGTGATAAGTTGCTCTTTATTAAAACCAAGGTCTTTATTTTGTATATATTTCATTTGCTGATACACCACAATGGTTCCAATGATCAATGCAACTGAAATAAAAAATTGAAACACCACCAAACCACTTCGTAAACCAAAGCTTTTATGATTGGCTGCAAGTTTCCCTTTTAGTACCGCTATGGGATTGAACGATGATAAATAAAAGGCAGGATAAATGCCGGCTGACAGGCCAACCAATAATCCCAAACCAAGGAAAGCGAGGATAGGTTTTAGATCAAGGCTCAAATGCTTTCCTGAAATATTATTGAAAGCAGGTAATGCAATTTGTATCAACGCAAATGCAATAAATAATGCAAAAAATGTAATCAGTATTGATTCTGATAAGAATTGACAGATGAGTTGAAGCTTCCCCGAACCTGCCACTTTTCTTACGCCAACTTCTTTTGCTCTTTTTGAAGCGCCTGCTGTTGAAAGGTTAATGAAATTAATGCTGGCAACAATCAGCATAAAAATGGCAACACCTCCAAAAATATATACATAGGCTGCATTACCGCCAGGTTCAAATTCTGTAGTTGTGTTTGAATTGAGATGAATATTTTTTAACGGCTGTAACGCAAAACCAAGTGAATTTCCTTTCGTGACAAATTCCTTCAAACCTAAACCCATCTGCTGCTGAATTTGCGGACCCATATATTTCTCAACCATTGCGGGAAAGCGCGCTTCTATTCTTTTCAAGTCAGTGCCCGGCTTTATTAATAGATAGGTGTGAAAGCTGCCATCCAACCAGGAATCGGAATTGGCTTGCTGAAAACCTATCATTGTGCCAAGCATATTAAAGTGAAAATGCGAATTAGCAGGGATATCTTCGATCACGCCGGTCACCATGTACTTATTCGTATTATCATTCAACCCAATGGTTTTGCCAATTGCATCCTCTTTGCCAAAATACTTTTTAGCGGTGGATCTGGTGATGACAACCGTACCCGGATGAAGCAGTGCGGTTTTTGGATCACCTTCGACAAAGGGAAGTGTGAATATGCTGAAGAAGTTTGGATCAACCAATGCAAACGGATCATCTTTAAAAACAGCATTCTCGTAAATAATTTTTGGAGCCCCAAAACTTATAATTCTTGTTGCATCCTGTACTTCAGGAAAATCTTTCTTCATTGTTTTCGCAACCGGTGCCATAACAACACTTTCATTAATTTTCCCGCCATTGATACTGGCATTGAACACGACACGCACTATCCGGTCCGCATTCCCGTTGAACCGGTCATAGCTCAGTTCGTCATGCACATAAAGCATAATGACAAAACAAAGTGCAATGCCAATCGAAAGGCCAAGAATATTAATAGCTGAAAAAAGTTTATTCTTTCTGATGTTTCTCCATGCGGTTTTGACATAATTTTTTAACATAAAATTCCTTTTAGTTGACAGATGACTGTTGACAGCCGTTCGTTGACCGCTCTTGTTTCTAATTCCCGTATTTCCCATGCCTTCGAACAACTAAACCTCCGGGGTTGCGGAGAACCCCGGAGGTTTGCCTCATTCCGTTCTCAAACTCTTCACCGGATTGGTCATAGCTGCTTTGATGGCCTGGAAACTTACCGTTACCAGAGCGATCATCACCGCTAAAAAACCTGCGACCAAAAAGACGCCGGCACCTATATTTATTTTGTACGTATAATTTTCGAGCCATCTGTTCATTCCATACCATGCAACAGGTGCGGCAATCACGATGGCGATGAAAACCAGTTTTACAAAATCAATCGACAATAATCTGGTTATGCTGAATGCAGATGCACCGAGCACTTTGCGTACACCGATTTCCTTGATCCTGCTTTCTGCTACATAGGCGGACAAGCCGAATAAACCCAGGCAGGAAATAAATACGGCTAATGCTGCGAACAGACCCGCCATCGTTTTGGTGCGTTGCTCATCATCAAATTTCTTTGCGTATTCTTCATCGACGAATTTGTAGTCGAAAGGATAAGCAGGATTATAATTTTTAAAAATCTGCTCCGTCTTGGCCAATGCGCGCTCGGTCGGCAGTGCGGGATTGAATTTGATGTGCATCCCAGTAAACCATGAACCAGGTCCCTCAATTACCATTGGCGGGATCTTGTCATATGGAGAACCGATGATATAGTCTTTCACAACTCCTACTACATGTAATTGCCGGTTGTTATAGGGTTCATTAATAATTTGTCCCAATGGTTCCTTAAAGCCCATCAGCTTCACTGCGGTTTCGTTTAAAATAACTGAAGAACTGTCCGATCGGTATTTATATATATCGATATCTCTTCCCGCAATCAAATGGAGCCTTGCAGTTTTTACCAGGTCAGCGTCTTCGCTGTATAAAGTGATTGTTGTATTTGTATCGGGTGGGCTTTCATTTTGCCAGCGCAGGCCCCAGGCATGGGCTCCTCCGTCTACAAGGCCAGTCATACTCTTTGTCACAGAAGATGCGATGCCTGAATTGAAGAGCTCCTGTTTGATGAGAAAATAATTCTTATCAATATCACCCACAAAATCCACTTGAAGTAAATTATCATTTGAATAGCCTTTATCGCGATCCTGCGCATATTGTATCTGGTTGCGGACAACAAGGGTCGAAACAATTAGGATGATCGCAAAGCTGAATTGCAGGACCACCAATACTTTTCTGGGAGTAACAGCCGCATTTGATCTTTTGAATTGCTGTTTAAAAATGCTGACGGGCTTGAATGAGGAGAGATAGAAGGCGGGATAACTTCCTGCGAGCAGGCTTGTAAACAGG
>DATJWE010000001.1:0-6875 GCA_035501475.1 Puia sp. | reverse complement strand
GTATTTTACCTGCTGCTCAATGATTATGGTGCAAATGATCAAAATGATAGCGAAGGTGAATTGCAAAACGACCAATACTTTTCGTGGAGTGACTAATGCATTCATTCTTCTGAAAGTGCCTTTCAAAACAGTAACAGGTCTGAAGGATGAAAGAAAAAATGCCGGATAGCTTCCTGCAATGGTTCCGGTGAACAGAACGAATCCGATGAATGAAAGCCAGAAATAAAAATTATCGTATTCAATGGTGAGTTCTTTTTTTGTAAGAAGATTAAATGCAGGTAAGGCTAATTGAACGAGGAGCAGTGCGATTACCCCGGAAATAGATGAGAGCAGAATACTTTCGCCAATGAATTGTGCTATGAGGGATTTTTTTTGCGCGCCTACAACCTTCCTGATGCCAACTTCTTTCGCTCTTTTTTCACTCCTGGCCGTACTCATGTTCATGAAATTAATGCAGGCGATCAAAAGGATTAACATCGCTATCAATGTAAATACCCACACGGATTCTATCTTTCCGCCCGAAGGAACACCATTTTCAAAATTTGAATACAATCGTAATTGTCCAACCGGATAAAGAAAGGATTCCAAGGTCCAGTATTTTTCGCCATGATCCTTTATTACATTCCTGATTTTTTTATTCACAGAAGCAAGACTGGCATTGGGTCTTAGCAAAACATAATTTCTGGTCGAGTTATTGGACCAGCTGCTGTCATCTTCATTTACCAGTTTCATTGCCGACCAGGGAAGCAGGTATTCAAAATCAAAGTCAGTGTTGTTGGGAAGATCTTTCATCACCCCACTTACTTTAAAATTAAACCTGTTATCAAATCTGACCACCTTGCCCATTGCATTTTCATCGCCGAATAATTTTTTTGATAATTTTTTAGTAATAACGATATCTTCAGGATCATTCAGGGCGCTATTCATATCACCCTGGATAAATGGGAACCTGAACATGGTCAGAAAATCGGGATCTACCATCGTTCCTTTGGCATTTATTTTTTTTTCACCAACAGTGAAAAGCCTTGTTTCATCCCAGTTCACTCTTGTTGCTTTTTCCACTTCGGGAAATTCCTGTTTTAATGCGGGGCCCAAAGGTTTGGGCGTAACGTTCCAGCAATCAATTCCGTTATTGCCTTTATCCCTGTTCCATGACTGATAAAGGAGGTCTGTGTTTTCATAAAACCGGTCGAAGCTCAATTCATTTTGAACCCAGAGCAGGATTAGCATGGCGCTTGCCATACCAATAGCAAGGCCAGCAATATTGATCAGTGAAAACCATTTACCGCGAATAATGTTTCTGTATGCGATCTTGAAAAAGTTTAGAAGCATTCTTTTGCTTTAGTTGACAGTTTACAAATGACAGTTGACAGAGCCCATTTCCACATTCCCGTATCCGCCTCCCCGCATCCAGGTTTCCACATTATTTCAGATTCTCCACCAAGAAAATGCCATCTTCTATTTGATTGAGAACCAAAATTTTGAAAAGGGTACTGCCTATGAAAGTGTACGCTATTGGTACAAGGACTGTTCGGTTAAAACCGGTTCTGTTCTCTCATTACCTTTACAAAATAAGAAATCGAAATAAGATGTACGCCTGGCGATTCACGAAAAAGGCATTAGCTTTTTTTGGTTTGATGAAAATTATTTCCGGAGGTCCGGAAAATAAGCAGATCAAAAGAACTGATGACCGGCCAAATATTATTTTAATCGTTGCTGATGATCTTGGCTACAGCGATCTGAGGTCATATGGAAATCTTTTTATTCACACACCGAATATCGACAGTCTTGGTATAGGAGGAATAAGATTTACACGTGCGTACGTGACATCCCCGATTTGTTCGCCTTCGAGAATGGGGATTATTACGGGCCGGTACCAGAACCGGTTCGGAAGTGAATACATGCCCTATGATAAATTCGATCCTGCTTTTGTAAAATATTTACGTAAACATTATTTCTCGCTGCGAAAAGAAATACCTGGACTAAGAACGCTGAAACCTCATTACACTTTGAACAGAAGCAAATACCAAACGGGATTGGATTTGAAGGAAATCACCCTGGGTCAGTTGCTTAAAAAAAATAATTATGCAACGGGACTCGTAGGAAAATGGAACCTGGGCGAAGACGACGGCAACCATCCTTATGAGCGTGGATTCGATTACAGTTACTACTTCAATGGTGCGCTGACGAGATATGTGGATGATCCTGTAGATACCAGCCGTTTCATCAACCAACATCTTCCCTGGTCATTTTCTGAATTGCCGGCCTGGCAACCAAGAGGTGGAGCAACGGCTATCAGGGAAGAAAGCAATATCGTGAAAGACACCGGGTACCTGACATTTTCCCTCGCAGAAAAAGGAACTGATTTTATTGATAAGAATAAGGATCATCCATTTTTTTTGATGCTCACGTTTAATGCTCCGCACGATCCCTTCCAGGTTCCGAAAAATTATTTTGATCGCATTCAAAATGTGCGTGACAGTGTGAAGCGGGTGTATTATGGAATGATCGAAGCACTCGATGACGCAGTCGGGAAAATAGTTGAAAAATTAAGAGCAGGTCATATTGAGGATAACACACTCATCCTGTTTATCAGTGATAATGGGGGTGCAACGTATACCCGGGCAACCGACAATGCACCTTTACGCGGAGGGAAATGCACTCATTTCGAAGGCGGACTGATGGTTCCTTTTTTTATTAAATTTCCCGCTGCAATACATGGTTCACAGGTGTATGACAAGTCAGTGTCTTCGCTTGATATTTTTGCGACGATTGCAGCTGTTGCCAATCTTCAACTTCCTTCCGACCGTCCTTACGATGGCACCAACCTGATTCCTTTTCTGACAAATAATTCCGGATTTCCTCACGAAATATTTTATTGGAGAAGCGGTTATTCCAAAGCCATTTGTAAAGCCAACTGGAAATTATACATCAACAAAAAAAGTAAAAAGAAATTCCTCTTTGATCTCTCAAAAGACATTGAAGAAAAAAATGATTTGTCTTCCGGCATGCCGGATAAGGTCAATGAATTAATGCACGATCTTGATGTTTGGGAAAAAACGCAGACAGTCAAACCGGCCTGGCCAAGCGCTGCGGATGTAGTGATCGAAGTAGATGGCGAAGAATATTATTTTCCGAGTTAGGTCTCCATTTCCCCCGGCGGTGATAAAATCATCAGCGGCAAATTTTTTTTCATAAACCGAACACCTCCTGTATCATAACCGAACAATGTAAAACTCAATTACAAATCTAATCTCCTTACAAAGAGACTCTTAGAATCCGGCATTCTCTTGGCATTTAATTCTACAGAAAATATATTTTCATGTTCAACTACTTCAAAACAGGCTGGAGGTTTATCCGCAAAAACCAGTCGACATCCATCATTAATATTGGCGGGCTCGCCGTTGGCATGACCGTTGCGATCCTGATTGGCCTTTGGGTTTGGGATGAAATTTCCTTCGACCATAATAACAAAAATCATAATCGCATTGCACAGGTATGGCAAAATGGAATCATCAATGGCGATGTTAGTAGCTGGCCCGTATTACCGATGCCGCTCAGTCAAACTCTGCGCGAAGAATATGGCAGCGATTTTTCTAAAGTCGTGATGACTTCCTGGAATGAATCTCATGTTTTGAGTTGTGGTGATAAGAGATTTGTCAAAGCAGGAACTTTCATGGAATCGGAGGGGCCAGCTCTCTTTGATCTCCACATGATCAACGGAACCCAGCATTCGATCAAAGGCCCGGAAGATGTTCTGCTCTCTGCTTCTCTCGCGAAAACTTTTTTTGGAGATAAGGATCCGATGAATCAAATTCTTCAATTCGACAATAAGGATAATTTGAAAGTGGTCGGAGTATACGAGAATCCACCCAATAATTCTTATACCGCGGATATCGACTATATCGTTGACTGGAAACTCAAACTGAAAACAAATGACTGGCTCAATCATTTGGGAAATCCATGGGGTATGAATGGTTTCAAAGTGTTTGTCGAACTCAATGAAAAAGCTGATATGGCTCAGGTTTCAATGAAAATAAAAGATGCAAAAATGAATAAGGTACATCCGGAAGAGCGCAAGGGCAAGCCCGAACTTTTTCTTCACCCAATGAATCAGTGGCATCTCTACAGTGATTTCAAAAATGGGGTTAATGTGGGCGGAAGAATTCAATATGTCTGGCTTTTCTCGCTTATCGGACTATTCGTGTTGCTGCTGGCTTGTATCAATTTCATGAACCTGAGTACAGCACGCTCTGAAAAACGTGCCAAAGAAGTTGGAATACGCAAGGCCGTTGGTTCACAAAGAAGGCAATTGATTGTTCAGTTTTTTGGAGAGTCCATCCTGATCGTTGCCATCGCTGCTATTTTTTCTATTATTCTTGTTACGATCTCATTGCCTGCATTCAATGAACTCGCCGACAAAAAAATTTCCTTGCCGTTATCGAATCCTGTTTTTTGGGGAGTAATGATTGTCGTTATACTGATCACAGGTTTGATTGCAGGTAGTTATCCTGCATTTTATCTTTCTTCGTTTAACACGGTGAGAGTGCTGAAAGGAACTTTCAAAGCAGGCAAACTGGCTTCATTACCCAGAAAAGTTTTAGTGGTTGCTCAATTTGCGGTATCAGTGATACTCATCATTGGCACCATTGTAGTATTTAAACAAATACAGTTTGCGCGCAATCGTCCATTGGGGTATGATCAGAATGGACTCGTGCAGGTATATCAACTCATGCCCGATGTAGTGAATCATTTGGATGCGGTGAGAACAGAATTGATTGATAAAGGAGTTATTCTCAGTATAACGGCTGCAGGAGCTCCAATGGATAATTATTGGAGTACCAACGGAGGTTTCGACTGGAAGGGAAAGGATCCGAATCAAAGCGTCGATTTCCCAAATACTCCGGTTGTTTATGATTATGGAAAGACAGTTGGCTGGCAATTTGTGGAAGGCAGGGATTTTAGCAGGGAATTTGGAACAGATACTGCGGCATTCGTCGTGAATGAATCTTTTGCCAAATTCATCGGCTTTAAAGATATTGTGGGTGAGACAATCAGATGGGATGATCAGCCCTTCCATGTAATTGGTGTGATCAAAGACATGATGGTAGAATCGCCATATAACCAGCCAAGAGCAGCGCTCTATCATATCGAAAAAAATGCAAGTGATTTTATCATCTTCAAATTAAATCCAAAAAAATCTCCCACCGAAAGTCTTGCAGAAGTGGAGAAAGTATTCAGGACTTACAGTCCCAGACAGCTTTTTGAATTCAAATTTGTAGACCAGGAATATGGAAAGAAATTTGAGAGTGAGGTTCGCATAGGCAAGCTCGCGAGTTGCTTTGCTGTGCTGGCAATTTTTATTAGTTGTATGGGATTATTCGGTATGGCTTCTTTCATGGCAGAACAGCGAATTAAAGAAATTGGGATTCGGAAGGTACTGGGCGCTTCGGTGATGAATCTCTGGAAACTGCTCACCTGGGATTTTGCAGCACTGGTATTGATTTCATTGGTGGTTTCGATTCCACTCGCATATTATTTCATGTATAAATGGCTCCTGAATTATACATACAGAGCCGATTTGAGCTGGTGGATTTTCGCTTCTGCAGCGATCGGGGCGATGCTGATAACTGTACTAACTGTGAGCTATCAATCCATTTGTGCAGCAACGGGTAACCCGGTAAGGAATCTGCGGAGTGAATAGCGGCATAGTAAAAAAGGGAAAAATAATCTACGAATGAAAGCAATCGATATTTTGTAATTTCTGTCTGATCATTTTATTCCAGTTTTCCTGGGTCTGCGGGCCCATGCCGTGTTTGGTTTCACCATCATATTGCTCCTGCATTTGCTCAAGTTCTTTTTGTTTCTGTCTTCGTAACTTTTCCAGCTCGGCCGGAAAATGATCGACACTGAATGTAAATTTCCGGATGGTATCCAAAAGCTCGCAGGCTTTGATGGCCGATATATCAAAATGTCTTTGTTCATGATTAAGCGTTTCTGCATTCCGGTTTTCCATCCGACACCAGGATTTCGATTTGCTAAAATTGGTTAACACATATACATCTACGAAGATTTCATTGTTCATCGTCATGGCAGAACTGTATTTCAGCAACACCATGCTGTAGGAAAGTGCTGCAGCATTGATCGACTCATCGGGTTTACCCTGGAAATCGTCGAGTGTCAATGGCCTGCTGAGTGAATAAGAAATCATATCCGGGTTGTCTGGTTCCTCTTCAAGAGAGGCTTCCACTTTAATGGTTGGTTTGGTTTTTTGCGTAGTATAAAATTTTTTATTTGCAGACCACCATTCGTCGAACTGGTATAACAAAGAAGCAAGATTGCCACGGATAAGTTCCTCGATGAGCTTTGTGGGGTCATTGGTGGATTGAGTACTTCCCCCTGCGGTATATTCAATCAGTTTTATGGTATCAGTATAAAATGCAAGTGCGATGGTCAGTTCGTTTTCTGTCTTCAGACCGGAACTGCCTGTTTCCTGAACATTCAGTTTCGTTATGTGCAGAACAATGGGGCTTGCTGAAGAATCCTGGTGCACGCTGTTACGGATAAACTGAGCGAATGCGTTTCCCGCTCCGTTTTCCAGATTGATCAGTTGATTTTTTTTGCTGAGGAGGCCTGTCTTAACAGCTCCGATATTGCTGGTATCGGCCCTGTCATCTTTTATTCTCACGATATAATAGTTTTTCAGAGGATAGGCAGTCTTTTCATTCTTCAATTGAATATTTTTTACATCCTGTGAGAAGAGGCAAAAATTCCAAAATACAAAGACCAATAAAGCCACAGACTTTTTCATCATGCAGGCAAGATAAAAAATAGGGCTGATTTTTCTGCTTAGTTTTTATTTTGAGTTATCGCAA